>JAGNHS010000001.1 GCA_018001635.1 Pseudomonadota bacterium | reverse complement strand
CTCCAGTAAGTGGAAAAATCACGGCTGCTAACAGCTCTCTTTGCGATGAACCTTCTTTGCTCAATACAGATTCTTTTGGGAAAGCTTGGTTAGTGGAAATTGAAATGGAAAACGAAGCCGATTGGAATGCTCTGTTAAGTCCTGAAGCTTATTCACAACACGCACACTAAAAAACAGGAGACGCGAATGCGCTATCTGCCACTGACCCCATCTGAAGAAAAAAAAATACTTAATGACTGTGGAGTGAAAAACTTTTCAGATTTGCTAGACAGTGTTCCCCCTGATCTACGCCTTAAAGGAAACCTTAAAACAGGTGTCGCTCAGAGCGAAGAAGAGCTCATAGAAACTTTTGAAAGCTACGCCGCAAACATCAAAGCAGCGCAAATGATTTCTTTCTTAGGACAAGGCGCCTACGATCACACTTGGCCTAAGGTGATTGATCAACTCATTAACCGCGGAGAATTTCTCACGGCCTACACTCCTTACCAACCTGAAATTTCTCAGGGAACCCTTCAAAGTATTTTTGAATTTCAATCCTTGATTGCTGAAATCACAGGAATGGAAATCTCTAACGCCTCTCTATACGATGGATCGACAGCTCTTCTTGAAGCAATTCTTATGAGCGCTCGCCTTCAGAAGAAAGAAAAGGGAGTGATACTTGTCAGTGAAGGAACTTATCCATCAACCTTAGAACTTTTGAAAACTTATCTTGAACCTCTGAATATACAAATTCATATTTGGAAAGCCGACTCAAAAACTTATCTTTCCACAGAAAACACCCTTGATTATAACGACACCCAAAATATTCTTGGAGTCGCACTTCAGTCTCCTAACAAATGGGGATTGATTGAGGATTGGGCTGAAGCCGTCAAAAGCGCTCAAAAATTAAAAACTAAATCCATTGCCTCAACTTTCCAGATTCATTCACTTACAGAATTTGCTTCTCCTGGTGAGGCCGGAATTGATATTGTTTCCGGAGAAGGCCAAGCCCTTGGCATTCCTGTTGGTTTCGGAGGCCCATACCTCGGTCTCTTGTGTTGTAAAAAATCCGATGTTCGGCAACTTCCGGGAAGACTTGTTGGCCTCACTGAGGACTCTAAAGGACAAAGAGCTTTTTGCATCACTCTATCAACTCGCGAACAACATATTCGAAGAGAGAAAGCGACCAGCAATATCTGCTCCAATCAAAACCTCATGGCCCTAAGAGCAGCCATGTATACGACTCTCATGGGCCCACAAGGACTCTTAGAGCTTTCACAAACCCTTAGAGCTAAGCTCGAATATTTTCAAAAATCTATCGAGTCAAAGCTCAAAAAGGGAAAGATCATTCAGGGAAGTGCACTCAATGAGATTAGCCTCATGATTGGAACTTTGACTGAAGATCAAATAAAGAACTTTGAAAAGGATTCTTTTAACGAAGGCCTTATCTGTGGAGTCTTTAATAAAGAACCCATATCCCTCAATTCAAACAATCTTCTTTTAACAATTGCAATCACAGAACGACACTCCAAAAATAACTTAGACAAATTGGCAGATTTTTTAAGTCGCCATTTTTAAATTGAAAGTGAAGGAATTCATGAGCTGGCCATTACGAACATCTCTCAGCATTGAAAACTCAAAAGATGGGCACAAAGGATATAGTTTAAAACGTTGCGATGTAGCGTCACCCTCTTCTATTCCAGACAAACTCAAACGCAAAAAATCGTTGCGACTTCCCGAGCTCTCCGAACTCGGTGTCGTTCGTCACTACACCCGACTTTCCCAACTCAACTACTCCATCGACGGAGGCATGTATCCTCTTGGTTCTTGTACTATGAAGTACAACCCAAGAATTAACGAATACACAAGTTCACATTCTAATTTTTTAAGATTACATCCACGAACTCCTGACGAACTTGCACAAGGTGCTCTTGAAGCCATTTTTAGTTTGGAAAAACTCTTAAGTGAGATCAGTGGTTTCAAAAGAGTCAGCCTTCAGCCCGCCGCTGGCGCACAAGGAGAATATCTTGGCGTTCGGATGATTCGCGCCTATCACGAAGAACGTGGACAGAATTTCAAAAAAATTCTCATTCCTGAATCCGCCCATGGAACCAACTGTGCCACTGCAACCCTTTGTGGCTATGAAGTTGTTCCCGTTCCTGCTACTGATAAAGGAATCCTCAGCATTCATGATATCGATGAACTCTCAAAAAATGGAGACATCGCCGCACTCATGGTGACCAATCCCAACACTGTTGGAATTTTTGAGTCAGAAATAAAAGCTATAACAGATCTTCTTCATTCTCGTGGAGCTCTCGTTTATTGTGATGGCGCTAATATGAACGCTCTTTTGGGTGTAGCGCGCCCTGGAGATCTCGGCATTGATGTCATGCACTTTAATCAACATAAAACATTTACAACTCCTCACGGTGGAGGCGGCCCCGGTTGCGGTGCCGTTGGTGTTGCAGCTTCTTTAGAAGCCTATCTCCCCAATCCAACTATTGAAAAAGACAATAATGGAAAGTTTTTTACTGATTTTTCTAGAGCTAAAAGCGTAGGAAGAATTAAAGATTACAATGGTCATTTTTTAATGATGCTGAGATCACTCACTTACATTCTCGAACTAGGCTCTGAAGGTCTTCATAAAGTCGGAAGAGACGCTATATTATTGGCAAACTATATTCGAGTCAGACTCAAACCCTATTATGACATTGCTTATGATCGCGCTTGTATGCACGAAGTGATTTTTACAGATAAAAAACAAAAAAAATTCGGCATTAAAACCCTCGACATCGCAAAACGCTTGATAGACTTAGGCTACCATCCCCCAACCGTTTATTTTCCCTTGATCGTAGATGGAGCCCTCATGATTGAACCCACAGAAACTGAGTCACTCGATAGCGTAGAAGATTTCTGCACAAAAATGATTCAGATTTCAAAAGAAGCCGAAGAAGACAACGCATTTGCCAAACACTTTGAAGGAGCTCCCAAGCAAATGCCCTACTCTAGGATCAATGAAACCAAGGCAGCACGAGATCTCGTGCTTACTTGGAGAGACATCCTTTGAGCATATACGTTCTTCTACTTTTAATTTGTTACGTCATTCGCTTATGGCTTTCGACTTTTAGCGGAATACATCCCGACGAAGCCTATTATTGGACCTGGGCTCAGAATTTACATATGGGCTACTTCGATCATCCGCCGATGATTGCCTGGATTATTGCCTTAGGACAAAAAACTTTTTGTCTTTTCAGTGGTCAAAGTTTTCCAAAAGATGAATTTTGGCTACAAATTTCGTTTCGCTGGCTTCCCTACTTTTTCAGCACTGTGCTGACCCCCTATTTTTTAGGATTAAGTATTCGCCTATACCAAAGGCGACTCGTCAGCTTTACTCAAGGTCTCGCCATACTCAGCACTCCAATTTTTTGCCTAGGACCTCACATCATCACTCCTGATAGTGTATTTTTCTTTGGATGGGTTCTTTGTTTATACGGAACCATGAAAGTTCGAAAACTCAGACCCAAAGACGCTGCTCCCGATGAAATCACACCTTTTTCATTGAAACATTGTTTATTTATGGGATTTGCCTTAGCCTTTGCGGCCTATTCAAAATTCACAGCCATACTTTTGATCTTTCTCTATGCTCTCAGTGGCGCCGGACTTTGGAACACACTCGGCTCAGGACTCACAGCTCTCATTTTATGCCTTCCCTATTTTTACTGGACCATTAGCACCGCTGCAAAAAAAGGAATTGGTATTTTCTTTCAATTTCAAAATGGAATGAATCCATTCAATAGTCCCGTAGAATGGTCGAGAGTAGGAGACCTCATTCTTGCACAATTTGTATTATGGGGCCCCTTAGTTATTCTTTATTTAATTTATTTTTCTATTGGAAAACTTCGCAGAAGAGCTTGGCTCATTCTTTGGACTATAGCTCCTCTCATATTTTTTTCAATTGGAGCCCTAAGAAGACCCGCCGAAGCCAATTGGGCTCTTGTAGGAGCCATTCCCGCTTTAGTCATTGTCATTAGTGACTTAAGTAGAAAAGCCATCCAATTAAGTTATTTAAGTATTTCAAATTTTTTAACTATTTTTCTAGGTCTTATTATTTTAATAAACGGTGCTCTTTTTGCTCCCATCTTTGAAAAATCTTACCCAAGAATTTCTGAAAAACTTTCGAAACCTTCACGGATTAATGAATTCCGAGGATGGAAGCGCTTTAGAGAGTTTGTATTTGAGGCCTCAAGAGACGATCAAGCACCCATTCTTGTCGATCGATATCAAGTTTTATCGCCATTATTGTTTTTTGATTCCATTGCGGCCGCCGATGAAAGCCTCGGTGAACGTTTAAAAATTTGGAACGAAGGTGGCTCTCGAAAATCACAATTCACCATTGAAGAACGCTACCAAATCCCCCAAGGAACAAAAAATTACTGGATTTTACTCGACGATCTCAGCAAAATCCCCGCCAATTGTAGATTTTCGCAATCGCTTTTTAGAGGCGTAGAAGATATTCACACTTATCATCTCTTGAAATGCTCAATAGAATAATAAGTCGATGTTGAAAAAACTTATGAATTTTGAATTTCGTGACTGCGTTTCCAATTTTTTTCTGGACTAAATCTCCATAAGTAAAAGTAGCGGGCTGCAAAAGCTATCAAAATATTAGGTATCCAAACAACTAACCAGCAAAACAACTCATTTCTGGCCATGGGAAGATGTGTTTTAATAGCCCATGTCACAATTGAAAAATAAAAGGTCCAGTACAGAATGAGAATACTAATGCCATAGGCCACTGTGCGATTCTTGGCTGTCCGTTGGTTATTTACACTTAAAGAAAAAGTTAGTGGCACAAATAAGAAACATACAAATGCGATGGCTAAGCGTCGCGCCATTTCAACATAGATGTTTCGAGGATCACCCTCAGGATTATCCAGCTCACTTCTGCGATGCTTAATTAATCCTGCCAACGACAAGCTTGGAGGAGAGTCTCGGCTACGCCCCGCTTCTTGAGAAAAATCAGCATTGATAACATATTCATCGAACAAAATACGCCTAACACTTTGTTGATCCTCTTTTTTAGAAATAAGGACTCCATTTTTCAATCGCAATTGTGCCCATCCATCTTTGCCAGCAGGAATCCACTCTCCAGTTTTAGAAGAAATTGTAACTTCATTGGCAAAAGATTTCTCATCGTGCAAAAAAACTCTGTGCAAAAGCCCACTAGGGTCAACTTCGTCTACGAATAAAACCATATTTAAAAAGCCTTCGGCAAAAGTTCCGGCGCGAATAACGCTCGTAACTTTCTTATTAAAAGCTTCATCAATAACAGCTTCGAAAGCACGATTTCCAAGTGGAGCTAAGAAAAATCCACAAAGAATTGTAAACAAACTCACAAGCGCACCAAACTGCATACAGGGTCGAAGCAATCGCTTCGGAGAATGCCCCATAGCCTGCATGGCCACCATTTCACGATCAGAGGACATTCGACCAAAAACTGTAAGCAAAGAAAATAAAAATGAAATCGGGAAAATAAGAGGCGTGAAACTAAGTGACAAACCCCCTAGCATTTTAATGATAGAAAGCCCATCTAATCCCGACTTAATAATAAGATCGGAGAGTCTAAGAGCTTGTAAACTTAGCAATAATACAAGAGAGAAAACTCCGCTAAAAATGGTCACTCGCGTGAGCGAAAGCAAAAAGTAGCGATCCAAACGCGACATTTTTTAATCTTAGAACCCATTTGCTAAATCCACAATAAACTTCACAAAATCCATGCCTTATAATTTCTTTTAAAGCGTCAGAGTTTTTACCCCCTGTCAAAAAATGACTTTGTTAGAATAGAGTTCATGACTCGATCGTCAGTATTAAGAATTAGCGGTTTTATTATAGGCTTTTCTTTAAGCTCTCTATCCTTTGCCGGATATTATGAAATGTCGGCCAATGGATCTTATTATAAATATAATAACGGGATTGTAGCAGGCGATTCTAACTATACTGTCATACAACGTGTAGGCGGAGGACTGGCCTATAGATTTTTAACAAACACGGCCATCGAATTTGGCTACACAGAATCCAAAACTAGAGAAACTATCACTCAGGCGACAGCCGACGGCTCTATTCGCCTGCGCTCCACAAAAACATCGACCTTTAGAATTCTTTCACTCGATTTAGTTTTATATTTTACCGACAAGCGCAGTCGCTGGAGACCTTACATAAGAGCTGGCGGTGGTTACACCATTCGTCGGGTCAAACTTGAAGGAAAGCAAATAGATGTTCTTGCTGGCAATGTTGAAACAGGTCTTCAAGCTTCTTCTCCCACAATTTATTCAGTATCTGCACAAGGGGGCGCTGGTGTGAACGTATTTGTATCCGAACAAATTGCACTAGAAGCCAGCTACACCGCTTATGCTACTGAATTAGACAAACCTGAAATCTTTATTCACTATTCAATTGCTGGCGGCCTTAGATACATTTTTTAATCAAACGCGTTTTGTTCCAAAATTCAGACTTTTAAAAAACAACTAATTAATTCTTATAGTGAGGCTTGTTCGGCCAAAAGTTTCATTACTCAACTGCTCACCAGTTTCATTACGAAGACCTTCCAACTTATTAAACAATTCCCCAGGATCAATTTCTGGACCATTAAAAGTGGAGGCATCATCAAGAGCTTCTTTATTCACTGAAATATCGATAAAACTCAGTTTATCGCCTGAAAAATCAAAACTGGCAGGAACTCGCCCATCTGTTTTACCATCATCTTTCATTCTCATAAGAGGCGCATTTCCATAATCAGATTCTCCGCCTGTGTTTGCAGCAAAAGACGGCCCTCCTGTATTACCACCATCATTACTACCAGGAGAATAATCTCCCGGATTGCTTTCACCACCATCATTAGATCGTCCATCTTCATCTGAAGCCACTTCATTTCTATCGCCTCTATCTTCTTCCGCTCCAGGCCTATTTCCCTTATTCTCGCCATCTGCAGCATTTTCGCGCCTATCTCCATCTTCATTCCGGCCACCCTGGCCGCCGCGATTATCATTAAATGAACCTTCTTCAGATTGGAAAGCGCCTGTTTGTTCATCGACTTGCAAACTTTGAACTTTCTTTTGAATCATAGGATTTTCCGAAATAGGTTTAGGATCTGGAAGTGATTTTGAGCCCCCAGTGGCTTCTGTAAACATTCCGGCTTCAAGTGGTTTTATATTATCAGCACTCTGAGAATCTGATCGTGAATCAGTATTTGAGCTTCTCTTTTCAGTCAAAGCTACAACGACCCTTCCCTTTTCAACCGCAAACTGAGACTTTTTATCGACCGAATTATAAAAAACCGAAAAAATGGTCCCACGAACACCCGCAACGGCATTAGGTGTGCGAATTAAAAATTGCTCTCCACCTTTTCCACTATAGGATTTTTTCACATTGTTTCTGAGGTCTCCATCTTTAAGCATTAATTCCGTTCCGATAGAGGCTTGATCCACTGTGGATGTTCGCGAAACCACTAATGTGGTGTTTGGACCCAGCACACTTTCGTTTTTTCCCTTAGGTCCACCTTCAACAAATTCAATTTTGACTCGTGTGTCGTCTAAAGTTTTCAAAGTTTCTCCAATAAAAAATGGAGAATTTTCTTTAATCTTTCGAGATCTCTTTCCTTCAGTATCAGCAATCACTTGAGATTTTGAATTTAAAATAAGCATTTTTCCGCGAATTTTTCGAATATAGCCCGCGGGAGAATCTTCGGCTTGAAGAGTAAAAACAAAACACGCCCATAGAATAATGAATTGAAAAAATCTAAAAATCTTCACAAGACCAATTTTATCAGGAGAGTCTTAAGGTTGAGGCACCAAGAGTTTGACGCTTTTGCTGAGAGGCAAGCTGGCCACAAGCCGCTGAAATATCACGTCCTCTAGATTTACGCACAAAACTGAGAAGACCTTTTGACATAAGAATTTTCTGAAACACATCCACTCTTTCAGCGCTGGGTCTCTTATAAGGTGTGTTGGGGTTTTCGTTATAAAGTAACAAATTAATTTTACAGGGAACGCCTCGCACCAAACTAATAAGTTCGCGAGCACTTTCCGGAGAATCATTGAGACCTTCCATAAGAATGTATTCAAAAGTTACAAGAAAATCTTTTCGTCTCAAACGAGGATAATCTCTAGAAGCAATTTCCTTTAAGGCTCCCATAAGAACCTTTAATGGATAGGCCTTATTGATAGGCATGATTTCGCTACGAACAATATCATTCGAAGCATTTAAAGAAACAGCCAAGCGGCATTTAGACTCTCGCACAAAACGATGAATGGCGGGAACTAATCCACTTGTAGAAACTGTTATTTTTCCGGCACCAATTCCCATGCCATTGGGACTTTGAATAATCGTCAGCGCTTTTAAAAGATTATCTAAATTATCAAAGGGCTCACCCATTCCCATCACAACAACATTAGTGATTTTATCACTATCGGGAAGCACAAAAAGCTGTCCGGCAATTTCTCCTGGACTCAAGTCTCGCTCTGTTTTCTGTTGCGCCGTAAGGCAAAATTTACAACCCATACGACAGCCCACTTGCGTGGATATACATACAGTAACTCGTCCCTGATCTTCTTTAGGAATCCAAACAGTCTCAACAGTTTTCGAATCAGAAAGCCTAATCAAAAATTTCTTAGTGCCATCTTCACTGTTTTCAGAAAATAAAAGTTTTGGAGGAACAATAACGAAATCATTTTTGAGTTTTTCTCTTAAAGATTTGGCAAGATTTGTCATCTCATCAAAGGAAAATTTTTTATGTTTCCAAATCCACTCAAACAACTGAGCCGCTCTAAATTTTGGCTCCTTTAATTGAACAAGCAAAGCCTCTAAGTCGGACAAGCTGTAATTGAAAAGATTGGGATCGACCCCCGAACTCTTGAGATCAGTCAAATTATTGTGCCTTTCCGCGGACTATTTGTAGCCCAATTTTTAATCTTTTTGATAAACTTAGATCTGCTTATGGCGAAGAAAAATACCGCACCGCAAGAAAATACTCAAACAAAATCGATGAGCGGTGATGTAACCCGTATTGCCGACCTAGCTGCGGATATCACCCAATTAAACGGTAAGTTAGTCCCAGTTCTTCAAATTAACTCAGGACCGGATCAAGGAAAAATCCTATCCCTCGGCAATAAAACAGAAATTTTCGTGGGCCGAGCCAATACCTGTGAAATTTCAGTTCAAGACCCCAGCTGTTCTCGCCGCCATGCCCGTATTTTTATAGCTCCTGACGGCCGCGTTTTTGTTGAAGATCTTAACTCTACCAATGGAAGCAAAATCAATGGAAAGCGTGTGGAGGGGCAATACCTCCTTCAAGACGGTGATAACCTTCAATTTGGAGACAACACACGGGTCAAATTTGCATTGAGCCTCGAACAAGATGCTCAAGTGCAAATGGATGTTTATCATCGCGCAACTCGCGACATGTTAACCAACGCCTACAATCGTCGCCGCTTTGAAGAAACTTTGGAAAGAGAAATGGCATTTTTGAAAAGAGGACAAGCCACGGGTCTTGGACTGATTATGTTCGACGTCGATTTTTTCAAAAAAGTAAACGACACCCATGGGCACCTCGCTGGAGATGCTTTATTAAAGGAAATCGGACTCAGAATTCCTGAACTTATCCGCAAAGAAGATATCTTTGCCCGTTACGGCGGCGAAGAGTTTGCTATTTTAACTCGCAATGAAACTCTCGATGGACTCAAAATTCTTGCCGAAAGAATTCGCCACGATTTCGAAAGTCGAAATCTTGTTTATGAAGACAAAACCATTGCATTCACAGTTTCTATTGGCGTGACTTACATTACGAAAGAACAAGATTGCCCCGAAAAGGATGTCTTCATTAAAGCAGCCGATGACGCTCTATACGAAGCCAAACACAACGGAAGAAACCAAGTTAGAATAAAAACTTTTTTAAATCCTACCTAATTTGATACGAAAGTAACTTCTGTAAAAACTCAGAGCGAGTATAACCCATATGTTTTGCAGTTTTTTCTCGATCACCATCAAATTTATCTAAGTTTTTCTGTATCAAAGATCTTTCATTAAGCTCAGTACTCACATCAGGCGCTCCGTGCTCAGAGAAAGAACTCTCCGAGGGATCTTGAGTATAAAGAATAGGAAGATCTGAGAAATCCCACGAACGCATATCTCGTCTTTTAAGGAACATATTTCTCATCAACATTTTAAGTTCGTCTAAATTTCGATCCCACATATGATGACTTACAAAATCCACAAACCAAGTTGGAGGCTGATGAGTGCGACCACTAATTTCAAAACTAAAGGACTGAATAATATCGAGAATGTCTTCGCTTCTTTCTTGTAGAGTCGGTAAAAAAACCGCAAAAGATGTGATCTCATTAAATAAATCTCGCAGAAAACTTCCCTGCATAACCATTAAAGACAATGATTTTTCGGTCCCTAAAACAATTCTAGGAATATCGACTAAAGTTTTTGCTTTTTGCTTTCTGAATTTTAAAAACTTCAAAAGTTCATTTTGTCTTTCAAGACTTAAACGATCTACATTTTCGATGTAAATAAGATCAGCATGTCCATTATGTTTTGGAGAGAAAAATTCAACCCAACCCTTTTGAAGAAACTCTGATTTGTAAACTCGGAGTTGACCTTGTTTAAGATTATCTAAACGTCGATAAAAATTATGAAGTATAAAATATTCATCGACTAAACGTCGTTTTCCAGTTCCCCTTTCACCAAACAATAGAATTGGAACATGAGCTTGATCTATTAAGTGAAGTAAATTGGCAAACGAGGCCTGAAGAGAAGGACGCTTAGTTCTTAGTGAACCTAAAAAACCTTCTCGAGCTAACTCTAATGTTTTCTGTTTAAAGCGCTCGGCTAATGACGCTTGAGAAACGGATGATTCAATTCGAGAATTGATCGCGGAAACTTCCGGCTTATGTGACATTTTATCCTCCATGACCAACTCACTCTCTATAATGGTTCGCACAACTTGTGCTTTAGGCTTTTGCCTTTGACATTATTAAGCAATTTTTGTTCCAAATTTTTAGAGACTTAAGTGTCTGAATTTTCAAGAGAGAAAAAATCTCAAGTGTCTAATGACTCAACACTTTTACTAAAAATGTTGAAAAGTTCGACACTCCCTAAGCTCTCCATTAAATTGATTTTTCAAGCAGGGATGAGACATCTTAGATTTTTACAACAAAAAGTATGGACCTTAGTTTTTCTTTGCTGTTGCATACAAAAAAGTGATTTCCAAATTAAAAAAGAACTTGGACTTTCGCTACCCAATAATTTTCTCCAAAATTTCAAACAACAACAGGACAATTGGTGTTGGGCCTCCGCCACTCAAATGGCTATTTTTTTTAATAAAAATCAGTATTGGCCACAATGCCAAATCGTATCCCAAATACATTCCTTAAATTGCTGCGAAGCCAATCCCGATCCTCGCTGTTCTGAAGCCTATTTTACTTCAAAATCATTAAAGCATTTTGGTGTTCCTTATCAGCAAAGTGTTCCCGGATTAAGACAAGCCATCCACTCACTCAATCAAGGTTTTTGGGTTGTCAGCAAGTGGCAACATCGTTTTGAACGACGCGCCCACCTTTGGGTGCTTCTAAGCGTCGAAAAGTTCGACAATAATATTTATTTAAAAATATTCGACCCCGAAACCGGACTTAGAAAAATCTCATTAAAAACTGATTTTCTTAATTGGTCCCGTCGCTACCGCTGGAAGGAGTCCTTCCTTATCAAAGGTGCTTAAGAAACAACTGTGCGACGTTAAGAGTGGGTCGTTCATAGTAAGAAAGACATACTAGGCACCCTAGGATCAGCACTTAAAAATCCCACGATCTAACATTTTAATAATATTGAGAAATTGCAGCTCACGCCACTCAATACCCACTCTTAACGTCGCACTATAAAGCTATTCAACTTTATTTAATTCTACCTTTTTTAAGTCGTCTTTAATGCCCCAAAGTCGTTTCAATAACCACGGAGCGCGAGCCCCTGCATAGGCCACGACTAAAAATTTAACGAGTCGACCAACAAAGGTAGCTAAGCAAAATGGTATTAAGTGAATTTCAGAAAGACCAGCAAGTAAAACAACCGGTTGTTGAGGCAAAGGCGTTGCGGAATAGGCCAATACAAAAAGCCAACCCCAATGATCAATAAGATGATTAAATTCGACCCATTTCTTAGAATGAACGAACTCTGAAAAATGAACATCAATCCAGGGCAATCCATAATGTCTTGATAAAATAAACAAAGCAAAAGCACCCAAGCTAGAACCAATAGCACCATAGAATGCCAACCAAAACCATCTTTTTGGAGTGGCTATAGTGCTAGAAACTAAAATGCCATCAGTAGGAATAAACACCAAAAAAGCATCAGCTGCGGCTAAGGCCCCCAATAGTGGAGGAAACCAAAACTTAGCAACATAGGCATCAAGTGAAGCCAACCATTTAATGACTTTATTTTGAATTGCCGACATGGACTCTCATTCTATCTTAATTTTTAGAGATAAACTCGTGATTATTTAAATCATCATGAGTCGTTGGCAATTTGTAGCCTCGAGGATGACTACAATGATCTTCTTTTAGGTGACTTAAAATTACACCCATTGAGTAAAAAGAGGTTAACAAGTTTTGCTTTCGACTTTCATCGGGATCAGCCTCAATCACTTTATTAATTCGTTGCCATGGCAAAATATCAACTTTTTCTTGTGCAACTTTTACATAACTTATCAGTTCTTCATTGTTACGATCAGTAAATAAATTTTGAGTAGGGGCAAAAAAAGCAAATTTTCTTCGTTTGAGTAAAGACTTCGGAAGCCTTCCCACTGTTAAATGCTTTAATATGAATTTTTCATTTAAGCCCCTAATGAGAACAGAAGGATCTAACTTTTGAGCCAAATCCGTAACTCGAGTGTCTAAAAATGGAGTTCTGCCTTCTAATGAGTGAGACATTTCTTGTCGATCTCCCACATTCGATAAAATATAATGTAATAAATCTGTTCTTAAACCCATCCATAAATCAACATCAAATTGACGTCTGTTTTCAGCGCTAGCTCCAAAATCTTCTTCAAAATAACTAGAGAGATCACTTAAAGCCGTTTCAATTACAGATTCAGGCTGAGCACTAACCAACAAGCGCAAATGACGTTGCTCAATAATTCTCCTCAACAAAGCAGGATGATGTTGGGGAAAATATTTATTGACCAGTTCGCTAAAATTTTCGGCGGAAGAATCTAAATGACCCTTTGCCGTAGAACCTTCGCGCTTATAAAACAAAGACAAATCATCCAAGGCAAAACGTGGATGCCTTTTGTTAAATTCTAAAATTTTATTAATTCTTAAATATGGATATCCTGCAAACCATTCATCAGAACCTTCACCCGATAAAACAACTCTTACTGACTGCGAAGCCAAATGAGCTAAAAGATTTTTTGCAGCCCCATGCGTGTTATAAATTGGATTTTCAAAAGCAAGAATAGACCTCTTTAAAGAAGGCATATAATTTTCTTGATTCAGAATAATCTTATTATGCTCAAGACCAAGAAACCTTGCGACTTCAGCAGCTTTTTCGGACTCATCAAATTCTTTCTGTTCAAAACCAACTGTGAATGTTTTTAATTTTGCTCCATTTTCACAAATCAAAGAAGTGATGAGCGCACTGTCGATACCACCACTCAAATAAGCCCCTACAGGCACATCAGAACGCAACCTACGTTTTACAGCCGCATTGAGCTCCACGCCCACCTTCTCAATAGCTTCCGAAGCTTTAATTGTTCTCTCGTGGCCATTTCTATTTTCAAAAAATTTCTTATAATTTTCAAAACTAAGTTTTTTGGTTTTCAAATTGAAACAATAGACCCTAGACGGAAGAACGTGTTCAATTCCCTTAAGAAAAGTGCGAGGAGGAATCATCAGCCCGGATAAAAACTGTTGCACATATTGCGAGTCATAAGCAAGTTCGCCCTCATTATCGATGAGGGATTTCATCTCAGAACCTAGCCTAATTTCATTATCAACTCGTCTAATAAAAAGAGGCTTGACTCCATACTGATCGCGTCCAAAAAAAAGTAATTTCTCTTTTTTGTCATAAAATATGAACGCAAATTCTCCAGACAATTTCGCAAGACAAGAGCTTCCTTGGCTAGCAAATAAATTCAAAAGCACTTCGCTATCAGAACGACTTTTACAAAAAATATTATTTTTTTCTAATTCATCACGAATTTTTTCAAAATCATAAAGTTCACCATTAACAATACCAATATAGCGATTATCAAAACTCTCTAGAGGCTGCCCGCCACCACTCAAATCAATAATACTTAATCGAGTATGAACTAAAGAAATTTCAGGATCTTGAAAAAATCCGTAATTGTCAGGGCCGCGATGAGCTAGCGCTCTTACGGCCCTGCTAATTCCAGATAATGCCAGCTCTCTAGTTTTATGTTGACTGCTGGCCCAGATTCCACACATTAGGGAACCCTAAATATCTTTCTACTAAAACTCACGTTTACTTTTTAGCAGTGAGTTTCACCGCTACTTCAAACTTATCACCTATGGTTTTATCACCTAAGCCTTTGAAGAATTTTCCTGAACCATATTTGATTCCCCATCGAGTTCTATCGATTACAAGCAAGCCATCTGCAAGAACAGTGTCCTTTTCAACTTTCAATACCGCAGGAATATCTTGCTCTACAGCTTTTCCCTTAATCGTTAGCATTCCTGTTATAAGATGAGTGGGGTTTTCCACTTTAATAGTAGTTGATTTTCTTGCATTAGCTTCAGCTAAAGATTTTTCCCATTCTTTTTTAGCTTTTGCCTTAACTTGACTCCAGGGAGTAACTTTTTTGATTTCTAAAAGTGCTGTTTTATTAGCTTTGACATCAAAAAAATCTTCTGACTTCAAATGCCCCAAGAACTTCGTGTTTGTTTCAGCATCTTCAATATCAGTTGCTTTGAAAGAATCCATGTCGACTTCAAATTTTCCACCTACTACATCATTACCTTTGACTTCGATGTTGCCTTCTTTTGCCGCAATAGTTCCATAATGTTCTCCGGTTAACTTAGTCGCATGCCAAGTTAAATTTGTTGCAGCAGTATCTAACTTCAAAGTGTTAGTGTTAGCGCTTAATCCAAAAGATGCCGCCGTAAAAAATACAGTTGATAAAAAATTATTTATTTTCATAATACCTCCCAAAAAACTAAAAATATCACGAGCTTTTGATCCGGTCACAAATCAACGAGAAAAGAGACAACTCAACGCATCGTCTTTGATTTTTTCCCTTTTTTTTGTTTGGATTTTATTTGATTTTGATTAGATTTCATTGAGCTTTTACCACTGGCCCCACTCTTCTTGAGTAGCTTGGCCAAAAACTCTTTAAAATCTTTGCTCAGCACAGGGTTTTTAAGCTCCCTATCTAATATTGTTCTCACTTCTTTAAAATTTGAGTCATCTAAAAAGCCCGATAAAACAAGCAGTGCCAACTGAAAGTTATCTCTTTGAACCCGATCGGTCTTTTGAAACTTTGAATCCAAAGCTCTTTTAGCAATTTCAAAACTTCGATGATCGCCCAACCAAGCACCCATTTCTAGATAGAAGCCATGATCAAAATAGGGCCACTTTAGAGATACGATCTGGCTACTATAAGTTAAACTCCAGTCCTCAAATACAGATGATATTTTATCTTTCAATCGAGATATAGATTTTAAAAGATTTGGATCTTCTACACTTTTGTTAAGTGAAACAACCAACTTTCCTACACCTGAAGACATAAGACTCTGCAACGCAAAACATCGCTTCTTAGAATCAAGATTCGACAAAGTCATACTACAAGTTTCCATATTCTGATTAAAAAAATCGAGCCAAGCTCCAAAATTGTTTTCAGAAAACACTGCAGACGGAACATTTGTGGCCAAAACTCCATTTTCTAAATCAAGATGACTCGCCACAAATTTCCACAATTCTTCTTGATAAACAGATTGAGACCAATCCACTTCCTTTAATTTTTGCTGATTCTTTTTGTAAACTTCAATTTTTTCAGGGCTCGAGGGTCGATGAGAAATTTCATAACTCTCTTTCAAAAGTTCATTGAGATGACTTTGAGAGTTCTGTTTTTCATCCGACACCCTATTCGACACACATCCTATTAATAGCCCGAGCAAAAAGAAACACTGTATAAATTTCATTGAAACAGTCTAGAGTTGAGCTAGATAATCCGCAACTTTTAAAAAGACATTCAAACAGATTCGAGCCCTTTTTGAGCTAACCACGACTTTAAACCCGCCTCATCTACGGTTTCAACATTAAGCTTTCGAGCTTTTTCCAATTTAGATCCCGCCGACTCTCCAGCAACAAGCAAAGTCGTTCGCGAAGAGACTGAATCACTGACCGTAGCGCCTAAAGATCTGAGATGTTCTTGATACACAGAACGGGGTTTCGACAAAGTTCCCGTAATCACAATGGTCATTCCCTGTAGAGGTTTTGGAGTATTATCTTTTTTTAATTTTTCAAAAGCCTTAAGATCAAATTTCTTAAACTGTTTCAATTCGTCTTTAAAATTAGGCTCAGAAATAATTTCTAAGAATACACGAATAGTTTCAGGGCCAATATTTGGAATCTCTTTTAATTCCTTTTCTTTATAATCAAACAAATGTTCTAAGCCCGAAACACCACTTAACATTTCTCGAGCCGTCGCCTCACCAATCAGTGGAATTCCTAAACCATATAAAAACTTCTCAGCACTCCGTTCTTTAGAAGCTTCAATGGCTTCAAGAAGCTTGTCTACTGACTTTTCTCCGAGGCCTTCCAGCTCGTATAACTTATTTTTAAGTTCAGGAAGGCGATAAATGTCTGGAAGAGTTTTAAGGAATCCAGTTTCATAGAATTTTTCAACCCACTTATCACCTAATCCGCGAATATCCATGGCATCACGAGAAGCAAAGTGTCTAATCCGTTCTACAACTCGAGCTCGACACAAAGAATTGGGACATCTTAGAGCACTTTTATCGGTCATTAATTTTGAAGAGCACTCAGGACATTTCATGGGCATTTTAAATTCAACAGAGGAAGAAGGACGCTTCGAAAGATCGACGGACACAATCTCTGGAATCACGTCTCCAGCACGCCGAATCCACACAGTATCACCTGCTCGAACATTTTTCTGCTTAAGCTGATCCTCATTATGAAGTGTAGCCCTTCGGACAACGACGCCACCCACATTAACGGGTTCTAAATTCGCCACTGGAGTGATGGCTCCTGTTCGACCTACTTGCACTTCGATATCGATCACCTTAGTTAAAACTTCTAATGGTGTCAGTTTATAGGCCAATCCCCATCGAGGTGAATTCGCAATCATTCCTAAATCTTCTCGAAGTTGATGAGAATTAATTTTTAAAACTAATCCATCAATATCATACTGATATTGACCCTTTTTTCTTAGCGCTTCATATTTTTCAATAAGTTTTTCAATATCAGAAAGTTTTTCACATAGATAATGATGAGGATTCACCCTAAATCCTATTTTAGACAGTTCAGCTAAGCATAGATTTTGATCTAATTTGTCAGGAACGATTTGATAAGCAAAAAAACGCAAAGGACGTTGCGCAGTTAATTTAGAATCCAGCAAACGAAGCGAACCTGCAGCAGCATTTCTAGGATTAGCAAAAACTTTTAATTCTTGTTTCTCTAAACCCTCATTGAGTTTTTGAAAGGCTTTAATTTCCATATAAACTTCGCCGCGAACTTCCAATCGGCCCGATTTTTTAATTCTGAGTTGGAGAGGAACATCTTCAATCGTGCGAACGTTTTCAGTAACATCTTCGCCCACCTCCCCATCTCCCCGGGTCGAAGCCACCGTCAAAATTCCATCTTCATAAACGAGACTCAGCGCCAATCCATCCATTTTTTCTTCAACGAGAGTTGGAAAAAAATCTTTAGACTCCCCTAAAACTCGAGCGGCTCTTTCATAAAAGCGAATCAAATCGTCTTTACTAAAAGCATTGGCCAAAGAAAGCATTGGAAAAGAATGACGAAATTTTTTAAAAGATTCCCTAGGCTTATCGCCTACGCGCAGCGTTGGCGAATCGGGAAATTTAAGTGCAGGATTCTCTTCTTCGAGCCGTTTTAACTCCAAAAGAGCTCGGTCATAAACTGAATCCGGCACTTTGGGGTCGTCTTGAACGTGATAGCTATACGACCAATCATTAAGTTCTTCAATGAGTTCACGAATGCGTTTTTCTGACTTGCTGGCCACTCACCAATCTAGTTACAATAGAGTTCATGGGGGGGCAAGTGAGCAAAAACACTCATCCTTTTGTTGTTGAATTAAAAGATGTCGACCGAGAGTTTGTCTTACAGAGTCAAGCCGATAATGCCAATGGTCAAGTTAGCAAATTGCTTGCACTCGCGAGAGTCTCTCTACGCCTTCAAAGTGGAGAATTTGTATTTTTAACAGGCCCTTCAGGCGCAGGAAAAAGCACTCTTCTTAGACTTATCTTAGGTCTAGACAAAGCCTCTGCTGGAGAAATTTACACTCTTGGTCATGCGGTCCATCGATTAAGCGAAAGTGAGCGCCGCGATCTTCGCCGACAAATTGGAATTATTTTTCAAGACCACAAGCTCATCAGCACCTTCAATGTTTTTGAGAATATTGAATTGCCACTACATTTTCATAAATTAAGCCCTAAAGAAAGAGAACGAAGAGTTTTAGAAGTTTTAGAAGTTCTTCAACTTCGCGATCACATTTACTGCACTATAGAAACACTGAGCGCTGGTGAAAAACAAAGAGTTGCAATTGCCAGAGCCCTCGTGACTTGCCCTGCACTCATTATAGCCGACGAACCTACAGGAAATTTGGATCCCCATACAGCGCGTTCACTCGTAAGAATGTTACGAGAGCTAAAAGGACAAGGCACAACCGTTCTCATTGCCACCCATGATATGACTTTAGTGAAAGATTTTGGCGGAAGAGTTTTAGAGCTCGTCAGCGGAACTTTACCTTCACAAAATGCCTCACAACAAAGTAAGGCTTATAAAATACCGCGCTTTTGGCAGCCCGGAGGAGAAATTAAATGATACTCAAAGTAGTTTGGAAGCATATACGCTCTCGCCCCATTTCGGGTGTCTTCACTTTAATGGCCATCAGTATGGTTCTCACTCTCTTAGGGAGTTTCTGGACGCTCGTAGAAAATCTCAACAGAGTTCAAAAAGACACCAGCGCTCACGAAGAAAAGTCATCGTTAACTATATTTGTAAAACCTGATGCCAATAATCTCGAAATCACCAATCTAAAAAAATCTTTAAGTTCTGAAAAATTATTTGAAAACATCCGAGTGATTAGTCAGGAAGATGCCCTCAAAGAACTCCAAGGCAAATATGGAGAAACTTTAAGCAAAGCTCTTAACGCTGAAACTTTGCCTGGAACTATTAAAATCGACATCTCACAAGAAGGTATCAATCATGAAGCTTGGAAGTCTCTCATTGCCGATATTCGTAAAAATCCCCTCGTTTTAGACGTCGACGATGGAAGAGTTCTTTTTTCCGGCGATAGCGAAAACTCTATACCTCAAACGATCATCAACTGGGCCAGTATTTTGTTTTTCATAGTTTTTGCCATAGTGGCTTTATTAGTGAGCCATTTAATTCGCTTAGTTTTTGAAACCTCAAGAAAAGATATTGAAACTATGAAAATTCTAGGAGCCTCAAGATCCTGGATTTTTTTACCACTACTTTTAGAAGGGCTCATCTACGGAGCGCTCGGCTCACTTTGCTCTTTAATTTTTCTATGGATTAGCATTACAGAGATGCTTCCTCGCATTGCAAATTCATTATTACCTCATCATTTCGATGTCTTTTTCCTTTCCACAAGCTCATGGTTGGGAATTGTTGGCGTCGCCCTTGGAGCTTCTCTCTTGGGAGCGCTCTTAACATGGCCCCTTGTCAGTGCTCCTGCTAAGGAGATTGCTTAATCAACATGAAACTTTTTAGATTCACTCTATTAGGAGTCATCTTTGTTTCTTCAATAAAAGCCACTGAAACAACGAATACTGAAATCAATTTTTCAGAAAGACTAAAACTACTCGAATCTAAAAAAGCCAGCCTCCAACCAATTATCAAAGATTCTCTTCTTGAGTGGCATCGATTAGAGAACTCAAAAAATAATTTGCGCTATATTTGGGAAAAAGAAAACCCCTTTGAATCCAAACGAAAAAATTTACAAAAAATGATTGAAATGGCTTTGAATTCAAGAATCAAGGATTGGGACCAAGTAGACTCTGAGCTCGAAACTCTTTACCGTGATCAAGAAATTTCAGAAGCTGAAATTCCTCTCTTAAAAAAATCCTCTAAAAAGCAAAACTTTATGCGATGTCCGTTTTTCCCATTACCCAAATTGAGCGAATCCCATAGATACAAAGTGCTTGAGGACTTTGGGGTCCAAAAAGATCCAAAATCTGGCTTAAAATGGAAAACCAGTGGCTGGTGGATTGCGGTTGAGGGCCTCACTCCTGTAAAAAATTGTGACGATGGAGAAGTGATCTACTCAGGAAAAATTCCAGGGCGAGGATTTGTGGTGTTAGTGCGGCATAAAAATGACTTTATGAGTTTATATGCTCATCTTGATGAATCCGACACAAAAAACCTTCTTGTTGGTAAAAAATTAACAGCAGGAGACACCGTAGGATTTGTTCGAAGCAAGCTCTATTTCGAAACCCGACATAACGGTCAAGCTTTTGAACCAAAGAAAGTTTTTTCCGAGAAGCAAACAGCTCGCCTAAACTAGCTCTATTCCTTATAATAGAATCATGAAACTTCTTAGATCAGGCTTCAAGTATTTCACACTCACATTTTTAGCCAGCTCCGGTTTTTTTTTAGGAAGCTGTTTTCATCCCATGGCCCCCGCCGACAAAGCACCTTATCGTGAGCTAAAAAACTTCTCAAAAGTTCTACAATTTATCGAAACCCAATTTGTCGATCCTATTGATGTGAATAATCTTATTACAGGCGCCATTAAAGGAATGCTTCAAACCTTAGATCCTCACTCGGCTTATTTGACCCCTGAAATCTACAAAGACATTAGAGAGGAAACATCTGGAAGTTTTGGTGGATTAGGCGTCCAAGTCACCATAGAAGATAAAATTTTAACAGTGATTGCACCTATCGAAGACAGTCCTGCCTACAAGGCTGGGGTTCAACCTGGCGATAAAATTTACTTAATCAACGACAAATCCACCAAAGACCTGAGTCTTCCTGAAGCCAGCTTACTTATGAAAGGTAAGCCCGGAACAAAAATTAAATTAGGACTAAAACGCAAAGACGGCAAATTACTACAAGTTGTCATTACACGAGAGATTGTCAGTCTTAAATCTGTAAAAAGTCTTCTTCTAGATAACCATATAGGCTATCTGAGAATCACTTCATTCTCAGAAAAAACCTCTCGGGAACTCGAAGATGCCATCGAAAAAATGACCAAAGATAAAAAACTTATTGGTTTTTTACTAGACCTCAGAGGAAACCCAGGCGGACTTCTGGATCAAGCTGTTAAAGTTGGAAATTTTTTCATAGATGAAGGTCCGATTGTATACACTATTGGAAGAGATAAAACTCACAAAGAAGTTGAAAATGCGCACAAAGGAAGAAAGCTAACAGATTTACCTCTCGTTGTTCTTATAGATGGATCCACCGCTTCTGCCAGTGAAATCGTTGCCGGAGCCCTCCAAGATTACGGAAGAGCTGTGATCGCCGGACAACAAAGCTTTGGAAAAGGTTCCGTTCAATCCATTATTTCTTTAGGGGATGATGCAGGATTAAAATTAACTATCGCTCGATATTACACTCCATCTGGACGATCCATTCAGGCTAAAGGAATTGAACCAGATGTCATCATCGATAACATCGACGAAAACACCTTAAAGCAAGCTCGAAGTAAACAGAAAACCTTTAGAGAAAAGGACCTCGAAGGTCACATTATCAGCGAAGACGACACCAAAGATAAAAGCAAAACCGAAGACAAAGTCTCAAGTGTCGATCTACTCGCTTTTGGAAAATCCTCTGAAGACCTCAAGACACAATTAGATAAAGATTATATGGTGACTCAAGCGATAGGAATCGTAAAAACCATGAAACTTGCAGCCACTAAACCCAAAACTATTGAATTTAAACTTCAGGAATAATGGAATTCTTTTTTCTATTATCCACTAAGCTCTTCAGTCTCTTTGGAATTATAGTGCTGGGTTATTTTGCGGGTCGTTTTTTAGAAATCGAAGCCAAACCTTTAGCTCGACTGCTGATTTATATTTTTGGACCCATCGTTTTTTTTGATGCCATTCTTAAAGCGCAACTTCGTCCTCAAGACCTATTACTTCCATTCATGTTCCTAGGAATGTGCAGCCTACTTTGCTTTTCATTTTTTAAAATTGGCGCTTCATTTTACAGAGAACCTACTAAAAACATTCTGGCCTTCACCGCTGGCTCTGCTAACACAGGATATTTTGGAATTCCCGCAATAATCTTTATCTTGGGAGAACCCTATCTAGGAAAAGCCATACTGGCTATTTTTGGATATAATCTTTTCGAAAACAGCGTGGGTTACTACATCACGGCTCGTGGACATTTTTCTCACAAAGAAGCTTTTTTGAAGGTCATTAGACTTCCTTCTTTGCACGCTTTTTTCATGGCCGTAATTTTAAACTTCATGGGCTGGAAACTTCCGACCTTATTACAACCTATTGCTGACGGCGCCAAAGGAGCTTATTCATTATTAGGCCTTATGATAGTTGGGATAGGGGCCTCAAAAATCACAAAAGCTCACATCGACTGGGTTTTCGTTGGTCTCACTTTTGTCGCTAAATTTATATGTTTTCCAATTCTTATTTTCTCAATGATTTACGTAGACAAAAACCTCACCCATCTCTTCGATGCTGATATCTATAAAATCCTAAAACTTCTTTCAGTTGTGCCCTTAGCCGCGAATGGAGTGGCCGTGGCGACAGAACTCAAAGCCAACCCCGAAAAGGTTTCTCTCGCCATTTTATTAAGCACTTTGTTTGCTCTCTTTTATATTCCCTTATTCGTGATATTTTTATTTTAGAGTTCTTAAAGGAATAAGGGAGATTTGAATGAAAAAAATAATTGTCATTGGTGTTTTTTATTTATCGATTCTAACAAACGCTTCAGACAAAAACTGCACCTGGTGCCTTAGTGAGCGAGAAGATGTTTTTAATGATCTAAAAAAACTTTCGAAACTATCCCCCAAAGAACAACTCAACTTTATTAAAAATCAAAAAACTTCTGTTATAGTTTTAAAAAGTCATCAGAAGGTATTAGCAGGAACCTTTAACTGGGGAAAATTTATCAAGCCCCATAACGAACTTAAAAGCCTTTCTTCCAAGAAAGCCCTTATGGGTAAAACTCTTTGTAAAGGTGAACATATGTTTTCCGATTGGCAAGACACCATTGCGCTTTCTGATGTCGCCCCAAGATCAACTCTGATTCACGAATACATCCACATACTCCAACTCCGTCAAGACAAAGAATGGTGTCCATTATCGAAAAAACTTTGGTCAACGCCCTCACCCTCTCAGCAAGAATCACAAGCCATTCGCAATAAGGAGTGGGATGCACATAAGATCTTATGGAAACTTCGAAGCGATTTAGCTTACGACATCGAAGATGAAATCGCTATCAGTAGCGAAACCCTTGAGGAAGCCAAAATGAGAAAAGAATGGGACCCTCAAGCTATTGACTGGGTTAAAAGCGAAGACATAGAACTTTATATGAATCATAAAATTCAAAATTATATGAACGTGAGGGTGAAAAAGAAATGAAAAAATTTTTTGGATTAAGTTCTACTTTATTAATGTCTGCAAGTTTAATGGCTACAGATTGTGCATCATTACCAAAATGGTCTGAAGTCAAAGAAGCGCTAATAAAAGTTCGAGGCGAAAGCAACGGCGGTTTCAATTTAGACATGTGGGCCACATTGGTGAATAGAGATGGCGAAGTTTGTGTTGTCACTTTCACAGCAGGAGATCGAGGTGGTCAGTGGCCAGGAAGTCGAGTCATTTCTGCGCAAAAGGCCAATACTGCCAACGCGTTTTCTTTACCTAAACTAGCTCTATCTACAGCCAACTTATATTCCGCCGTACAACCTGGTGGCAGTCTTTTTGGATTACAAGAGTCTAACCCTGTAAACGTAGCCGCGGCTTATGGCGGTAATTCTAAAAACATTGGAAGCGACAACGATCCTCTCGTGGGTGAAAAAATCGGTGGCGTTAACGTTTTCGGAGGAGGCTTAGCCCTCTACAACAAACAAGGAGTTATTGTAGGTGGTCTTGGAGTGAGTGGAGACAGTTCTTGCGCAGATCACAACATTGCCTGGAAACTAAGAAAGCTTCTTCAATTAGATTTCGTTCCAGCCGGAGTTAGTCCAGCCAATAATGATAATATTATTTATTTAAAGAAAAACGAAAAAGCTAATGGTTTTAAACATCCATTGTGTGGCGGCACTGAAAATAAAATCACTCTAGATTCAGTCTCTAAAATTTAGTGAGTTGGCTCCGAAAAAGGCTCACGGTAGCCCTTTAGAGTCCTAATTTTTGGAAGGAAAGTAGAAGCGCTAATAATGTGTCGGTGTCTTCTATCTTTCCTTCTTTTATCCACTCCTTTAGTTCTTGAACATCAAGTAATATTCTTTCTAATATGACTTCGCCTTCTTCGTGACTGGTTTGGCCTGAATAGTCCACATCATGCGCTAAGAAAAAATGCCCCTTAAGACTCATGACACCATTGGCAGAATAGTAAGCACCCAAAGATTCAAGACGACCTGACACGCAACCCGCTTCCTCTTTCATTTCTTCTCGCGCAATTTCTTCTAAAGCTTGTCCGTGCTTATCTGCGATAATTCCTGCAGGAATCTCCCAAAAAAAACGATCCGTTGTCCATCGATAACATTTTATGAGTACAAATTTCTTATCTTTTGTGTAGGGCACTACAAAAACTGAACCATCATGTTCTAAATAAGTATAAGTGATGTTTTTTTTAGAAGCTTCAATTCGGATAATATCTCGACGACCACGATTCCATATCGTCTTCCAAAAATAACGACTTCTTTTGAGTTGCCAACCTAACTTCGAACCGTTGGGCTTATCATTCATATTTTTAAAGCCTCAAAGCTATTGCTAAACCATTGTAGCGAAGGGGGTAAATTTTTCTTTAAGAATTGCAATTCCCATTCTGACTTACAAAGCACCACCCATTGATTATGTTGATCACGAAGTAAAGGCACTCGCAGATCCTGTGCTTCCAACTTTATAGACTCATCCTGACTTTTTACCCAACGAGCAATTTCATAGGGAAGCCTCTCCAATCGAGCTTCGACACGATACTCATCTTGCAAACGAAACATCATCACATCAAACTGCAAAACACCCACGACTCCGAGAATAGGATCTTGTTCTCCCACTCGAGGATCTATAAACATTTGCACGAGTCCTTCTTCACAAAGTTCAGAAATTCCCTTTTGTAATTGCTTGCGCTTCATAGGATCTCTCAACGTCAAGCGCCCAAAACATTCAGGAGAAAATTGAGGGATCCCTAAAAACTCTATCGGCTTCCCACAATAAACAGTGTCTCCAATTTTAAAGTTTCCAGAATCATGGACCCCGATAATATCTCCTGCGTACGCCTCATCCACCGTAGCGCGCTCTTGGGCCATAAATTGTTTGGAATGCGACAAGCGAACAGGCTTTTGATTCCTCGCAATTTTAACATCCATATCGCGCTCAAAACGACCTGAACAAATTCTCATAAAAGCCATACGGTCGCGATGATTCTTATCCATATTGGCTTGAATCTTAAAAACAAAAGCAGAAAAATCTGGATCCTCAGGCTTCACTTCTTTAGGTTTGGCCTCCTTGGGTTGAGGCGCTGGAGTGAAATCATGAAATATTTGTAAAAATGAAGAGATCCCAAAATTATTTCGAGCACTCCCAAATAAAGTAGGAGTTAAAACTCCACTTAAAAAACTGGATTTCTCTACATTACCGAGAGCTCCATCGAGCAGTTCCATATCTTCAATAAGTTTTAACTGCTGCTCTTCATCAACATACTGAAGAAGTGCTTTATCTCCGATTTCACAAGATAAAACTTTTAACTGAGCACGATCTCCCACTTTTTCACTGGGTTCAAAAAAATGAAATTCCTTTTTTAAACGATGATAAACACCCTTAAATCGATCGCCCATTCCTATAGGCCAGGTCACGGGATTCGCGGTGATTTTCAAAACATCTTCAAGTTCTTTCATAAGCTCAAAAGGGTCGCGTGCTTCGCGATCCATTTTATTTACAAAAGTTAAAATCGGAATATTTCGCATTCGGCAAACTTCAAACAATTTCTTAGTTTGTGTTTCCACACCTTTGGCCGCATCGATGACCATCACGGCCGTATCAGCAGCCATCAAAGTTCGATAGGTGTCTTCTGAGAAATCTTTGTGACCAGGAGTATCCAGTAAATTGATTCTTAAATTTTCGAAATCAAACTGCAAAACCGACGAACTGATGGAAATACCTCTTTGCTTCTCAAGCTCCATCCAATCCGAAACAGTTTTACGACGATGAGCCTTGGCTTTAACTTCACCGGCTTCCTGAATTTTTCCTGTATATAAGAGGAGTTTCTCTGTAAGAGTCGTTTTACCGGCATCAGGATGAGAAATAATCGCAAAAGTTCTACGGCGCCTGACCTCAGATAAAAAATTAGTAGGAGTCATAAGTCCCGAACTCTATTCTGGAGATCGACTTAAATCAACGAGGCTCTTCGAAGCAGTGCACTCGGATCAGGTTCACGCCCCCGAAATTTCCGATAGAGTTCACTCGGATCCTCAGAACCGCCTTTAGCCAGAAGGGTTCTAAAGTTTTTAGCCACTTCTTGATTAAACAAGCCCTTTTCAAGAAAATATTCAAAGGCATCTGCATCCAAAACCTCAGCCCATTTATAAGAATAATATCCGGCAGAATATCCCCCTGAAAAAATATGAGAAAAGGAACACGAAGTGTTAGTCCCTTCTTGTGGTGGAAAAAGCCGAGTTTCCTCTAAAATCTTCTCCTCAAAACTCATGGTGTCTTTGATTTGATTGGCATCTGTTGAATGCCAAGCCATATCGAGTAAACCAAATTGAATTTGACGAGTGAAAGTGTAACCCGCTTGAAAACTTTTGAGCGCTTTTAATTTATCCAAATACTTCTCAGGAAGCACTTCCCCACTCTCATAATGTTTCGCAAAAAACTGAAGAGCTTCTTTCTGATAAACCCAATTCTCCATAATCTGGGAAGGCAATTCCACAAAATCCCAATGCACATTTGGTCCAGCTAATGAAGCAAATTCACAATTAGAAAGTAAGCCATGAAGAGCATGACCAAATTCGTGAAATAGAGTTAAGGCTTCTTGAAAGGTGAGCAGAGAAGGCTTCGTTGCAGTAGCCTTCGTAAAGTTACAAACAATGGAAATGAGAGGTAACACCCTTTTTGCATCTAAATAATGTTGCTCTCTATAACCCGTCATCCAGGCCCCATTTTTTTTAGTTTCTCTAGGATAAAAATCTAAATAAAGGAGTCCGACAGTGGCAGAGGCTCCTTTTTCGCAAACCTCATAAACTTCCACGTCAGGGTGATAAGCTGGAATATCATTTCGTTTTTTAAACTCTAAGCCATACAATCTATAAGCATGCTCAAAAGCCCCTAAAACAACATTAGCCAACGAAAAATAAGGACGTAACTTTTCCTCATCAAGATCTAAGCTCTTATGTTTTAATTTTTCCGAATAAAATGAAAAATCCCAAGGCTTGAACTCAGAGGCATCGCCCATCTCTAGTTTCAATTTTCTTAATTCTTCAATTTCTTTTTGAGCTGCGGGCTTTGATATTTTAAGCAAATCTCTTAAAAAACTTAAAACTTTATCAGGGCTTTTAGCCATTCTCTCTTCAAGCACATATTCGGCATGATGATCGTATCCTAAAATTTGAGCACGCTTTTCCCTCAATTCCACGATGCGTTTCACTAAATTTCTATTATCGTAATCACCACTCACACAACGAGTGGCAAATGCTCTCCACAATTTTTCACGCAAAGAAGCATCGGCACAATAGGTCATAAAGGCCATAAAAGTGGGCGCATCTAACCCAAACAACCAAGTTTCATTTAAGGACTTCTTTTGAGCCTTGGCTTTAGCCATTTCAAGAACATGTTCAGGCAATTCTTTAATGGCATTAAAATCCGTTACTGGTAAATCAAAGGCGTTGGTGGCTTTCAAAACATTTTCAGAAAACTTGGGCCCCAATCCACTCGCCTCTTCATCGATAGCTCGCAATTGAGCTTTTTCAGAATCACTCAACAGGGCTCCATTGCGTACAAAAGCTTTATAAGATTTTTCTAATAGTCTTTTTTGCTCAGGATTTAATTTCGATTTTTCATCACTCTCAAAAACAGCTTTAACTCTAGCAAAGAGTTGAGAATCAAGAGCGATATCATTCTGATATTCTGCAAGTAAAGGCGACACCTTTTGAGCCAAGGCATGCATCTCTTCACCGGCCTCACAACTCAACAAATTAAAAAAAACTGAAGTCGCTCTATCTAGCTCCTCAGAAGAACGCTCTAAGGCCACTAATGTGTTTTTGAAGTTCGGAAGCTCCTTAGAATTTTTAACGGCTTCGATTCGCGTTTTAGCAATTTTTATTGCGTCCTCTATAGCTGGTAAAAAATCTTCAATTTTAATTTGGTCAAAGGGAATGGCATTAAAAGGCAATGAAGAAACTTCAAGAAGACTCGATTTCATAATAAATAAAGACTAACCGAAGAAGACTCAGGGATCTACTGCTGAGTGAGACTCTTCAAAGTCTCATATTTCTTATAACCTCTAAGGTATCTTAAATATTCTTGAGCATATTCCGTAGGGGCTAAGTTTTCCGAACCGACAGTTTTGCATGTTTTTGGATCCATAGTCCCATTTTTTTCATCGCAAACAACCTTAACCTCGCATTTATAAGCATCACATTTTGCAGTTTTTCCAGGGAAAGCCGTATAAACTTGAGAATCGCCCTGCGCCGCCCTTCTCAGGGCCCTCACGCATTCTATCCTCACTCTAGATTCACTATTTATGGGACAAATAAAATCTTCAGCGACTTGTGCAAAATCATTTAAATTTTTAACACCCAAAAAAGTCTTTTCATTAGGAAACGCTAAAAGTGACTCTGCCATTAAAGCCTCACACTGTGACAGCGATTGTTTTTTAGAGCATGAAGTTTTATAGAAATTTAAACCCATATCATATTGACCCCAGGCTCCTGAATAGGGAGCTTCTTGAGGTTTCATGCGCTTGCAAAAGGCCGTCTCACAAAACTTCCATTGAGGAGGATCTGGAAACTCTCCGGGGTTATTAAAATACCATTGATAATCTTGAGTAGACCATTGCTGGAAATCAGTTCCTGTATAAGAGGCTAACACAGGTAAAGCCCAAAGATCGGCAAAGGCAGGGGCCATAGCAAAACCTGAATTGCACCCATGTATAAATACATAACTTTCATTCTTGATAAAATTTTCAGCTAAAGACTGAACACCTTTTGTATTATGAGAGAATCTTTCATCAGAGGCATAGCCCTGAAGCCCCACACCCAAGATGGGCGAACTATGACCGAAAAAATCGAGACTCTTAATAAATTTGAAATTCTTCAACCACGAAACAAAGCGAGTTCCCTTAAGCGATGTATTATTGAGCTCAAGGACTTTCACCCCTGGCAATTCCGTCTTTTGTTGTGTCTCACTTGTGGATCCCTCTATAGGGCGTATAAAAACTAATTGCATCGATGGGTAAAGCTTTCGATAAATTTTGGCCCTAAAATAAGCCGATTCCATAAATTGGTTTTGAAGATTGCCGGCGTATCCCACAAGCATGATTTGGGTTTTGGAATTATAATCTATAGCGCTTTCATCACCCATTTTTGCGACTAAGTAAGCATTAGAATCTTTTATAAATAATGCGAGAATTGCCAATAAAGTAATTTTCTTCAAAAAAAGCTCCCCCCAAAACCACTTACTATTGTCCCAGCACTAGCGGAAAAGAAACATCTGGCCGCAAATCAAAAACTTGGCTATAAAGCTCTATGTGACGCGGCCCAATCCGCAAAAAATATGAGTGAGCCCAAGATTAGCTCAACAGGCCAGGTTTCATTACCCTTTGACTTCTTTAGAGAACCTGACCGAAACTTCGAAAAAGGCGGAAGAAGTTTTTACTTCTTTGATTTCGACGATAACGTCATCCATTTGCCCACAAAAATTATTCTTTTTAATTCTCAAACTGATGAAATTAAGGAACTTAGCACTCAAGAATATGCATTGGTTCATCCGCAGCTGGGTGTCGAAGGAAGCCCCTGGCAAAACTACTATTTAAAATTTAACGAGCCTGATTCATCGTTTCGAAATTTTAGAGAGCAAAGCAAAGATCGACTGGCTGGACGCGAACAACCTCTGATCGAAGACATGATAGACGCCTTGCGCCATCCATTTTTAGAGTGGAGAGGTCCTTCTTGGGGATTTTTTGTTTATGCCGTTAACAACAACAGACCCATTTCCATTATCACAGCTAGAGGACATCACCCCTACACTGTTAGACGTGCCATAAACATGCTCGTTCAAAGCCGAGATCTCCATGCTCATCCCAATTATTTAAGTGTTTATCCCTTATCTCATCCCGAAATTAAAAACTTTTTGGCGCCGCAGACTGAAGAACTTTCAACTGCAGAAATGAAAAAACTGGCTATTAAACAAGCGGTTAAAGACGCCTTCCTTTGTTACGGAGAAAACCCCTATCATCGCTTTGGAATGTCAGATGATGATCCTAAAAACGTAGCCGTTATTCTAGAAGCTATGATTGAGCTCAAAGAGATCTATCCTGAAAATGCATTTTTCGTAATTAATACTCACGGGCGAAAACTTGTAAAAGAAGAAGTCCTCCCTAAAGGTCAGATATCCATCGAAAGCAGCGACTCACTCCAAGTACCATTATTAGATAAAACATAATAATTTCAACATATTAATGCTTAGCACTAAAACCCTTGAAGAGACCCATACCTTAGACTAGTCTCTGCCCCGGATTATATGTTTGTTGTTGCAATAGTCTTAGGCTTAGTTATGTCCTTACTATGCCCTTATGCAAACTCTTACGAGTCAACTCAGACCCTACCCAAAAGTATCTCAAGATTTCGAACCATCACAATTTTCACTGAAAATATTGATAAACGCTTTAACGCCGATGGAAACACCACGGGTTTAGCGGCCGAAATGAACAGAACTCTCACTGCTGGAAGGGTCATTCAAGAGGGAATCAAAGCTAAACCCAATGAACCCAAAGTTCAGGAACTTCAAACCCTTTATAATGCTTTGAATAATGCTGACCCCGGACAAAATTTGGGAGACAAACTTTTTCAAGTTCAAATAGACGCAAAAAGTTCAGTGCGCTCAAAAGCTTTCGCCGTTGGATATGAATTTGGAATTACTGATGAATGGTCAGTCGGATTTGCAGTTCCAATGTATTCTTTCAACGTTAAAGCAGACGTCACAGCAACTGTTGTCAGTCAGGCGCCTCAACTTCAAGCTGATCCCTTTATTAAAAATGCAAATTTAGCACCCAAACTTGCTGAATTTGATGCCAATAAAGCTCTCATTGAATCCTATGTGATCGATGGAATTTTCACCTCCAAAGGTTACGAAAAACCTCGTGATTTTCAAATGGAATCTGTTGGAGAAGTCGAAATTGGAATCAAAAAGGCTTTTGTAAGATCTGCCCATCATGGCCTCTCTCATCAAGTTGGATTCCGACTCCCAACTGCATCTCATGCAAAAAACTATAGAAATCCATTTGACCCCGGAGCGGGCGATGGCCAATTTGATATCTCCAACACCACAGCTTACGACTATTTCCCCGACGATGGAATTCGTTTTGGAACGGCTCTAAAGACTACTTTTCAGCTACCCGACCAAGAATATCGCCCACTTCTAAGAGTGGGAGAATCGGGATTACCTAATCTCAACGATCCCTACATTTGGGAAAACGTAAATCGCAATTTAGGCGATTCACTAGAGACAGAAATTTCAGCAAATTATAGTTTTTGGAAGAAAAGATTCACTATTTCGACTCTTTATCTTTATCTCTTAAAAGATCAAGACACCTATACGGGCTCTAAAGGTCTAGATTACGGTTCGCTTCAAAAAAATACTGCCAAATCACAACATCAATACGAGCTAGCCATTAATTTTGCCACTATTGAAGACGTCTTAAGGGGACGTTCTAAATTTCCTATCGACACTCGTCTTGCATACACCAACACTTTTTCAGGGAGAAATTCAATCAAAACAGCATTGTATCGTTTTGATTTAAATTTCTTTTTTAGGTAAAAATCACAATGAGAGCTTTAAAGTTTTATTGTTTAGCTCTTATTTTTACAGCACTTTCATGTGGCAAAAAAGAAGCTAAAGACAATCGAAGCCAACTCGGACCAACCCTTCCCATTCCTCATACTGAAAAACCTGAAAAAGGTTTTCAATTAAACGCTTCCAAAGCACAAGCTATTGAATCTTTTTATCCTGAAGAAAAGATTTCCGTAAACGACGATTCCGCTTGCCAGGCTTGGGATAGCCTAGAGGTCCCCGAAGTAGATGCTAGCGATTCTGATGTTTTTCAACTTCTAAACACTTTATCTTTTGACTTCGACTCAATACCCATTCCCAGTAACGACTACACTCCGTGGCCTCCTATGCCACACAATAAGTATAAAAAGACCTACTATCCAAAAGGTAAAATTCGCCCTGCCAATGTCCCTCACGTTCTCTTTATGCTTTCTAAAGAGTCTGATGATAGTAACGTTAGAAATCTTCACATTCCTCCAACAGCCAGCCAAGTTCGAGAAAGACTCAAAAATTCCGATCACTGGATAGATAATTTTAAAGCCTGGTGGGGCTCAAATAATTCTCTAATCGGTGGGCGAAATGCCGTCATAGAAGAATTACTTGAAAAATTAATTCCTGGAATTCTTAGTCAAAAAGAAGGACGATTAAACGGTTCAAAGATTTTTGAGGATCTTCATAATTTTACTGGAATCAAAGAATTTAAACCTGAGCACGAAAAGGAACTCCTCCGATTAACCAAGCGTGTTCACCTCTTTCGTAGTAGCTCTTGGTACGATCGCGAAAAAGAACTTAGAAAAACCCTCCTCATTCTCGATAGACTCAAAGTATCTCATTTAAAATTGTCTGAAAAAGTATGTCATTTTGCGCTCTTTCATCGCCTCATGGCTCAATTAGTTTCACTAAAAGGTGTTGAAGGAGCCCCCTCTCTAGATGTCGATGGCTATTTGAAAACACTTCCGATCGTCAACGGCGACGGCATTTCAACAGAAGCCTGGCCTGGTTTGTTTCAAGTCAGCGACAACCGAGGTGAGGACAAAGCAGTCATTCTCACAGAACCCTGGATTATGAGGGAGCTCGATACAAAAAACCTTCAACAATCCACCTTACATTTAAAAAATACTAAAGTTCCCTTTGAACAATTAGCAAGCATTAGATACTTCACAACTTTAAGTAGCTTTAGAAGTCCTCGCCTTTGGAAGTACGACGGCATAGTCCCCCCTTGTGTTGATAATAGACCTTGTTTACCCACTAAATTACTTAGAATGGGAATCGGTTTGCACGCTGTGCTTTTGAATAATTTTAAAAAGAATTGGATTGATCAAAGTTTAGACTTATCAAAAAGTCGATTAGACCTCGTGCCCGAACAACCTTCAGTATTAGCACTTCTAATAGACACTGTTGTTGAGAGCCGTTTTGCTTTTGATGATTTAAGAAATTCCAGCAAAAATCCAATTCAATATAAGTTAGATCAACTTATTCTGACTCCCGACCAAATGACTCGCTTTAATCACCCTAAAACTGGATGCCTCAAACAATACGACGATCTCAGTCTCATCTTAGCCGTTGAAGCCCAGTATCGACTCTTGAAGAACACCCCGCACCCGCGACTACAACATGCGCTATGGCGAATGCTCAGCACTAACGACAGCAATTAGAATTGTCTAAAGCTAAGAGATAAATTTACGACTTAAATCAATTTTTTTATTTAAAACTTTATTTAAAAACTTTTTCTTTATCTAAAGTTTGAACAAACAAATAGGAAGATTCAGCGGCAACAGCATCTGGAGTCGCACTCTTTTTAATCCATTGCTTTGAAGGAGCGCCCTGAATACCTAACATTTGAGCATCATAATTGGCCCCAGCTTTCTTTAAATCAAACCAAGGCTTTTTAAAGGTCGCATTATGAAGAATAGAACCCTTTGTAATAAGGGCCACAGTGGCTTCTTTCATTTTAGCCAAAAAGTCAGCTTTATTTTTAGTATATTCAGCTTTACCACCAAGGATTTTATAGATCTTCCATGTTGTGGGTTGAGATAGTTTTGCAGCCGCCTTAACACTTCCACCTTCACCAGTTGCCCCATGGCAATATTGACAAGAATTTGCGCCTGTCTGGTTATAGAGTTCTTTACCTTTATCTACAGAGGCTTGAGCAAATACGAATCCGGAAAACAAAAGGGTGGTGCTGATACTGATGTTTTTTATTCTCATTTTCATGAAAATAACTCCGGAGACGAAATAAAACAATGGGAACTTTCGTCAATTCTAAGACATCTTTTCTTTAATTATTTGAAAACATTGTTGACGCCAGCCCTAGCCTTGTTTAGCTCTTTGTTATTGTTTGATTGGTCGGGTAGCTCAGTCGGTAGAGCAGTGGATTGAAAATCCACGTGTCGACGGTTCGATTCCGCCTCCGACCACCATTTTTTGCGCATCTTAGTTTGCCGCTTGGTAAACTAAGATGCGCAAATAGCTTTTAAAGCCCATATACACTAGGGACATTAATGAAACTATACGGTTCAAGCACTTCCCCCTTCGTTAGAAGAACTCGTTTTTTACTTAGAAATCATAACTTCGAATTTATTAAAGTAGATATTTTTGATTCACAACAAAGGGCAGAACTCATAAAAAAAAGTCCCTTATTAAAAATCCCCTTCCTTGAAGATGACGGTCAAATTATTTTAGATTCCAGAGTTATTTTTAATCACTTAATCGAAAAAAACTTTCACCCAAAATTATCTATCGAAAAAGAAAATCTTTTAAGCATTATTGATGGGGCTGCGGACTCATTAATTGTTTCATTACTATCCAAGCGCTCCCAAAATCCTCTAAATCCAGAAACTCCTTTTGGCCGAAGTCACCTCGATAGAATAAAAAACACTTTTGAATATCTAGAGTCTGCCGTGAAAAATAATGGTTTTGCTGAATGGGACTACCTAAGTTTTAGCCTATTTGGGCTTATTGATTGGGCGCAATTTAGAGAACTTTATAACTTTGATAAATATCCCTCGTTGATGCATTTTTGGGAGAATCAAAAAAAACGTCCCGAAGTGCAAAGCACCGATCCAAGGCTCTGAACTTTATTTCACCATTCGACTTTTTTGCCGTCTCTAAAATATCCGCCCGATGGACCCGAATCTGGCAAAGTTGCAGCCCAAACGATTCCCGAAACACCTTCTTCAATTGAACGTTGAGCACTGGGCCCACCCATATCGGTTCTTACCCATCCCGGGCAAATAGCGTTCACTTTAATTTTTTTATCAGCAAGCTCAGCGGCAAAAACACGAGTTAAGGCATTAAGGGCACTCTTCGACATTCGATAAGCAGCAAATCCAGCTCCCATTTCGGACATCGACCCCATTCCTGAAGATACATTAACAATTCTTGCGGACTTTGATTTTACTAAAAGTGGAACTAAAGCCTGAGTTAATCTCAAAGGTCCTAAAGAATTAATTTCAAATGTTTTTAAACAAATTTCGGCAGGCACCTCCAAGACACTTGAAGGAACTTTTCCTGACTCCAAATAAACACCGGCATTATTAATCAACACATCTATATGACCATAAGTATCTTCCAAATACTTCTTGAGATTACGAATCGCTGCTTCATCAGTGACATCAAGAATAAAAGCTTCAGCGCTTAGCCCTTTGTTTTTTATATTCTGAATATGCTGTTCCATCCCATCATTTTTTCGGGCCAACATAACAACATGATAGTTTTTTTCGGCAAGCGATAAGGATGTCCCCAGTCCCAATCCACGATTAGCACCGCTAACGACTGCAATTTTCTTTTCCATAATAGGAATTTAACTCATTTAGAGACGGGGATCTAGATCTCACCAATGCGATGACATGCGGCCATCACCCCACTGGACTGAAGTTTCAAAGTTTGGATTTCCTTTTTACAACTATCATTAGCGTAACGACATCGCGGATGAAAGGCGCAACCACTTGGAGGCTTCATGGGCGATGGAGGATCACCATCTAATAAGATTCTCTGACGTTTCTTTTCCTTAATGGGGTCGGGAGAAGGAATCGCAGACAAAAGAGCCTTGGTATAAGGATGTTGAGGATTATCAAAAATATCAGATGACTTACCTAGCTCAACTATTTTCCCCAAATACATAACAGCAACTCGATCCGATAAATAACGAATCACTGAAAGATCGTGAGAAATGAAGAGTAAAGTTAAATTAAATTGTTTTTTTAAATCCATAAGAAGATTTAAAATTTGTGATTGAATAGAAACATCCAAAGCAGAAACAGGTTCATCTGCAATTATAAACTTTGGACGAAGAGCTAAAGCACGCGCGATTGAAATTCTTTGTCTTTGACCACCAGAAAATTCATGAGGATATTTCTTCATAAATCGCGGTGCCAAACCAACGACTTCCATGAGTCTGGATATTTCCTTTGTGAGTTCTTCCGGTGGAACTATTTTATGAACTATTAACGGTTCGGCTAAAATATCAAACACTGTCATTCTAGGATCGAGCGAGGCATAGGGATCTTGAAAGATCATTTGAAAAAGCGGGCGCTTCTTTTTTAAAGATGCAGCATCCAAAGAGGCTAAATCCACTCCTAAAAGTTCAATCGAACCTTCAGTGGTCTGCACCAAACGCATAATGCTTTTGCCGAGAGTGCTTTTTCCACACCCAGACTCGCCAACCAAACCAACAACTTCACCTTCTGCAATGTCTAAATCAACACCATCAACGGCTTTAACTGTTCCTTTTATCTTTGGAAAAAAAGCACCTTCCATAATAGGAAAATGAGTTTTCAATCCTTTAACTCTTAAAAAATTTCGCGCATGTTCAAGGCTCATAATGTGCCCTCTTGATAACGAAAACAGGCCGAACAATGATCGGGCCTGATTTCTTTAATGTCAGGTGTACTTTGACGACATTTTTCTTCAACTTTTTCACAACGAGGCGCAAAAGAACATCCTTTGATTTCTCGTGTAAGATTAGGAGGCAATCCAGGAATGCAATAAAGTTTGTCGCCCGCTTTATGGGTTGATGGAATAGAATGCAGCAAGGCTTGAGTATAAGGGTGCATGGGTTTTTCGAATAACTTCTCGGTGCTGGCACTCTCAATTATTTTTCCAGCATACATAACAGCCACTTTATCAGCCATTCCAGCAATGACCCCTAAATCGTGAGTGATAAAAATAACAGCCATTTTGTATTCTTTTTGCAATCTTTTAATAAGCTCTAATATTTGAGCTTGAACGGTGACATCGAGTGCCGTGGTAGGTTCATCGGCAATAAGAAGTTCTGGCTTGGAAATGAGCGACATAGCAATCATTACACGTTGTCGCATACCTCCTGAAAATTGATGAGGATAAGCTTTCAATCTTTTTTCAGTTTCAAAAATCCCAACATCTTCTAAGGCTTTTTGCGCTCTTTTATAGGCCTCGGCTCGCGATGCTTTTTCGTGAATAAACAAAGGCTCCATGATTTGATCGCCCACGGTCATATAGGGATTCAAACATGTCATGGGATCCTGAAAAATCATGGCAATTCTTTTGCCGCGAATTTTAAGCATCTGAGCAGGAGAAGCTTTTAAAAGATCAACTCCGTCAAAAATCGCTTCACCAGATTCAATTCTACCGGGCGGCATTGGAATAAGTCCCATGAGAGAATACTGAGATACGGATTTTCCAGATCCTGACTCACCGACTATTCCTAAAGTCTCGCCGCGATCGACATTGTAACTTATGCCATCAACAGCTCTCAAAATTCCATTACGTGTATGAAAGTAAGTTCTAAGATTTCGAACATCTAAAAGTGCCATAATTAGTCCTTCGATGTCCTTGGATCGAGAGCATCACGCAATCCATCGCCTAAAAAGTTAAGTGAAAATAAAGTTAAAGATAAAGTCAGTCCCGGAAAAATTAACAACCAAGGGAATTCTTCCATAGTCTCTACACCGTCACTAATTAAAATACCCCAAGAACTCATGGGCGCTTGAATTCCTAAGCCTAGAAAACTTAAAAATGCCTCAAGCAACATAACACTAGGTATGGTGAGAGTTGTGTATACAATAATAGGTCCCAAAACGTTGGGAATGATATGCTTTAATATAATTCGTCTTTTAGAAATACCTTGAGAGTAACAAGCTTCTACAAACTCTTGCTTTCTTAAATGCAAAACCTGACCTCTTACAATTCGTGCCATGGTCAGCCATTCCACCGCACCAATAGCAAAAAATATGAGAACTAAATGACGCCCAAAAAGCACTGTGAGTAAAACTACAAAAAGCATAAACGGGAGAGAATAAATAATATCAACAATTCTCATCATTGCAGAATCTACTCGGCCGCCAATAAAGCCTGCTATGCTTCCCCACAAAACACCTATGACAAGAGAAACGAAAGTGGCAATGAAGCCAACCATTAGAGAAACTCGACCACCAAAAAGCACTCTCGTAAACAAATCACGTCCAAAGACGTCGGTTCCAAACCAATGTTGAACAGAGGGACCCTGCGCACCATAATCTAAATTTTGAGCTTCATAACGATATGGAGCAATCCATGGAGTTAAGATAGCCAATATAATGAGTGCGACGAGGATTCCCAGACCGATCATTGCCATTCGATTTTTTTTCAATCGAATGAAAGCGTCTTTCCAAAGCGAGGTGCCTTCTTCAACTTCTACACGTAAAGTTTCGCTCATTTTCGATCCTTTGCAAAACTTAACTTAGGATTCAACATGACGGTGATTACGTCTGAAAATAAATTAAAGAAAACAAAAAACAATGCAAAAAGAATCGTGGTTCCAGTGATTAAAGTATAATCTCGATTGAAAGCGGCCTCGACATAAAAACGACCAATTCCTGGAATTTGAAAAATAGTTTCAGTTACAAACGATCCGCCCAGCAAACCTGCAAGAGCCGGCCCCAAAAAAGAGACCACTGGAAGCAAACCACCCTTCAGGGCATGTTTCGTAATGACTTCTTTTTCTGGAACGCCTTTGGCGCGAGCTGTTCGAATAAAATCTTGTGATAAAATTTCGAGCATTCCACCACGACTCAATCGAGCAATGTAAGCCGCATAAGCCGAACCCAAGGTTATCGTTGGAAGAATTTTATAAACAAACCCATTGTCCCAGCCAGCCACTGGAAGCCAATGCAACCAAATTCCAAAGACCAAAACCATCAAGGGTCCGAGCAAAAATGAGGGCACGCAAATACCAACCATAGAAAGCGACATAGGCAAATAATCTAGCCAAGTATTTCTCTTAATGGCACCCAGCACTCCAGAAAAAACTCCTAAGATAAGTGCAAAAAGAATTGAATAAAGGGCCAGCTCCACCGTTCTAGGCAAACCTTCTGAAATCATCTCAACCACTGTTCTACCTGGATGTTTAAAGGAAGGTCCAAAATCACCACGCAACAAATCTTTAATGAAATATAAATATTGCTCATGTAAGGGAGCATTAAATTTATATTTTTCATTCAATGCTTTTATAACTTCGGCAGGAGCGGCTTTTTCGGAATCAAAGGGCCCACCCGGGGCCATTCTCATAAACACAAAAGTGAGGCTCACCACGATGAATAGAACTGGGACCATCTCGATGAGCCGTTTGAAAATATAACCGAACATTTTCTCTAACTTATTCCACTAAATCCATATTTTGATAAGGGTGAGAGTCTTGGGCATTAGGATAATATCCCTTCACCTTTTTCGAAAGCATGTACTTATTTGTATAAATATAAATAGGTAAGATCGGCATTTCTTCTAAGAGAATTTTTTCAGCATCTTGAAAAACCTCTAAACGAGCTGCTGGATCAGCAGTCATCGCCGCTTTTTTAATGAGCGAATCATAAGCCGCATTCGACCAACCTGTTCTATTGTTACCGCCATTCGTGACAAATAAATCCAAGAAATTATTTGGATCATTGTAATCGGCTACCCAACCTGCGCGCGAAACAAAGTATTGAAGTTTTTTCTCAGTATCGAGATAAACTTTCCACTCTTGGTTATTGAGCTCAACGTCAATATTCAAATTTTTCTTCCACATTTCCTGAATGGCCACTGCAACGGCCTTATGGCCTTCATGAGTATTATAGAGGATGTCGACTTTAGGAAAACCCTTTCCATCAGGAAAGCCAGCTTCCGCTAAAAGCTTTCTAGCTGTCTCCAAATCACCCGTGATTTTATTTTTAGAATTATATCCGCCTGCATTTGGAGGGACAAAGCTATAAGCTGGTACTTGATTTCCTTTAGCCACTTTTTCTACGATTTCTTCTCGATTAATCGCCAATGACAACGCCTTACGAACTCTTTTATCGGTGAAAGGTTTACGAGTGGTGTTGAAACGGAAGAAATAGCTAGCCAAGAAGGGATAGACTTTTGTTTCTTCAGGATTTTCTTTAAGTAAGTTTTGAATTTTATGAGGCGGTAAATCGTTAGTTCTATGCAATTCTCCAGCTCTAAAACTACGCTCTTCCGTGAGAAGGTTAACAGTTGGGAAAAAATGAATTTCATCGAGATTCAGAGAAGCTTGGTCCCAATAATTTGGGTTTTTTTCAACTGTAAGTATTTTATTGAGCTCCCAAGTTTTTAACTTATAAGGACCGTTTCCTACAAAGTTTCCAGGCTTAGTCCAGGGATTATTTCGATCATCAAAAGCTCCAAATTTTTCAATAGTGGCTTTATGAACCGGAATAGCCGAATGGTGAGTGAGCAAAGATAAGAAATATGGAGTCGGCCCTTTGAGTTTAACTTCGAGAGTGTAATCATCAATTGCCTTAACACCGACAGCACTAAAATCTTTTATTTTTCCAGTATTAAACTCTTCAGCGTTAACAATAACATGAAGCATGTAAGCATATTCAGAGGCCAAAGTTGGAGTTAATATTCTCATCCAAGAATTAACAAAATCATGCGCAGTTACAGGATCCCCATTGGACCACTTCGCATTTTTTCGTAAGAAAAATTTGAAATTCTTTTGATCTTTTGAAATTTCCCATTTTTCTGCGACACCAGGAATGGGGTGTAAATCTTGAGGGTCGCTGTTCACGAGTCCTTCATAGAGAGCTAAAATAATATGATGTTCTACGGTTCCGGTCGCTAATTGAGGATCGATTGTGGCAGGTTCAGAACCATTTCCATAGAGAAGAACTTTTTTACCATCGGTGCCAGCATTTTTCTTAGTACATGCCTGAAATGCTCCCAAGACAAGGGCCGCAAAGGCTATGAAGTTTAAGGATTTTTTCCTGATAGACATAAAAATAAAACCTCCAAATTCAGGCTGCGGCCTTTTTATAGCACAGATCTTTCGATGGTTAAGCAGAATCTATAAGTATCGCTTATAATTTTAATCAGTCGCCACTGACGAAATACCAAATAAAGCGCCATCGGCTTTACTTTAAATCAAAAAATATAACGCTTATAAACATATCTCGTAGGCACTTTGTTTTCGGGTAGGGGACAGGGGCTGAAGCAGGGCTCCCATATCCTATAGGGGGAATATGGGGGCTCGGCTTCTCTAAGTAGTCACCACTAAAAGAGTAATGTTTTAAAAATTGGCATTAAAGCCGCTCGAGCCGTTTTTTTAACTTCTTCAAAATCCACTGGATTTTGTTTTTCAAAGGGCGGCAAACTGGAGCCCAAACCCCACATCAAACCCACTTTCAAGCCCGCAACAATTCGCTCATTATTTATGTTGGGTTCGCGACCACAAAAATGCTTACAAATTTTACGATACTCTTTGAGATAGCGCCGTTCGCTTTCCATAACACTCTCACCCAAAGGACCGGGATCAACTCGGAAACGTATATATAAAAGAGGAGCCCAGGGAAAAGCTTTAACAATATCCAAGGAATTCTCTAATCGCTGACGCTGGAACTCTTCCCAAGATGTATAACTCGTATATTTTTTGAGATGCTCCGTTTGTAAAAATTGATCAACGCCGAATTTAACAGCGTCCTGTAAAAGATTTTCAAAGCGATTTCCAAAATAATAATAAAGTGTTGAGCGTGGAATTTTTAAAAAGCGAGAAACTTTCGAGAAGTTAAGATCCCGAGGATCGTGCCTTAGTAAAAGCTCTATGATCTTTGTTCTGGTCACATCCAAGTCGAAACGTTGTTTTGTTCCCATTTAATTCACCCAATCAACGGGTGAAGCTATTGAAGATTGAGAAGAATGACAAGGGGCTCTATTGTGCTTGTCAGTGGAAAAGAAAATCTTCTTAGTATTGAGCGCAGTATTTTTTTTCGTAATTTTTAGATGGAATCAGCAAGGCCTAGCCCCTGACGCAGCGCTTTATGCTGGCTTATCTCTTAAGGTTTTACAAAATGGCGAGTTTTGGAAAATATCCGCAAGCCCCAACATGTTCCCTCATTTTTTTGAGCACCCTCCTTATTTTTTTCAATGGGGCTCTCAGGTGCTTTCTGTTTTAGGCGTCTCGGATGGAGCTGCCCGAGCTATTGGGGGACTTCCCTCACTCTTAGCTTTTATTATTTTAATGAGCTGGACCTACATTCGTATGGGCCAGACTCAAGCCTCGATTTGTTTTCTAATGCTTTTAAGTTTTGGTCACTATACGAAATACGCCGCGAGTTCCTATTTAGAAGGCCCTCTGTCTGCAGGCGTTTTATTAGCCTTGATTTCTACTTACGAATGGACCTTCCAAAAACATTCGTTAAAAATGAAACGGGCTTTATTAGCAAGTGCCTGCTTGGGCTCTGCTTTAGCTTGCGCCTCAAAAGGAATTGCTGGTTTAGGTGTTTGGGGAGCCATTTTTTTAATGCGATGGATTTATCCCAAAAAACTTTCATGGAGCTTTGTTGTCCTATGTCTTTTATCGGCCATCAGCCCAATGTTAGTTTGGGCTTATAAGACTCAACCCACTTTAGAGTCTGACACTTGGTATTTTATGGAATACCTCAATAAACAAGTTTTGAGATCTTTCACTACTAATAGAGGTAGCCTTCTACATTCAGAGAGTGGAAGTCGATGGACCTATGTTGGAGTGATTCTAAAATATGGCTGGCCCTGGTGGTGGACTGTTCCTGCTGGCATTTATTATTGGAGAAAAAATGGAAGCCAATATCCTTTAATCACAAAGAACTTTGGACCGTGGATCGTATTATCGTTGCTGTGTTTCTTTTCATTTTTTATTCCGTTTAGTTTAAGTCACTTTCAACTCCCCCATTATCTTCATCCAGTTTATTTGCCATTAGCCCCCATTGGAGCTTATTTTTTAGCTGAAATCATTCCTAAAAAATATATATCCATAATTACGCACCCTGCTTTGCGATGGGGACTTTTATTGATTTTCATTATTCTTAATTTTACAGTTATTAAAAATCTGAGCTCAAGTGCCAATCGAGGACAAGAATTCATTGCCGTGGCCAATCCAGTGAACTCACTCAATTCAATATGCACACTTTATGTCAGTGAAAAGGATATCGATCTTTATCGAATGGAGAGCTTTTCATCTTGGTATTTTAAAAATAGAAACTGGAAATACATCACTCAAGATGATCACTTTGAGCAATTAAATAATTACATAATCTGGGACCCAAAAACGAATTCACTTCAAACTCAAAATTGCCCCACAAATTAAATTCTATTTTAAATATTTATTTTCCATGAGTTGTTGGGGTGCGGCCGTAAGCATGCGTTAATCGTAAATATCAGAATATCTGAAAGACACGGCAGGGCACCCCCTCCTCAGGTCTTCGCCCACTGGCTCGACCTTCGGGAACCCCGAGTGTCCTTCAGATATTCTGATATTTACGATTAATGCGTGCCGATGGCGCGGTGAAACTCATGGGAAATAAATATTTAAAATAGAATTTAATTTGTGGGGCTTATTTGTTCCTTAAATTAAGAAGTGGGCTTATAACTAAGGTATATGAAAAATTATCATCGTATTTCTATGTTTTTTTCTGCACTCTTAATCGTAAGCTGTGCGTCTCAATCTACAAAAACTGGAAGCAATAACGCTCTTCCCGCACCCTCTAGCTCGAAAACAGCTCGAGGAAAAACATTTGCCATTGCCACCCAAGGTCCCTACTCAGCCCAAGCCGCAAGAAAAGTTATGGAAGCTGGTGGGAATTTAATCGATGCTTTTGTGGCCACTTCTTTTACTATCGCCGTTGAATTGCCCTACTCAACGGGCATCGGTGGAGGTGGTTTTGCTTTGGTTTATCATGCGCCCTCTAAAAACGTAACGGCTTTCGATTTCCGAGAAAGAGCGCCTATGGCCACTCACTCAAAAATATTTCTAAAAGGTAAAGAAGTAGATTCGGAAGCTTCAAAAACGGGTGGACTAGCGGCGGGTGTTCCTGGATTAGTGGCCGGCGTTCTTGAAATTCATAATCTCTACGGAAAACTACCTCGAGCCATGGTCATAGCCCCCGCCATTGAACTCGCGGAAAATGGATTTATTGTTAACGATAGATTTGCGGAGAGAATCAAAGATAACAGCGAACGACTCTCTCACTATCGTGCCTCTAAAGAACTTTACTTTAAAGCCGATGGAAGTCCGCTTCAAAAGGGTGATTTATTTGTTCAAAAAGATTTAGCTAAAACTCTTAAACTGATTGCAGAAAAGGGACGTCGCGGATTTTATGGTGGAGAAACTGCTGTAAAAATTGTGAACTATTTAAAACCCAACGGTGGCGTCATGGAAACTTCTGATATCTATAACTATCACGCCAAAATTAGAAAACCCCTTCGAAATACATATAAAGGCTTTGAAGTTATTGGAATGCCACCTCCTAGCTCTGGAGGATTAATCACTCAGCAAATCCTCAATTTGCTTGAAAATGAAGAATTGCAAAAATCCTCTGCTAGCGACATCAAAAACATTCACAAAACCGTGGCCGCCATGCAATTAGCCTTTGCAGATCGTGGAAAATATTATGGCGATACCGATTATGTAAAAATGCCCATGAGCTCTCTCATGAGCAAAGAATACGCTTTAGAACGTAAAAAATTATTTCAGAGTGACAGAGCCCTCAAGGCTGAAGAAATTTTACCGGGTGATTTAAAAATTCGTGAAAGCGATCACACGATTCACTTTTCTATGGCTGACAGCGAAGGCAATGTCATAAGCTCAACGCAAACTATCAATGGTCACTTTGGAAACGCCATGGTGATTCCTGGAACTGGGATTTTAATGAACAATGAAATGGATGACTTTGCAGCAAAAGAAGGTGATGCCAATATGTTTGGAGCCTTTGGAAGTAAGGCTAATTTAGTCGCCCCCGGAAAACGTCCATTGAGTAGCATGGCACCTACCTTAGTCATGAAAGATGGAAAAATCATTTATGCTCTCGGTAGCCCTGATGGCACGCGAATCATTAGTTGCGTCACACTCACTCTTTTAAATTTAATGGAATACGGAATGGATTTAGACGATGCCATAGAGGCTCCCCGATATCATCATCAGTGGAGACCCGACACCTTAAGAGTTGAACCTTCAATATCTGGAAGCAATAAAGATAAACTCACTAAGCTGGGATATGTGCTCGAAGAAAAGCCATCCACTTGCAGCGTGCAAGGAGTTAAAATCACGGACTCCGGATTAGAGGCCGTGGCCGATCCACGAGGCAACGGAAACTCCGACGCCTTTTAACTTTGACTGTGAATCTTGATTAAGCTTCAGAAGGAATTATCGAAACAATTCACGTGCGTAATAACTTAATATGATGTCGGCACCCGCACGCTTGATTGATATCAAGGATTCCTCAAAGGCGCGGCGCTCATCCAACATACCCATTTGAGCTGCGGCCTTTATCATCGCGTATTCTCCACTCACTTGATAGGCGGCAATCGGTAGAGAAAAATTATTAGACAACAATGAAATGATATCGAGATACGCCAAGGCGGGTTTAACCATCAACATATCCGCGCCTTCCTCGACATCCAGCTCAGCCTCGCGAAGTGCTTCACGAGAATTGGCAGGATCCATTTGATAGCTTTTTTTATCGCCGGCACGAGGAGCCGAAGACAGCGCATCTCTAAAGGGACCGTAAAAAGCAGAACAATATTTCGCCGTGTAAGAAAGAATTCCTACATCACTAAAACCCTCTTGGTCCAAAGCTCGTCGAATATAACCCACCCGACCATCCATCATGTCAGAAGGTGCCACCATGTCAGCACCTGATTTGGCTTGTTCAATAGCCATTCGAGCAAGAATTTCTAAAGTTTCATCGTTATGGATTTTACCATCCCGATAAACTCCATCATGGCCATCCGAAGAATAAGGATCCATCGCCACATCACTTATTAGCACCAATTCTGGAAGAGCTTCTTTTAATGTTTTGAGACTTCGGTGCAGCAAAGAATCAGGATTATGAGACTCTTTAGCGAGAGGATCTTTTTTAGAATCATCAACAGCAGGAAACAAAGCCAAAGCATGAATCCCCATCTTTGAAGCAATTTTAGCTTCCTCCAAAAGGACATCTGCGCTTAAGCGATAAACTCCCGGCAAACTTTTAATTTCTTGTCGCTGAGCCATTCCTTCACAAAGAAATACAGGCCAAATAAAATCGGAGGGATTCAATGAATTTTCCCTCACTAAGGAACGAAGTGCCTGTGATTTTCTGTTTCGTCGAGGACGCTGCCTAATCTCCATAAATGGCTTATAGAAAGTCTAACACTACTGGTCAAATATAAAGCGAAGATCCCCAAAGTCTTGAGACTGGCTTTATGCTTGGTAAAAACAAAAATATTAGCTTATGAATAAGTCTCACATGCGTTCAACCAAAAAAAATGGGCGAAAAATGCCCGACATTGCAGCTGAGCAAAAAGTTGAAGCCGCTGCACCCATTGATAAAGTGGGAATGAGCGGGGTTGAAATTCCTGTTCAATTAAAAAGCACTGGAACTAAAACTTTCATCGTCCCAGCTCGTGCAGATGCCTTTGTGAGCCTTGACCAAGAAAACGTCAAAGGCATTCATATGTCTCGTCTCTATTTACTTTTACAAGATAAAATGGAAAGTGAAATTTTAAGCTTTCCTCTTCTAGAAAAAATTACCAAAGCTTTTGTAGAGTCTCACAAAGATCTCTCAAGCAAGTCTTATTTAAAAATTTCCTTCGATTTCATGACAAAACGCCCAGCTCTTTTAAGCGCAAAATCTGGATGGAGAAGCTATCCCGTAACATTAGAAGCTTCATACGACTCTAAAAAGAACGAATGCAATTTCAAAATGGGAATTAGCATCACTTATTCGAGCACTTGCCCCTGCTCGGCCGCACTAGCGCGACAACTCATCAGTGAAAAATTTCTCTCGGATTTTACAAAAACATCAACATTTAAAAAATCTGAAGTGGCTGAGTGGCTTTTAAAAGAAGAATCCATTTGTGCCACTCCTCACTCTCAAAGAAGTTTTGCTCATATCGATTTAAACTTTGGCCCCAACAAAAAGAATTCTGATTTTTTACAATATATAGAGCTTGTGGAAAACACTCTTCAGACTTCCGTTCAAGCTGCCGTTAAAAGGGAAGACGAACAAGAATTCGCACTACTGAGTGGAAAAAATCTGATGTTTTGTGAAGATGCTGCACGGAAAATTAAAGCCAAGCTTGATAAAGAAAAATCTATTTTGGGATATCGTATTGAAGCCAATCACGTTGAAAGTCTTCACCCCCACAACGCCATCAGTATTATAGAAAAGAAAATCAGTTAAAAATACGAAGCATAAGTATTTGAAATAATAAGCGGATAACTCGGCAAACTCGCCGCGTTAACTCATGGGCTTTTCTTTAATTGTTTCAATATAAAATGACGAAGAGCCATTATGGCCCTTATTAGAAAACTAGCATTTATTTATGTTTTGATAATCGCAGAAACGACACAGGCTGCATCCATAATTCAAAGTTTATTAGCCATGTGTAAGAAAAAAACGGATAGCACTTCCTCTGTAAAAATTGATGAAGTCCCAGCAGTAGCGCCTAAAATCATAAAAGAAAAAAAATTAAAGAGCCCAGGAGAATCAGCGCTCACCTCACACAATGCTCAGGATGAACAAAATTATTATTTCAAAGCTCTTTTAAGGCGAGAAGATACTCGAAAAAAAATAACCTCTTTAGCCGATGAACTATTTGCAGAGTTTAAATTAAAAAACCCAAAAGCCACTGCTGATGAAGAGGCTTTATTTCTAAAAGATTTAAACAAAATGCTTAGCTGGAAAATCAGCGATGACTCTCATTTTCAACACTACGCCGATGAAGTTGAACGCTATGTTGCAAAAATGGGCGAGGGCTCGCTGGCTAGCTTTGAAAAAAGAGTGAATGCTTTTTTTGAAGATTCAGTGGGAAAAGCTAAAAGCGAGGAGAATAAAGAGTTTGTAAAACAATTTCTACAGAAAGCTGCAGAGCACGGAATCATTAGAGAAAACAAAGTGAATGACCCTGAATGGATTAGTGATTACCAAAAAAGACTCGATGCTCTCAGTTTAATTGATCCGATGCTTTCAATGTACACAAAAAGTAAAATGAAAAAAAGTATTGCAGAATTAGAGCGTCACAACCCCTACGAACAAAGAGAATCATTAAAGGAAATTGACGCATTTTTTAGCAGTCACTTCAGTTATCATAATTTTGATGCCATTCCTCAAGCCGCTGTTTCTTATGTAAATGATGACTTTAAACTTTTAAATAAAGATAAGACAAAGAATCCCTACTTATGGCTAAAAGATAAAGCCGATGGAATTACCCCTTTAATACAAGATAAAAAATCATTTTTTAATTTCGTAGCCGAACGAATTAAATCTTTGGAAACTCCAGCAGATGCTAAAACTGGCTACCTTGCAAAAGAAGATCTTTTCGCAGGTCGTGAAAGCTCAGCTTATCCAACACGAGGCTTAGGGTCTCTGCTTGTCAGCTTAGATGGAAAAACACCAGACGAACTTAGCCGCGCCCCATGGGACAGACATATGGCCGAAGCTTTTGCCGATCATATTGTGTTTAGAAGATTGAAAGTTTTAAAACCAGAATTAGCTAAGGAAGCTCCCAATATAATAATACCAGATCATATCCTTAATTTTGTAATCGATTCTCAACTTTTTAGCAGATCCAGAGGAAGTCAGCCAATGAATCCACGCTTTCGAGAATTTGATGATGAGTTTTTCTCTACCTTAGATGAAAGACTTGAAGCATATTTTTCAAGAAAACCTTAGTCTTATTTATTGAAAAGAAGAATTATTCATGACGTATAATTTTAGCTAATGTGCTCTCGCAATTTGCGGGAATTTGAACTTCGACAAAATCATGTTTAGCTTGTTTATAATCTCGAAGCACTTTGGGTAAAGTTTCATGAAACAAGCGACTCCAAAGAGCGACACCATAAGCATGCTGTAAAAACTTCATTGGCAAAGGAGTGTCATAGACAAGAATATCTCTTGTAGCCCCAAATATTCGACCTCCATGAGGCAAAAGGGATTTTCCAAATTGAGTTAAAAAATCTTCACCATTATGAAAGGGGCTTTTTCCAGACAATGAGCAACTTATCATGCGTATCTCAGCACCAGGCTTTGTGATGTTTAGTTTCATGTCTGATAACAAATTTAAGTTTTTTAAACTCAATTTATCTTTTTTTCCGATAGCCAGTCGCCCAGGATGACCGTGCCCCCAAAACTCAATTCGATCAAAAGTTTTAGCTCCCTTTTCTAAGTCTTTTAATTTTCTTTTTAAATCATCAATGGATTCAGCTTCTAAATATTCAGAGGATGACTTTGCATAAAGCCGCTCAAATTCTAAAGCAGGATAATCACCTAACTTGTCTTTCGCATCTATGGTGTTAATAAACAAAACAGACTCAGGATTTGGATTTAACTTTGCAGAAACCTTTTGATGAAAATCATCATAATTAATTTTGTAATAAACTTTTGAAACTTTACCCAACCCCCAATAAAGCAAAGCATGAGCGACTAAATACGGGGGAGCTTCTTCGGCAGTTGCTTTTAACGCCTCTTCTCGATTCATTTTATAAGCCATTCTATAATTAAGAGGCATCATCATGGTTTGCATTGGAGCAAAGAGGACATGAATACCTTCTTTTAAAATGGATCGATTATCGACATACTGAACTTTTGTTTCTATGGATTGGCTCTTTGATTCTTGGACTATAAGTTCTTCTGGAATTATTTCCTGAGGTTTTTCTTTATCAAGCTCACTATATTCAAAAGCCTGACTATAGAGATTAAAACTCCATCCTATAAAAATTAAAATTGAAAAAAGACGAATGGACATCTCTGTTGTTTCGGTAAATTTAGAGCTTATCTTTATGGCCTATTATTGCAGCAATAATATAATTAAACATCAATAATTCTATAGACTTAGGGATCGGCCCTGAATAAGAAGGAATTATCTTAACCCCAAATCCAAAATTCATTTAATTAGCAAATTATTCCGATTTAATATGAGTAAATTTAAATGAAATCCTATTTAAGCATATGCCTATGTCTCTTAGTAGCTTCTCTAGGCATCCCCGTATCCTTTTCAATGAATCCTGAGTCATGCCATGAATGGCTTTACGAACTTGCGACTACGGGCCCGAGTTATGATCTAAGATGGAAAACCCACCCCCTCAAAGAAGATCACATTGGGGATTTTGCATCTGTTCAAATAGCGAGCAAAGAAGGCAGCAAAGTCATTGAAGGAACAATAATCTCTCGCGCACAAGCTGGATTCTGGATGATCGATAGAAAAAATGGCGAAGTGAAGATGATACATTATCAAGACGAGCCTCCGCCTCGAGTACTGACAGCCTCTAGTCATCCTTTTCGATGGGAAAGCGTTACGTTTCCAGATGAAATATTTAAAACAATTAAAAAATACAAAGAACCTTATGCTCTAATTACTGAAAAATGGAATTTTGATTTTGTCTTATTTGGAAAACTTAGCGAAGAGATAGACGAAGTTGGAAATCAAATTATAGTTCTCAAAGATTCTAATGGCGTAACTCATAAAATAGACCCCGATTTAATTAAAATTGATCTTCATGTGAGTGAAAAAGGAGAAGGAATTGAAAAGCTTTTTCCTGAAGCCAACAAAAAGCATATACTTGAGCTTTCATCTCAAAAAGTAAAATTAAAAAACTTAGAAGAATGGTTTATAAATAATCGAACTCACTTTAGAACACGAGAATTCTATGAAAGCTTTTCCCAACTGGCTCCCGATGAAATTAAAACTTTATTAGCCCAACTATATAATGGGTATTTGAAAGAGGATGTCATAGCTGAATTTGAAAAAAAGTTAGGAGCTAAAAATCTAGCTCTCCTACTAGATCCTGGTATTGCCTGTAGAATTCCAGAATTGATTAAATTTACAGAATCTAAAGTATTTTCTTCTGCTTGGCATATTCGTGAAGCTTTTGAAAACAAACTCGGAAATTCAACTCTTTTTAGAGCTATGTATTTAGACGAAACTACACTCAATAAATTAGTGGCTAATGGGATCGATGCGCCGGGCTTTAATATTGAAGGATATCCTCGCCAATATATAAGCCTGCTTTTTAAACCTGGAATTTTTAATGGCCCCCCTCTAGAATTCGCACCAAGCTACGTTAGAGAAATCTATCAAATGCGTATCGCCAATCAAAAAAACCCCATTTACAGAATGACAAGCTCTTACTCCCATTATGCCGATTTAGCAGAAAGCATCACCGTCCAATCCAACGAAACACTCATTCCCAAGGGGCTTAATTTATATTTATTTGAAGTTAAAATTCCAGAACTCTCCACGATTCGACTGGAAGGGCCTTTTGATTTTAAATTACTACCCAACGTAGATAATAAATTCACCCACATATGCGTTGGAGAAAAGTGTTATAACTTATACACAGACCGAAACATTGAAGTCTTTGTCCCTTTTCACACTGATGCTGGCTACATAGTCTCTTATAAGAAAATAGAGAAAGAACCCTTAAAGTTTAAATTAAAAGAAGAAGCTCAAATTAAATAATAACTTTTCTAATTATCCAAACACTCAACACCATTAAGCAGTAGCAGACGCTTCTTGAGCCCCAAAACTTTTTTCGCGTGAGAGTATGAGAAAACTAAATAAAACAGAGTAAAAAAGTGTTCCCAACAAACTCCATCCAAAAAATGGAATCGCGAGAGTAAAGCAGTAACTTAAACCCTGAAGGGTCTTTTCATACATGGGTGAATAAGCCCAAACAAAAAAGTTACTTAATACAAAAAAGAAGACTGTCGACAAAAAACTCAACTGCAAATAATTCGAAATCGAAGGACGAATATTTAAAAGTCTGGGAGCTAAGCAAATTATAGCAAATATCAAATAAAGAAAAGGAAGCAATGTATGAACTCCAATAAAAAGATCACTCAACATCATGGCCGTTAAAGGTAAAAGCAATGATTTCCAAGATCGATCAAAATAAAGACCACCAAAAGCGGCCATAGATATAACAGGAGTGAAATTAGGAGGATGCGGAATCATTCGGCTAAACGCGATTGCAACAACAGCCATAATTCCAATGTAAAATTCTTTTCTACTCATAAAAACTCCTTAAGGGTTTCGATAGCCATATCCACTTTTCCAAGGGGCGCACTCACAGCAAAGCCCTGACAGGAAGAGGCTATTTTGTGCATACACTCAATGGCCATATTCACTCCGCGTTTTCGCGCTTCAAGCTTATCATCACCAGCTTTCGCCATTTCCTCAATAGCCCATGGCGGGATAAAAACTCCAGGAACTTCGTTGGCCATAAATTCGGCATTTCGCAAACTCAAAAAGGGCCAGATTCCAACGACATGAGGCTTTTGATGAGTTCCAATACTTTCCAACCATCTAAAATAAGAATCAGCATCATAAATGGGTTGGGTGACCGCAAAATCAGCCCCCATTTCGCACTTATACTTCCAACGCTGTATTTCAGTTTCAAGATTAATAGCCGTAGGGTTTGCCGCCACACCAATTCCATAATCACAATGAGAGCCCAAATCGTCTCCCATTGGACTCACCCCTCGATTCAAACAATCCACCATTCGAGTCATACCAATGGCATCAATATCATAAACCGCAGTAGCATCTTTATTACTTCCAAGTTTGGGCGGATCGCCTGTGACCAACAAAAGATCACGAACTCCGTTAACATGCGCCCCCAACAAATCGGATTGAAGTGCAATTAAGTTTCTATCTCTAGCCGTGAAGTGAGGAATCACTGTGACTTTTCTTTTTTGATGACAAACCAAGGAAGCCAAATGCAAACTACTCACTCTGGTGCTGGCTCTAGCTCCATCGGGCACGTTCACAAAGGGAATTCCAGCTTTCTCTATCAGATCTAATTTTTCTTCAAAAACTTTTACATCCACACCTTTAGGTGAAGTGATTTCAATTGAAAAAACTTTTTTTCCAGACAGAAGACAGCTTCCCACTTTTGAAGCTTTTCTCTCATCCCAATTTCTATAGGGAATTTTTAACTCGGGCCTTTTTTCAACAAGTCCAGAAAATTCAACCCTCTGCGCCTGAGTCATCGAGAGCGCTTGGGCAATGGCTTTTATGTGAAGCGGCGTTGTCCCACAACATCCCCCCACACCATTAGCACCAATTTCAGCAAATCTTTTAGCAAATTTTGCTAAATAATCTGGGCTGGTCATATAAAAATAACGACCATTCACTTGTCGGGGATAACCAGAATTAGGCTGAATAACTATGGGTTTAGTTGTAAGAGGACGCAAAGTCCTCAAGGCATTAAACAAAGCATTGGGACCTTCGCTGCAATTCATCCCTAGAGCTTGAACATCATCGCGCTCTCCCAATCGTTCAGCAAAATCTTCTAGAATTTTCTTTTGTTCAGGATGAACAGTCATAGAAGCTAAAATTGGAGTCTGCTTATCGACTTGCCGAATTCCATTAATAGCCTCTTCCAATTCATCTAACGAACTAAAAGTCTCAAGAATATAGAGATCAAACTTAGATTTAGACTGGGCTAATTGAGCGACTTTTTCAAATTCAGCTCGAACTTCTTCCCGAGATGTAGGCCCCAAGGGCTCCATCAAAACCCCAAGAGGTCCCATCGAAAGACCAATCTTGATGTCCTTTTCTTTACCCGCTTTATCACGAGCTTTGTTGGCTAGATTTAATGCCGCCTCAAGAAGCAGCGCTTGCTTGTCTTCAATATCGAATTTCTTCAACTGAGGACGAGTGATCGAAAACGTATTTGTTGTAATAACCTGAGCGCCGGCCTCGATATACTCAACATGCAGAGCCTCAACATCATCGGCTGCGCTTAAATTCAGTTCTTCGAAAGGACGATTGATAAAATGGCCCTTTTCGTAGAGGGCGGTGCCAATCGCACCATCAAAAATTAAAACTTTTTGAGAATCAAACATGAAGCCAAAAGACTACTACGAAAGACTTTCTAATGAAAGAATTTCGTTGGCCACCCAAGAGCTAAAAGCTGATGATATCGCCTGATCATCAAGCTCCTCATTAAAGTTTTCAGCCACTTGCGAGAGACTCTCATCCAAAGAAATCGATTGATTCATTTTTTTTAAAATCTCAAATTGCCAATTTTCAAGCTTTAAAGAATGCAACCCATCTGACTTCCTGTATTGAACATAATAATTTTCAAAGTCAGTTTTTTCTAAAATCTTATGTTGGCCTTCAATCTCTAAAAGAGGAAACTCACTTTTTATAAACTTAAGTGTTGTGTTGATTTTTAAATTTCCGCCCTCAAATGGAACAGACTTCCAATCTAAAGAATCCCAAATTAACAAGCAATCATTCCACTCCCAATCTGCCAAATCGCACCATAGAGCTTCTTCTTTACGTTCGCGAAGCAAATTAGCAAAGTTCTCTGTATAATCACTTAACGAAAAAGAATTCGATGGGAATTTTATAAAATAATCCTCGGCCCAAATTTCGAATTTCTCAGAACCAGCCAATTCCAACAAAAGTGGAAAATCTTCTTTGATACAACTTTTAAATCGACGTCGAATATCCCAACGATAAATTTCAATTCGCGTTTGATATTCAGAATCATCTTTTGCTTTTATAAAGTTCTTTTTGCTTAAGTTCTCTGATAGAGGGCTCAGCAATTCTGACGCAAAAACACTAACAACATCTTTAAATTCTGGCTTCATTTGAAGTCTCCTTTAAAGAGGCACTTAAAGTTTGTTTATATATTTGTCTGGCTTTATCGAGCTCTGAAGACAGCTCTTCAGCAGACGGAATCTTTGCGTCCCATTCCAGTAAAGTGGGCACATTCTGACATGTAGGTAAAATTTTTCGATAAAGATTCCATACTTCATCACGGACAGGGTGATCATGTGTGTCTATTAAAAATTCACCATTCTGATCGGGTCCTGCCAAATGAAATTCCTTAATTCGCTCCTTAGGCAAGGCTTCAATAAACGTTTGAGGATTAAAATTTTGATTATACGAACTCACAAAAATATTATTCAAATCGCACAACAAATAGCAATCCGCTCGCGTGGCTAATTCCGAAATAAAATCCCATTCAAACATCGTAGAACTCTCAAAATCTACATAAGCCGAAACATTCTCAACAAGAATTCGTCGACCGAGAAAATCTTGAACTTCTTTTATTCTTGAAACTAAATAATTTAAGGTTTCTTCATTATAAGGGAGTGGAATTAAATCATGAAAAACGCGTCCATGAGCCGTCGTCCAACACAAATGGTCTGATATCCAAGGAGTTTCAATAATGTTGGCCAATTCTTTAAGACGTTTTAAATAATTTTTATCGAAAGGCTCCAAGCCCCCAATACCCATAGCCACGCCATGCAAAGCTATAGAATAGTTTTCACGAATTTTTAGCAGACGATTTAAAGCAGGAGATTCGAGTCGTCCATCTTTTAGGCCTAGATAATTTTCTGTTATCACCTCAAGCCAATCGGCTCGAAGCGTCCCTTTGAGCGCCTCAGAATAATGCGGCAGCCTTAAACCTAATCCAAAACCTTCTGCTGTTTTTTTTAAAAATTCACTCACCAAAAAAAAGGGCTCGGGTGTAAAACACCCGAGCCCTCTCCCATTTCTCTTATATCAGAGAAATTTATTTCTTTTCTTCTTTCTTTTCTTCTTTGTTACATTTACCTTTTTCACAACCGCCTTTTTCTTTATGCTCGCACGTTGTATCGCCTTCTTTGCACTCTTTGTTGCATTTTTCTTTGTCTTTGTTGCATTTAGCTTTTTCAGCTTTTTTTTCTTCTTTTTTAGCAGCTTCATTAGCGTGAACAACTTGTCCAGCCATCATACCTGCAAGAGCAGCAACACTTAGTAGTTTTCCAAATTCCTTTTTCATTAATCCTCCGCTTCGTATAAGCATTTAATTCGCTTTTTTACGATCTTCCTATTTTTACTCAAAAAATTGAGGAAAACCCTAAATGAAAAATAATTTATTATACCCAGCGTTAAGCCGTGATTATGCCTAAGCAAGCCATGCAAGCTCAAATATTGAAGGCTTGATAGATCTGAATTTTTCTCATTAAATTAATCGCATGAAAATTTTATTCTTTTTAATAGGACTATGCCTTCTTAGCGTTTCCTGTAGCTCTAAAGTCCTCGTCAAAAAGGACTCCTGTAAAGAAGTCTACGGTGGCGCATTACTCGAGTGCGAAAAAGTTTCAAAATAATAGAAATTCAGTGAGCATTAACTGAGCATTAATAAAAGCTAAGTCTAAATGTAGCTTCAAATAATAGCCCACCGAACTCGGAAACGATGGGGTTGGCAAATTGGTCATTAACTCTAGCCGTACCCGCCAATCTCGTTGTTCCAAATAATTTCGCCGAATCATTTACGGTCCAAGTTGAGGCCATGCCATACTCGTAGGCCGACATAATCGAAAACGACCAAAGATCTCCTAAATAAAGCTCGGCTTGAAGCATGGGACCCAAAAGCAAATTGGACGATGATAGCTTTAATTTTTCGTTTGCCGGCGCATATTCGATGACTGCCGTATGCGAGATGGACTCTCCAATGACGCCAGCCAATATCCTTGAACTTTCAGCACCCGCTATAGTGTAAGCCAAGATTGCGCCGCCCCCCATACCTTTATAAGTAGTTTTTCCTAAGCCCACACTTGGAGCCGTTCTTTGCCATTCGTTTTCTGTGCGAACATAACGAAAAAAGCCCTCTGCATAAACCATAGGGCCACTTAGAAATAAGCCCATTCTATAAGGTAAAATTTTATCAGAACCTAGATTATTGAATGTATTGTTATCGCCGCCCAAACCCTTTACGGGTTCAAAGCGATTGGCAGTGCTGGAGGGATGATAATAAAGCCCAGCCCCAAAAGTTATTCCTTTTTGAATATCATTTAAATTACGACGTTTGGCGTGCGAAATTTTCGGGATTAAAATTAATATAACTATTAATTTTATCCATTGCCTTTTCATCCTTATCTAAGAATATCAAAAGCAATCCCGACACGATCCGACTAAGTTTTGACTCTTAGGCAACCTTTTTGGTACTTTCGGATTCGAATATCTTTCCGCTAATAAATTGCCGTAAATATTCTTCGATAACATCGTCTCCAACGAGTTGAAGTTCATAGTCTTCAAATCCCGTAATTTCTTTGAGCTCGAGCAAAGCCTCGTTGGTCAAAGGTCTACGAGAGATAAGACACAACTTCTCACTCCTCACATAGAGAGGGATGATATTGTATTTTAATAACACTTCCTGTGGGATTAAGTTTTTCACTTCCGGTTGAAAACTCAGCGATGATGCCATCTAGTTTCTCCGTTTCAATTCCGCTTCAGCCTACATGTTGCCCACAGATGACTTATCGTCTCGAGATGAAAAAACTTAAGTATTTTAATGCGTTAAGAATTTGTGAAGTTTTCTATAATTTATTGTTTGAAGTGGTTTTCTGCACCCCCACAACGTTCTATCCTTAAGTCCGTGAAATTCAGTCTACAAACAACTTATAAGCCAGCTGGCGATCAGCCGCAGGCTATTGAAGCCCTTGTTCAAGGCATTCAGAGTGGGCAAAAACACCAAACTTTATTGGGTGTGACTGGATCTGGAAAAACCTTCACCATGGCCAGCGTTATTGAAAGAATCGGGAAAAGCGCCCTGATTATGGCCCCCAACAAAACCCTGGCCGCTCAACTCTATAGCGAATTCAAGGAACTCTTCCCTCAAAACGCCGTGGAATATTTCGTATCCTATTATGATTATTACCAACCCGAGGCTTATCTACCTGCCACTGACACTTATATTGAAAAAGACTCTGCGATAAACGAAGAAATCGACAAACTTCGACATTCAGCCACACGCTCACTTTTAGAAAGAAAAGATGTGATCATCGTGGCCAGCGTTTCGTGTATTTATGGCTTGGGATCTCCAGAAGCTTATCTCAACATGATGCTGGTTGTAGAAAAAGGACAAAGCCTTAGACGCGACGATTTGCTGAGAAAACTTCTTGAAATGAACTACACTCGAAGCGACCTTGATTTTCATCGTGCCACCTTTCGAGTCAGAGGCGACACCGTTGATATTTTTCCCGCCTATGAAACTGTTCGCGCTGTTAGAGTAGAATTTTTTGGAAATAAAATAGAAGAGATCATCGAGCTCGACCCTATCCGAGGTCAAAAACTCGCCAAACTCGACAAAATGGCCATTTACCCTGCCACACATTACGTGACTCCTGCCGACTTAAAACACCAAGCTATAAAATCTATACAAGAAGAACTTCGAGAAAGACTTGTAGAGCTAAAATCATTAGACAAAAAAGCTGAAGCGCAAAGACTAGAAACCAGAACCCTCTACGATATTGAACTCCTCCAAGAAGTGGGTTTTTGTCCGGGAGTCGAAAATTATTCTCGTCATCTGACGGGCCGCAAAGCTGGAGAAGCACCGCCAACGCTTTATGAATATTTCAAAAAAAATGAATGGCTACTATTCGTAGACGAAAGTCATGTGAGCATTCCTCAAATTGGAGGCATGTATCGCGGTGATCGAGCCAGAAAAATCAATCTAGTAGAACATGGTTTTAGGTTGCCCAGCGCTCTAGACAATCGCCCTCTTAAATTTGAAGAATTCGAAAACATTGTTCAACAAGCTGTTTACGTGAGTGCGACTCCTTCGACTTATGAATTAGAAAAGTCAAAAGGTTTGGTGGTAGAGCAAATCATTCGCCCTACGGGTTTGCTGGATCCGACCATCGAAATAAAATCAGCCAAGCAACAAGTTCAAGATTTACTCATTGAGGCGGGTAAACGAATCGCTCTTCAAGAAAGAGTTCTCGTCACCACTCTGACAAAAAAAATGTCAGAAGACCTCACCGATTATCTTCGAAAAAACGGCATCAAAGTTAAATACCTTCATTCTGATATTGAAACTTTAGAACGCATAGAGATCCTCAAAGATCTTCGCAAAGGAAAATTTGATGTTCTGGTGGGTATCAATCTTCTGCGTGAAGGATTAGATCTTCCAGAAGTTTCTTTAGTGGTCATTATGGATGCCGACAAAGAAGGATTCTTAAGATCGCGCACTTCATTAATACAAACTTTTGGTCGCGCCGCACGTAACGCTAAAGGACACGTCATTTTATACGCCGACAAGATGACTCGAAGCATGAAAGAAGCCATCGACGAAAGTAGTCGGCGGCGAGTGATTCAAGAAGCCTATAATAAAAAGCACGGAATCACGCCCCAAACTGTTTTAAAATCTCAACAATCTCAAGTCACTGATCGAATTGATCAGTGGGATTATTGGGAGCCTCCAGAAATTCCAAAAGATGAACGCGGCGTAGAAGTTTCACTCGAAAAAATTCGAGAAATCATTAGAGATCTTGAGACGGAAATGAAAAAAACTGCTAAAGATTTAGAATTCGAGAAAGCCGCGGGAATCCGCGATCAACTTCTTAAGTATAGAGAAATGGAATTAACATGGAAAGCATCAAAAACGCCTTTTTCATCCCAAGAATAATGAGTGCAGGCCCTACGCCTGTTCCTAATTTCGCTCTTTCAGCTATGGCTGCATCGGTCCACTATCATCGTGGTCCTGTTTTCGCAGAAATCATGAGCACTTGTAGAAAACTTTTACCGCCCGTTTTTGGAACGGCCGAAGAAGTTCTCATTTTTGCTGGTACCGGAACTCTAGCTATGGAAGGTGCCATCAGTAATTTCTTTAATCCAGGTGAAGAAGTTCTAGCCATCAATGCGGGCAAGTTTGGAGCTCGATGGGCCGCGCAAGCTAAAATCTATGGATTGAACGTCAAAGAAATTAATGTTCAAAGAGGCCACGCCGTTTCAGTTGATGAAGTTAAAAAAAATGTCGGTCCTAACACTCGCGGAATTTTAATTCACGCTAGCGAAACTTCAACAAGCGTTCGCCACAACGTCAAAGCCATCGCACAAATCGCAAATGAGCAAAGCCATTGTTTATGCATGGTTGATGCCGTTACAGCACTGGGTGTTTTCAGCACTCCAATGGACAAATGGGGTATTGACGTCATGGTGGGAGGATCTCAAAAAGGATTTATGCTTCCTCCTGGTCTTTCTTTTGGAGCCGCTTCAAAACGCGCTTGGGCGAAAACTCAAGAAGTTAAAAACACTCGTTACTATATGGACTGGCGCAAAGAACGCAAAGCCGCCGAAGAAAATTCTGGAGCTTTTACTTCTCCAGTGACTTTGATTGGTGGATTAAAATCCATTCTCGAATATATGGACGAAGTGGGTCTTGAAAATATTTACAGAAAAAATTGGCGATTGTGTTTTGCCACTCGTGCTGCGATTCGCGCCATGGGTTTAAAACTTTTTGTTGAAAATGATAATGAAGCTTCTGCGGCCTGCACCGCTCTCGATACAGAAGGTGTGCTCAGCGGAAAGACTTATCAGAACAAGTATCGAATGACTTTAAGTGGCGGCCAAGACGAACTTAAAGGTAAAATCATGAGAATCGGCCACATTGGATACATGGACGCCTGGGATGTTTGTAATCAACTTTTAGCGACTGCAAGAATATTTGAAGCCGCAGGTAAAACTATAAACTACGACAAAGTCATTAAATCGTTTATGGACATTGCTGAATCCGAAGCCGACTTCACACCACAGGATTTAAAATAATGAGCTCTCAATGGAAAGTCTTAGCCTCTGACGGGCTCCACGCTGACGCCGTTAAAGATGCTGCCTCTAAAAATTTTATGGATCTTCGAGTAGAAAAAACTCTCAGCCCTGCCGATCTCAAATCGGTGCTTTCTGAAAGTGACTTTCTTATTGTGAGATCGGCCACCAAAGCTAACGAAGAACTTCTCTCAGTTTCCAGCAAATTGAAAGGTGTTATTCGAGCCGGCGTAGGTATAGACAACATCGATCTTAAAGCTGCGGCTGAAAAGGGAATTTGGGTTTGGAATGCTCCAACTGGAAATTACCAATCGGCAGCTGAACACGCTATCGCTCTTTTATTTGCACTGTCTCGAAAAATTGTTCCCGCCTCTCTCGCTGGCCAACAAGGCCAATGGTCCAAAAAGGAAATTGGTGAAAGCGGTCGCCAACTTTCTGGATTAACTCTTGGACTTTTTGGAGCCGGTCAAATCGGTTCGCGAGTTGCAAAAATGGCCACAGGCCTTGGAATGAAAGTTCAAATTAGCGATCCCTTTTTTGAAACTAGTGCTGAAAAACCCTATTCAAAAGTGGATTTTGAAACACTTTTAAAAACTAGCGACGCCATTAGTATTCACACTCCACTCACTCCTGAAACTAAAAACATTTTCAATAAAACTACTTTTTCAAAAATGAAAAGTACAGCCATGATTGTGAATGCGGCTCGCGGTGGAATCATTCATGAAGCTGACTTGCTCTCTGCACTTGATGAAGGTCTGATAGAAGGCGCAGCCCTCGACGTTTTTGAGAAGGAACCCTTTAGCGGGGATATCTACGACAAACTACTCAAGAATCCCAAGGTCATTTCCACACCTCACCTAGGAGCATCCACCAAAGAGGCTCAAAAAGCAGTTGGTTTAGAGTGCATTTCCCTAATTGAAAGAATTTTTGAGGCTCTTAATTCTAAAGATTCTTCAAAATGGCCTAAAGCTCTAAACCAGCCTCTAAACCCCAGAATCAAGTGCTAGTTGATAGATCCTTTTAATTTCTTCGTATAGTCTAAGCCCTATATGAAAAAAGGCCGCGCTTTACTGGTTGCAGAAAAGAAGCGCTTTTTAAAAGCATCCCAGAAAATAAAAAGTGAAGAAGCTCCTCTGACACTATTAGCGGCAGGCATTGCCCACGAGTTTCATAATTTATTAGGAGCCGCCGATGGTCATGCGCAATGGGCTCTCGAAAGTGGCGACCCCAAAGATATGAAAGAAGCTCTAGAAATAGTGCGCCTTGTTTGCACTAGAAGCTCTCAAATCACTCGAGCCCTTCAAAGTTTCTCTCAACCGCGAGAAGAAGAACAAGCTCTCATCAGGCTCAATGAACTCTTTACAGAAGTTGCAAAAATATATTCCACTCTATGCTCTGAACAAGGAATTAAACTTCTCATAAAAGAAACAAAATTAGAATTAAAAATCAATAAACTAGATCTCGAAGAGGTTTTAGTTAATTTGATTAAAAATGCACTCGAAGCTTTGTCGAATCAAAGTGGTGAAAAAGTTATTTCTGTTGAAGCTGAAAAAAATGGAAAGACACTCATTATAAACGTCAAAGATAACGGTCCTGGAGTCCTTAAAATTCACCGAGAGCATATATTCAAACCCTTTTGGACAACTAAAGGCGTTCTTAAAAATCTCCAGAAAAGCACCGAAAAGGTCTCTAGCTCAAAACAAGACGGCAGTGGCCTTGGTCTTTATATAAGCCGAATGAGAATCCTTGAAAGAGGAGGAGATCTCCGCCTTAAAGCCACGTCAAAAGGTTGCCACTTCGTTATCGAAATCCCCCTTTAAGGGCGCATTGCGCGGCGCATGCAGCGCGTTATTAAGTCTTAGTCTTATTCTGCCGATCCGTTAATGGCAAAGTTATGCAAAAGAAAAAGATTATTCTTTTTGGAAACGATAAGGCACTCAAGAGCCCGCGCGCGCTTGAAATCAAAGGCCTTCTCGATGAATTAGGTCATGAAGTATTAGTGCTTCCAAGACCCGCATTACTGAAATCACTCACCGACTGGAAAAATCTTCCCTTTGATTGGGCTCTTTTAATTGTAGAAGCTGGATCTGCTCCGCCCGCCACTGCGCCCTGGCTAGAAGTTTTCAAACTCATGCGTCACCCACCTTTCTTTGCATCTTGGAGCCCAGAGCCACTTCCAAAATCTTATATCGAAGAACTTCAATGTGAATTCACTTTTGTTAAAACTGATGAAAGTAAAGAAATTTTAAAAACATTAGGTTTACGAGAAAGCACTCAAATTGCCTCAGATCATTATCTGGTTGAAGGCGATTTAAAATTATCTGAGCTTTCTGAAAAACTTTTCGACGAAAGTAAATCTGGAATTAATACAGCTGCGTTTCTTGAAGAAGCCGCAACAAATCCCTCTTTTAAAAATTTAAGTAGCTCACAAAAATTTAACATTGAAAACACGCCAGACGAACCTCATTTAAGCATGAACACTTCTGAAATTCCTGAAATTTCTAGAATTCAAGGAATGAATGATAGTTCACCGAGTCTCAACCTCAATGAGGATTCTGCAAAAATAGATATCCATGCAACAAAACCCAAAGATATTAAAAAACCCTCTGCCACCATTAGCTCTATTGATGACCTAGATGAATTTGGGGGAGAGGGAGACGCTACTTTCATTCGAGATATGAAAGTTGGCCTCACAGGCGCACCTACACCTTCTTTAAAAACTTCAAATGAAGAGCAAAAATTAAATCCTGAAGCTGAAGATTCTAGCTTAAATGATGCCCTTAATTTATCAATTTCCAACGCCTCATCTGGAGATCCACTAAAATCTCTAGACTTGAATTCTAACAAAGAGAAAAAAGCAGAAGCTAAATCACCAGCCCCTAAAAACGCTCCAGAAAAATCCGCCACTCCTCCTAAGCCCGCTGGAAAAAGCTTTCTAGAAAAAGCTTCAAAACTCTTTGACGATATCAGTAAGAGCATCGCTCCTGCTCCCCCGCCCAAGTCTAAAATGAAGATTGAGGCTCCAAGCGAAAGTTTTAATTTCAACCTCAACGACGACTTAGCTGATAACAACAATTCCCTCTTAAATGAGGATTCTCATCCTAAGGAAAGCTTTAATCTAGATGAATTAGACAATGATAAACTGAGCGCTAGCGAAAGCTTAAGCTCAAGTGAAAGCTTAAGTGCAAGTTCAAGCGTCTCCAAACCACTTACAAAAATTAAAGAAGTTCCATCAAAACTCTCTCGAGATGAATCGGTTTTATTCACCAATACCAACCGCAATATAGAAGAGCGTGATTCCGATCCGGAAGACATTAAAACGATCAAGCGTTACGCTGCTCTTAAAGAAAGAGAAGCACGTGAAAAGCAAGCCTCACTCGTTGCCATTAGAAAGGAGTTCGACAAACTCTTCGAGAAGCTTAAAAAAAGCGACGAAGAGCGTCGTCGTCTGCAAATGCAAAACGATGAACTCGAACTACAAATGCGCACAACCAACGACAAAAAAGATGAAGTCCAACATCAATGGACCCGAATGGAAACTCATCTTCAAGAAAACATCAAAGAACTTCAAATCCGTTTGGACAGCGCTCAGTATCAAGCCAATAAAGCAGAAAAAAAACTCGACGACTTTAGAGAGCGAGTTAAGAATGATATTCAAAAGATAAGAACAAGAGAACGTGAATTGGCCAATCGACTCGAACTACAAAAAAGAGACGCCGAAGCTCTTTTAATGACGAAAGACGAAAGATTGCTTCAACAGAAGCGAGATATAGATAGACTCGAATTTGAACTCGACAGTCTACGCGAACGACTCTTTGAAGAGTCTGAGCGCTCTGAAGAACGAGTCAAACGACTCAACAGAGTGATTCAGTCACTCAAATTGGCCCAGGGACTTCTCAGTGGTTTAGATGACCCCATGAACGAAGGTTCGTCTGACCCCAATAAAGGAAAAGGAGAAGCTGCATAACCCCAGTTAAACCATGGCCAAAAAATACAAGATTGTCGTCTCAGATTTTCACCTAGGCAAAGGCCGCCTTCTCCCCGATGGGTCCATTAACGTATTGGAAGATTTTATTGCTGGACGAGAATGGCAAGAATTTTGCGAATTTTATTCAAGTGGCCCATTTTTTGATGCCGAAGTGGAACTCATCCTCAACGGAGACATTCTAAATTCCATTCAAGTCGATTATCGCGGTTATTACAGTCCAATTATCACAGAGAGCATTGCCGTTGAAAAAGTTAAATCCATTATGAATGGTCATCCAAAATTTTTTGAAGCTCTCAAAAAGTTTGCTGACTGCCCTAAGCACACCCTCACCTATATTGTAGGAAATCACGACATCGATATGGTCTGGGACAAGTGCAAAGAAGTTTTTATCGAAAAACTTGGAGTGCCTGTTAAATTCAAACATTTTAGTTATCAAGTCGATGGCATTCACTATGAACACGGCCAGCAATATGAGGCCGTCAACGCCGTTAATCGTAAGAAAATATTTATCACCAAAGGATTAAAAGAACCCATTCTCAATCTTCCGTGGGGATCTCATTTTGTAATCAATTTCGTCATTCCCATTAAGCACGAACGACCGTTAATTGATAAAGTTCGTCCCATTGCAGCTTATATAAGATGGAGCCTAATCTTTGATTTTTTTTGGGCCATTCGCACCATGACCCAAGCCCTACTCTATTTTTTTGGAACACGATTTTCTCGTTCGCTTTATAGAACGAGTAATCTGGTCACCACGTTGAAAATTCTCAAAGAACTTTCGATGGTGCCTGAACTCTCAAGTGCTGCTCGAAAAATTCTCGATGCAGACCCCGACCTTCACACAGTCATTATGGGTCACACTCACAGTCCTAAATATGTTCAATTTTCCGATGGTAAAGAATATCTCAACTCTGGAACTTGGACTGAGGTCACAAGCCTCAACCTAACCAACTTGGGCAAGCACATCGCCTACACCTATATTATTGTTGATTATAATCACAATCCTACACGTCCCCACGCCTTCCTTAAAGAATGGAAAGGCCGCTGGCACCAAGACGGCGACTATTACGCCGGTTAAAAGCTGAAAAGTTGCTAGACGCCATTCACGACAACAAGTAAAAAAGTATTCCGGGATGTCTAAACAACCAAAAATTATATTTATCACCGGCGGCGTCATTTCAAGTTTAGGAAAAGGTCTCTCCAGCGCCTCGCTGGCATTGCTTCTCATAAAGCGTGGGCTCAAGGTTGTGCAATTAAAAATGGACCCCTACCTCAACGTAGACCCCGGCACGATGTCCCCGTTTCAACATGGTGAAGTTTTCGTCACTGAAGATGGTGCAGAAACTGATTTGGACTTAGGTCACTACGAGCGTTTTACAGATCAAAACGTCTCTCGCGCACAAAACATCACCTCTGGCCAAATTTATGAAAGAGTGATTCACAAAGAACGTCGTGGCGATTACCTCGGCGGAACTGTTCAAGTCATCCCCCATATCACCAACGAAATTCGCGACCACATCATGGGTCTCGCTCAAGGGCACGATGTGGCTCTGATCGAAATTGGTGGAACCGTGGGCGACATTGAGTCGCTTCCCTTCTTAGAAACCGCACGACAATTTCGTTTTCTCCTTGGTGAAGAAAATGTTTGTTACATTCACCTCACTCTTGTGCCCTATATTCCCACAGCAGGTGAACTAAAAACCAAGCCCACTCAACATAGCGTTCAAGAACTTCGACGTATTGGTATTCAACCCGACATTCTCATTTGTCGCGCCGATCGCCCACTCTCTACAGAAATAAAATCTAAAATCGGTCTCTTTGCTAACGTTCCCGCCGATAGAGTTATCACCGCCTTTGATGTCGACAATATCTATGAACTCCCTATGGTTTTTCACGACGAAAAACTCGATCAAAAAATTTGCAACAAACTTCACCTCAAAAGCAAAGCTCCAAACCTAGACTCTTGGAAAGCTTATATTGAAAATTACAAACATCCCGAATCTGAAGTGAACATTGGTATTGTTGGAAAATATGTAGAGCTCACCGAAGCCTACAAATCTCTTCACGAAGCCCTCGTACACGCCAGCGCCGCCAACCGCGCACGTCTTAAGGTTCATTACATAGATGCCGAAGAGCTCGAAACTCACGACTATGCCAACATAAAAAACAGAGCCAAAGTTTTAAATTCGATTGATGGCCTTTTAGTTCCAGGTGGATTTGGCAAACGTGGAGTGGAAGGAAAAATTCGCGCCCTAGAATTTGCGCGCGTAGAAGGACTTCCTTGTTTTGGTATTTGCCTAGGAATGCAGCTTATGGCTGTAGAATTTTCACGTCACGTACTCGGAATTAAAAATGCAAACTCTGCAGAATTTTTAGACAATCCTTCAAAAGCAAAAAATCTTGTTATTGATTATATGAGTGGCCAAAAAAATATTGATAAAGGCGGCACTATGAGATTGGGATCTTTTCATTGCAAGATTGCAAAAAATTCTAACGCCTTCAAAGCTTATAAGACACAAAAAATTCAAGAACGTCATCGCCATCGTTTAGAATTTAACAATTCGTTTCTAAATCGATTTCAAAAAAATGGATTTCAAATCAGCGGACACAATCCTGAATTAAATCTTGTCGAAATTATCGAACTCAAAAAACATTCGTGGTATTTGGGCTGCCAATTTCATCCCGAATTCAAATCGCGCCCTGAAAATGCACATCCATTATTCAAGGCCTTCATAAAAGCCTCTTTAAAGGGCTAATGGACTTTGTCCCAAAAAATAAAAAAAATTATTTTAAAATAATTTTTCTAAAATCGTCTTTACAAGGTTACTCACAAGGGTCATTTTTGCGAATTTTCGCCCAAGTGGCGAACTCGAATTTAAATCATAAGTTACTGAATTAATTAATTTTATTTTTTATACTTAAGTCAAAATTTCTAATTTATTTTCAACTTTGAAGATACGCCGCTCCAGCTTGACAGCCCCTAAACAATTTACTTTATCAGTTGAGCACCGACGTTTTTCTAGTTGTTTTATAGAAAGACCGAGTGTATATTGCACCGCGACACACAAAAGGACGTGTGCGATATAAAAATTTAAGGAGCTATAAGATGTTGAAGAAAACTTTCACCCTACCTGCCATCACTCTAACCTTGGCTATTGCTGTTAGCGGTTTCGCTAACCAAGCCTCTGTTCTTGAGCAAGCTACGCAAGCTATGAATACTGCGGCTTCTCAATCGAACGGAAAAGGAGCACTATTAAATGTGCTTCAAAGCAATGCTACTTTAAAAGCCGCTGTAGAAGCGCTTATTGGTACAAGCTACGATGGTAGCGCAATGGCCAACCTTAAAGTAGTTTCTGCTCTACAAAAAGGTGGAGCTACTGCTGATAAAGTTGCTAGCACAATCGTTAGCCTAAACGGAATCATCGGTTCTTCAACTACTCTTACTTCTGCTCAACAACAACAAATTAGCCAAACTCTAACTGGTCTTGAAATTGCTCAAGTTTCTGGCCAAGCTGTTAAAGTTAACACAAACGTAGTTATGGCTGAAAATGGACAAGAACTTAAAGGCGCTGCTGCTGACGCTGCTCTTTATGCTTCTATCTCTACTAAGTTCGGTCAAAGTGCTGGCGCTGGATTCGTTCACGCTAAACAACTTGGCGTTCTTGGACCAGATGCTACTAAATGTGCCGGTGCTGATTTCAGCCACCCAATCGCTGTAGCTACTACTGCTGCTCTTTTCGAGCCAATGGCTCAAGCTAACGACGCTTCTTCAGCTGTTAAAGCTGGATTCGAAGGCGCTGGACAAGAACTCGTTCACCAACACGCTGTTGCTGGTAACACTCTTGGTGCAGCTGATGCTCAAGGCCGTCTTTGTGCAGCTTACGCTGGCGTTCAAAACAAGTGTGAAATCGTTCGCGCTGGTTTAACTGCTTGCGGTCGCGCTAATAACTAAGACCCGACCTAGATCTTAAGCTCTTGAATATAAAAGCCTCTTAGCTTAACGGCTAAGGGGCTTTTTTTATTGGCATTTTCTTATTTATTTGATACACTGTGTTAAATATTGGTTAAGCTATAGATTAACCATAAGCGGGAGCCATCGAATGACTTTCAAAAATACGACATTTAGATTCTTTATCTATTTATCTCTTTTTTTAGGAATCCAAAGTTTTCCAGCCCTTGCACAAAGCGGCTCCCCACAATGGATGCAAGCACTCGAAGAAGCTCACAGAATTGGATGGGACAACACCTATCTCGTTTCTGGATTATCAAACGAACTCGTTTACGATAACTCAGTTGAAGGCAAACACCTCGTTGATTACTTACGCGACAAACTACTCAAGCCTGCAGATTATCCCATCGTAGTTCAATACAATCCTGAATCAGGATTTTCTCTTCATCAAGATCCAGAAGAAATTGCAAAGCCAGGTAAAGCCTGGGGACTTTTTGGAAAAAAGAAAAATGCCGTGACTGATGAATGGGAAAAATTTCTACAAAATCTTAACAACGACAAAAAAGCCACTCTCACTGAAAAACTTAATCAATTAGAGAGAAAAATTCAAAACGGTTTAGCCACAACAAAAATTGCTTTTGTTTCTAAATTTCCCGACCACGTAGCCAATGATCGCGGCGAGTATCCTCACATGAAGGAATACAAAGAACTCGAAACTCGTCTCGCTCAATGGGCCACCTTCAGAAACGATTCTCACAAATGGACCGAACGCGGATTTCGCTCAATCATTGTGAGCTCTTCAAAAGGAAATCTTCCACTTCTTGCAGGCGATGCCTCTAAAGGTTGGGTGAACTTTGAAACAAAGGTCACTTACCCAGACAAACTCGAAAGAGCGGCTTATGTAGAAAAGTTTTTAGGCAGCAACCCAAATCTTTCTAAACTTTTAAAAGTAACTCCTGAAGAATTCGGCAACCTAAGCGGTGGCTTAACTCTTATGGACATTCAAAAAATGTTAATTCATGCCGTAGCCAAAAATGAAGACATCACCGACAAAGTGATTCGCGATCGACGTAAAAAATTCATTCTTGAAAAATTCGGACAATTCTTAGATATCGCCGACCCTAAACACTCACTCGACGACGTCTTCGGCTCAGACCACCTAAAACGTGAACTACGAATTTTAGCTCGCGCTATGCAAGCTAAAGACCCTAGCCTACCTGTTGGTAAAATTCTTGTAGGTGTGCAAGGAACCGGAAAAACTTTCTCAATAAAAGGTTTTGCCTATGAAGCAGGTGTGCCTGTTGTCATATTAAAAAACACTTTCCGCGGTAAATACGTGGGCGAAAGTGAAGGCAACATGACCAAGGTGCTCGACTTTTTAAAGAGCCTTGAAATGGTGGCCGTACAACTTCCTGAAGCTGACACAATTTTAGGAAAAGGGGCAGAAGCCTCCGACAACACTGGAGTGGATCAAAGAACTTTCGGTATGCTCAACGACTTTATGTCGGAGCAAAAGGGAAGCGTATTTTGGTTTGCTGACTCTGCACGCCCATGGAATTTCCAAGCCGATACCAAAAGCCGAATGGGTATCACTATGGTCTCCAATCAATACTCAGTGGCTGGTAAGCGCGGCCTCTTTAATACGATTGCGAAAAGCATCAAAGTTGTTCCCGGGACAAGTCTCTACGATATGCTTTCGAAAACAAGCGAGGGAGTCGTGACTCCTGACTCTCATTTTCCTGACGCGTTTTTTGAACGTATGTATGGAAATCCTAGAGAAATCACCAATGCTTTAGACCAAGCCGTTCTTAATATTAAATACGGCGACATCGACCCTTCAAAAATTGATCCTCGCCAAATCATATTTGATACCATGCAAAACTGGACTCCCAGCGTGACCATGAAAGAAGTCACTCGCACAGAATTAAATGCAATCACCATGGCCAACGATCCACGTGGCTTACCTCCATGGGCTCGAAAATTTCATGAAGCTGGAAAACTCGAAAGACTTGAAGCTTTAAAAACAAAAGTTGAAGGCCACGCCATGATGGGCGGAGGCGCTCTTTCAGATTTAGAACTTGCTGAGCTTCATTCGGAATCCTGGGATGAATTTGAAAAATTAAAAGCGTCTTTAATGCCTCAAGCTGATTCTGTGGAGAGACTAAGACCTGGATCAGGAGATTTTCCAAAGGGATTAGGACAAATGCCTGGCCTCGGAGACCAATTGCCCGAAGCACCAAAGCCACTACCTGCGCAAAAGCCTAAAGGCATGCCCAAAACTGAGTGGAGAAGATTGCAACGAGAACACGCAGACGCTGTTAAAAGATATGCTGCTACTCTTCAACAATCTGGCAACGCTTCTGGAATTACAGATGCCTCTGTTCGCCCTGGCGAGTGCGAAGCAGATCTTACTAAAATTGCTGAAGCCGTAAGAACTGCGGCTCCATCAACTCCGAGCGGTGGGAAATAAGGATATCCGATGAAATTGCGTATGCTTTGGCTACTTCCTCTAATAGCAGGGGAAGCAGCCCTCAGAGCTAACGAAACTGAAAGCAAAGTGAATCGCGCGCCCCAAGAAAGTGTTACAAGTTCAAATCCCGCCAATCCATTGCCTAAAACCAAATCAGAAGATGATAAAATTCCGCTCGACCCTAAAACCGAAGCTTTAAAAAAGGCCATTGAAGCTGCAGGAGTTGAGAGCGATGCCATTTATCAAAGAATTAGTAAGATTCGAAAAGCCGCTTTTTATCAGCTTCGCCATACTAAAAATATTCCAAGCAAACTCGAAAATGATTACACTCAACTCGAAAATGACTTTTCTAAATACCTTCGTTTTGTTGAAAGCTTCTTAGATAAAAACGCCAATACTGAAAAAATTCTAGCGCCTCAACAAATGGCGCTTTATTCGAATATTATTTTTGCCACTGCTATCAACCTTATTGAAATCGGCTCACTCAAGGGAATTATTTCAACACGGCAATCCGAAAGCGATATGGAGCTTTGGATTCGACGTTTCTCAGTAAGCTTTCCAATCGCACTTTCGGAAGTCAGCGATGAAATCGTTCAATCGCTGAGCAATCGCTGGGGCAAAAGATACAGCAATTTCATTAGTAGCCGAGAAGATGAAACTCATACGCGTTTCATGCTCAATCCAAACTACCTTGCCTTCGCCTCTATGGGTTATCGCTTTCAAAGAGAAGTTTCCGACGAAGAGTTTCTAGCCCTAACTCAATACTTTTCAACCGATCAACTTCAAGCGGCTTGGCAAAACATCCAATATTATCTCAATGAAGAACTCACACCTTTAAATTATCCCGACGCACTTTTAGAAAACATTAGAAGTCTAGGTTTAAGCAAGTGGATAAGTAAAGTTGATCAAAACGAAGTTCAAAGATCGAACGCCATTAAACTCATCCTCGAAACTCTGAAAAAGCGCCAAAATGAATTTGGCACTTTTCATAGTGATGCCTATTATCAAAAAATTCTAGAAGCTTTTAGGGTGAGCGATCTGGGCGCCAACCAAGACTTTATTGGTAATGGCATTGTGAAACTCATGAAAGAAAAAGAAGGGCGCGCTAATCCCGTACTCTACACTTTAATCTCTCAAAGCGCCTGGGACCCCACCATTAATACCCCTAAAGAAATTGATGAAAAGTTGAAAACTTTTATTGTACGAAGCCGCGTTGCCACTGACGTTAGCATTATAGAAGAGTTCGTAAGAAACCTTAGAGAAATTAGCGACACCAATATTCCTGAAAAATTTAGAAGCGTTTCAAAAGAAAGCTATAGGAATGGAATCAAAGTTGTTTTTGATAGTGCTGCCGACTACTTTGCAGCGACTGAAAAGCTCAGCTTTAATTTAACTAAAGCTGATTTTGAAGCCGATTATCGCGCTCGTCATGACCGAATTATTATCTCGTACGCTCAAACTTTACTTAGAGCTTCGGGCTCACTTTCTTCTCACGTACAAGAAGTCGACTACAGCGCACTTAAAGAAGCCTTAAAAGTCAGACTTGGGAAATTAGTTTTGAGCTCTTACATTCAAGGTGAAATTGAAAAATTCACCTATGTTCAAAAGCCCGAAGACGCCAACAAACTCTTTGCCGCGGTTAACAAAAAAATTGAAAAAGAGATTTCAGATTTAGAAAAACAAAAACCCAACGGAGGTTGGTTCAGCAAATCCACACAGGGGATTGATTCTGAAACTTATAATACTTTAAGCGTATCGCTCAAAAAGGACCAAGAGGATTGGAAAAAAGTTGGCTCACTTTTTGGTGTAGGCAGCCAAGCATTAGTAGCCACCATGCTATTGAGCCAAGAAGAATACGTAAGTTACAGAAAATATTTGGAGAATCAAACCTTAGGTCGTCTTCCCGTTCTAGCCATTCCACTTAATTATAAAGGTGGAAAAACTGAGCTCTGGAGAATTCTCTACGACATTACTAAAGGCTCGACTCGGGCTTCTCCAAAATCATTGCCATGGATTTACATGGCCCTTAAAGAAGCTAAAAACAATTTATTGCAATCTTGGAAAACTGTTACCGAAGCTAAAGATTATAAAGATATTGATATGCTCGTTAAGAGCCCACTTTTCCACGCGGGACTAAAAGCAGCATTTCCTGAATATGAAGAAGTTCGTTTAGAGGTACTAGGCGGACTGAGCATGGAAAATTTTTATCAACGCTTTATCAGCAAACCCATTTCTGCCACTAGTCAGTTTGTTGTATTCCCAGTTTTTCTCATGAATGTCGCCAATTATGCTCTCTCTAAAGTTTCGGGAGACTCCTTAAGCCCTGGCGGACAATTCTTAGCTCGCTATCTCATCATTCTCTACACTCTAAAAGCGGCTCAATCACAGCAAGGCTTAATTGGCTCTCTGGCTGACACCTGGAGAAGCTCCACACCTTCTTTCTTTTGGCTCTTCTTCTATGGAGACTTTGCCACACGAGAAAGCATGATGGTAGCCGAAAACGGAATTGGTTTTTCTATGCAGGAAACCAATGAAGGATTACGAATCACCGAACCGAAAACTCTTCGTGATGGCAGAACATTCTTTTTAAGTTCAGCTCTTGGATCTCCTCTAATTGATAAACAATATTTTGAAGGCACAAGAAAAGCTTATTTCACAAAACTCTCTACAGTTTATTTCCAATTAGCTTTTGACACTTGGATTGCAAGCAACATTAGTCGCGCCGTAATTCAAGACCTTCGCTCTCGAAACAGTTCATCGCCAGGAGCTCAGCAATGAAAAAGTTTTTAATGCTTTTTTCTTTGCTTCCATTTCTCACACAAGCCAAAAGCGATGTGAGCGCTTCGAAACTTGAATCTTATTTTGTATCTTATAAAAACGATCCTAATTCCTTTGAAAGCGACGCTAAACTGCTCACGATTGTGACCGAAGTTCTTCCTGAAAAATATGAGGACTTTGAAAAATCAACTTACATAAATTTAATAGATCGAGCTTGGGCTAAAAAAGATCAGCATCCAGCGGCTGTTTTAAATTTAATAAGTTACATAGAAGATCGCAGAAGTAGGATTTACGCAAGACTGGCTTCTGAAAGCAATCAAGATCACATGATGTATTCAACTGCGACTGGAACTTTGGGGGCGCTTGCCACCGTTGCGTCGCCCTACGTAGCGAACGCTGCTGTTAATAAAGTTTCAACCATCAGAGCTTCGGGCGCCTTAGTGTCTTTAAACTCCAGACTACAACAACAAAAGTGGCTCAAAAATCCTTGGCTACAAGCTGGATCCGCTTTTATTGGCGCCGGTGCAGGTATGGCCTATCATTACACTGCCAATGAAATGGGCTGGTCACTTGGAAATTTACCGCCAAGCCCCCTGGAACATCTTGGATTTAACACTGAAGGCTACAGCAAATTTGATAAAGCGGATTCTTTTAATATGCTTCCGAAAACAATCGACACGGCATTGTTTATTCCTTTAAGCCCACTCGTTCTTGCAGCTTCATTGGGTGTTTCTAAATTAATTACAAAACCATTTGCCTGTATCCCTGCCTTTGAAAAAATTGGGACTAAGCTCGACCAGCATCCTAGAGTGAGAAGTGTCATGCGATTTTTGAATCCTGTAGTTTGGGCAGGAATGGGACTGAGCTATGTGCTTTTAGATGCACTGACCGATAAAATCACAGATCCACTTGCAGAACTGGCTTATTACAAAAATTATCAAAGGGCTTTAAAACAATTAGAAGACAATAAAAATGACCCCGTTAAATTTGAACTCGCAAAAGAAGAACTTTATTTGCGTTTAATGGACCTTCATAAAATCCTCGCAGGAAAAGTGAAAAACAAAATGTCTAAAGACATTCGAAAAATTCTCGATGACAACAAAGACGACAAAATTGCTGCTGATAAAATTGAAAATTACTTAAAAAATTCTGAATGGTCTATGAGTGAATCCGACCTCAACACTCGTAGCTGGATGAAGCTCATTGAAATTGATCCCGGCAATGAACCTAAAGTTCTAAATGATGTTATGAATAAAGCCAATTCATTTGAAATCACTAATTCTGCCCATTTATTCCTACACGCTGCTGCGACCCTAAGAGCCTACAATCAAGAACCCGTATTGAAAGGAGTTCCCCTTATACACGAAGCCTTTCGTGAGTGGACTCTATTAGAAGTATCAACAATTTCTCTTAAAGGAGAAGACCAATGAAAAACCATATTTTATTAACTGCATTTATTTTGCCTTTGATTGCTTTCGGGAAAGACTCTCTTCTCATAGATAGTTTTCAAGACACGCACAAACCTGACAGCAAGGTGGTTAAATACGTCATGCAATTCGAACAAATTGCTTGTTACAAACTTCGCAATTCAAGCGCGGAATTACTCGCCAACACCAAAGGTGTTTTAAATGAAGCTTTTTGCCAATCTAGAATAGCCAACGGTAAACTCTCTGATCTTATGATTCAAAAAAACACAGAGCAACTAGTTCAAAAAGTGGCCGATCTCTCCGAATATGAATACAACACTTATCTCACTTATCTTTCGCTGATTTTCACCAATGCTCCGGTCAATCTTTTACCTGAAAACCCAATTTTAGTTTGGGAAAGCGTAGATGCCCTACTCACTAAACTCAAAGACATTGGGATTAATGAATACGCTCAAGAAAAATTTGATCGCAAACACAAAGTGAGGAAGGGTGTTGGCACCATACTTCTTTGGACCCTTGGAACGACTGGTGGAAGTATCGTTTTTAAAACTCTTGGTAACGTCGCCCGTGGTCAAGTGGCCTCACCCACTTCACGCTTTCAAATAGCCATGTATAACGTTGCCGGAAGAATTCGCGCCGCGGCCCAAAGAATTCCCTATGAAGAAAAAACTGTTCAACTTTACCTTAACAGTTCACCCATTTTAACCTCAGTGAAGGTTCCTGCAGACTTTGGAAATCCCGCCGCGTTTAAGGGCGCCTTTAAAGCCTTAAAAATATTTTCATTCTGGCCTGATTTTCCAAGCACTAAAATGCAATACGCTTTAACAGCCCTTACAGGTGCAGGAATTGGAACCTATCAATTTGTAAATTGGCTTGGTAGCGAAGATCGCTTTGAAGTTCGTGAGCCCGCCCTAAAATTCTTAGACGATGCTCAACACGCCGTAAAAAACCAAACCTGTAATGATCTCGTTTCTAAATATGATGAGTTCAGAGCTTTATTACAAATGATTCAAATTGGAGAGCTCAACACTTATCTTACTGAAGCCGTAAAAGAAGAGGCCGAGAAAGAAGCAGAGAAAGCGGCCAAGCTCGATCCCAAAGCTCCAAAAACTGAGCCTAAAAAAGAAGTGACTCTTGATGAGAAAAAAGCAGCCCTCAATAAACTCGCCATCGAAATTTTGGGTTGGAATAATCCACAAAAAATTCAACTCGAAACCGCTAAACTAGATTACCTTCAGCAGCACGACCAAGGATCTAACGATAAAAGAAGTAGCTTAAGGGCTGAAATTCCTTTCATTAAGGAAACACTTCGCCATCTACAATCGAGCGCCACTAAGCTTATGGAAGCTTTAGCTCAGATCAACTTAGATGATCCCACAAAAATGGCTCCAAAGTTAGACAATATTAAAGAGCCTGATTGGTCTAAAGAAGAAAACCCCTGCGGCCAGTAATCTTTAGTCCTTAAAATCGATTGTGCGCTAAGAAACGGGCCTGGATTATTTAGCGTAATATTTATTAGTACCTATAAAATCAACAACAAGAGCATCTTGGGGAGGGCGACGGGGCAAGGCCCTAAGCCACAGGGGTCGCCCAAGCCGCTCTTGTTGTTGATTTTATAGATATAAATAGATTTCGAGGCCCGTTTCTTAGCGCACAATTCAATTAAAACTTATAAATATCCGAAAAGTGTTTATGAATTTTCTTTTGCCTATTGGAATGATTTTAACGGCTTTTGGAACCCAAGCATTTTACAAATTACTATTGAGATATTCAGACAATCATCCAGAAAATAAGGGAATTAATATTTATCTCGAAAAATTTTCATACCGAAATCGCTTCTCCATTTACATGATTGCAATGGGCAGTCTTTGGTTAATTTTAGAATTAATTTAAAAAACACTAATTATTGTACCAACCGATACGCCTTTTTAGCTGTTTCAATAGCTTGCCTTGAAGGCTTAGATCTAATCGACAGATAACCAACACATTGACCTTTCTCGAAACAAGGAAAGACCGTAGCCTTGACCCAATACACTCGACCTAATTTTCCACGATTCAAAACGTAACCCTGCCAAAGTTTTCCGGCTTTAATTAAATTCCATAAATCTACAAATGCTGTTTTAGGCATATCAGGGTGCCTTATTATATTATGGGGTTTACCCATCAATGTTCCATTTTCATACTGCGCGATTCTATAAAACACACTATTGGCAAAAGTTATAACACCCTTCGTGTCCGTGGCTGAAATTAAAATATCCTCTTCAGTTAATTCGTATTCTTCTTCTACCTTTGTAAATCTTTCTAGAGCCTTAAATGCACTAGTCTCAACTACAGGCCCCAATCTTTGCAAGGGGTCTAATGATTCGTTCAAAAGCCCCTGCGATTTAATAATTTCTACAAGATAAGAGAACGTTTTACTTATGGTGCTTAACTCAGAGATATCATTTTCTAAAACGTATGAATTTTCATCCATTCTTTGAAAATTAAACAATGATGCGTTTACAATTTTTTGGAATTCAGTTGTCTGATTGTCGATATTAATGACTTTTTTTTGAGTGACATTTACAGCACTTAATGACTGTCTCATTTTATCTTTTGCTGATTCGATGTCTTTAGAAAGTCCTTTAATGGCATTTCCTATTTCCAATAAATTCACTTGTATTTCTTCATTGGCATTTTTTGTTGTTTTAGAAAGTTCTTTAACTTCACTCGCGACTACAGCAAAACCCTTTCCACTTTCACCCGCTCGAGCCGCTTCTATTGTAGCATTGAGTGCCAATAGGTTTGTTTGAACAGCTATGGCGTTGATGGTTTTCAAGAGTTTGTCTACTGAGCTAAATCGTTCTTCTAGATTAGACATCTTAGTAGCCACTTCATCCAGCTGTTCTGCACTGCTCTTCGTTTGCTTAACAACTTCTTCCATTTGATGATGAACATCTGTCGCATCTTTATTTACAACTTCAATTCTATTTTGAATAAGCTCAAAATCACCAATACTTTGTTTGATCACACCCAACTGATTGCCAACAGATTTCTCTGTTTTACTTGCAACAACGCCTAATTCTTCACCGGCCAATTCAACAAGATCATTCCTCAATGACTCAGAATTAAAATCCTGAAGCCCACCTGACGACTTCTCTTTAGTCACCTCTATAACATTTATCGCATCTTGATTTGTTATCATCCAGGCACCCCTATCTCAGTAAAGTTCACGTATTTGAATTATCTTATGTGAACTCTTTGCATGTATTTATGATTTCCATCAGCTTTCTGATGAATTTTTATTCATAATAGCAAAGGGGCAAAAAGCAATTAATAGGATCCCATTAAAAAGCTTGTCAGTATTTTGACCAATGTAGAAATTACTATACTAATCTCAAACTATATAAAAATGGCTTTAGTAGCACGATATATATAAGCAATTCCCATTGAAAGCGGTCGCGCATGTAAACAAGTTAACGGAGCACTTTTTTGCATCAACTCTATGAACTTACTGTCGCAAGGAAACTCGGCAGAAGAACTTTCAAGATACTGGTAGGCTTCCTTACTTCCTGTAACAACCGAACCTATTTTAGGAAGAATCTTTTGTGAATAAACTGTATACATTTTATGAAACCAAGGAGATTTGGGCTGACCAAATTCTAAAATATAAATCTCACCTTTTGGTTTTAATACACGAGTCATTTCGGCCAAGGCTTTTTCGGGGTCAGCTACATTGCGAATTCCAAATGCAATCGTGACCACGTCGAAAGTTTCATCTGCAAAAGGGAGATTCATAGTGTCGGCCGATTGAAACACTATGTCGCAACCTTTTTTTTGAGCTTTAGCAGGCGCTGTAACAAGCATGTCATCGCAAAAATCAGTCGCTGTCACATGCGCTCTATTTTTAAAATTTTTCTTAATTTCAATCGCCAAATCACCCGTACCTGTAGCGCAATCTAAAATTCTTAAAGGTTTGTTCGAGGAGTGCTCTGTATTGCGGTGCGAATTCGCAATCCAATTCACGAGTTCTTTTCTCCAAAGTTTATGAATACCAAACGACAAAACCTGATTGGCTAAATCATATCGAGGAGCAATACTTGAAAACATTTCACGAATAGTTTGCGGGTTTTTCATGGCGAAGAACTCCAATTCTATCAACTAAATCCACTTTAGGACGAGCCAATTCTCTTCCCATTGCATTGAGAACTTTTTCAAGACGATCCATTAGAGATTCTAAGGATTCAAAATCTATAGCTTGTCTCGCATCAGAAAATGCCACCTTTGGATTGGGATGACATTCTATCAACAATCCATCAGCCCCAGCAGCTGCAGCCGCTAATGACATGGGCTCTACTAATTCACTCAATCCAGTCGCATGCGAAGGATCCACTAGCACAGGGAACTGAGTGCTTTGTTTGACATAAGCCACGGCAGAAAGATCCAATGTATTTCGCATTGCTTTTTCAAAAGTACGAATGCCTCGTTCACAAAGAATTATATTAGTATTGCCACCACGAACTAAATATTCACTGGCGTGTATCCACTCTTCAATTGTAGCCGAAAAAGCTCTCTTCAAAATGACTGGCTTGGAAAGTTTTGAAAGTTCTTTCAACAGCGCATAGTTATACATATTGCGAGTTCCTACTTGGAAGACATCAACGACTTCAGCCATCCAATCCAACTCTCGAGGATCGGTGACTTCTGATACAAAAGGCAATGGCACATGCTTAAGAACGTTTTTAATAATGGGAATGGCATCACGACCTAAACCCTGAAAAGAATCAGGATGAGTCCGGAGTTTATTAATACCCCCACGCAACATGACAGCACCGGCCTTATAAGCCATACGTGCTGAAACTTCCCATTGTTTCTCGGATTCAATAGAACAAGGTCCGGCGATAACCACAAAAGGGCTAGCCCCTACTTCCCATGAACCTACACGAACTGAACGGCATCTTTGCATTAGTGAGTGGAGCCTCTCACAGGATGCCCAAACTTTCCACATTTTCAGAAGGCGCCTAGCGACTTTTTACAGCCGCCCCCCACCCTTTAACGGTTAAAAGGTGGGGGTCGACGCGTAAAAGTCGCTAGACGCCTTATAGATATAAATTCTATAGTCGGGGGGTGTTATTTGAGGACCAAAATACTTCATTTTTCTTGCTGAAAAGTCCCTGGGGTCTATTATTTTCCAATTCTGCCCCATTTTACTCCCCCACACCTCACCCCCAACTTCCTAGCTTTTATATAAACGACTTTTTTCTTAAATCCCCCACCCCTTGGGCCATCGTTCCTGAACTGCAAATTCTTGATAAAAACCCGATTTCCTCGCCTGAATTACATTCAAAAAAGGCCGACATTTTTGACGAGTTAAGCCCTTTAGAATTCTTTGAAACATTTGATGACATTCAAAATGATATTCAACTTGGCCTATATGAAAAAATTGTAGCTGCAGCTTGCTTTAAAGGCCCAGCTCAAAACTTAAATTTACAAAAATTTATTGATAAAGCTCAATCAGCCCAAGGGCGAATTCCATATGCTTTTTCTAATACTCAGAAAGCAATATTAGGACTCAGTCCTGAAATTTTATTTTCCATCGAAGGCAATGAATTAACAACTATGGCCCTTGCCGGAAGTGCGCCCTCTTCACAATCCAAAGAACTTTTAAAAAGCAGCAAAGACATAAGAGAACACCAAATAGTCGTTGATGCTATCTCAAAAAAACTAGCTCCATTCGGACAACTCAGCATTGGGGACATTGAAGTTGCAGAATTTGGTCCTATAAGCCACTTAAAAAGCCCAATTCATATTAAAATCTTTGATAAAATTGATGTCCCAACACTGATCAAAACACTCCACCCCACTCCTGCTTTAGGAGCTTATCCTTGGAATGAGGCCAGCATTTATCGACTGAAAACATTACGCGAAAAGCACGGAATTTATCCAGAGTTTGGTGCTCCTTTTGGAATTCTTTGGGGAGAAAAGGCCTTCTTTCTTGTCGCTATCCGGAATATACTCAAAACTGAAAATGAAACTCTTCTTTCTACTGGTTGTGGAATAATAAAAGAGAGTCGTCGTGAAAAAGAATGGGCTGAAATATTGCTTAAAAAAAATGCGGTGGCTCAGGGAATTGGATTATGAACATAGAAAAATCAACGGATCTTATTAAAAAACTATTAAATAGTGGTGTTGAAGAATTTTGCCTATGCTCAGGCTCAAGAAACGCCCCACTTCTCGCTGTATTAACAAGAACGCAAAAAATCAAATACTACTCTTTCTTCGACGAACGCTCCGCCGCCTTCTTTGCATTAGGACGAATGCAAGATACAAGAAAGCCCGTTGTTGTAGTGTGCACTTCGGGCACAGCAACTGCAGAAATACTCCCAGCCTGCATAGAAGCTCATTATCAAAATCTCCCTCTCGTCATTATTAGTGCTGATCGCCCGAAAAGATTCAGAGGGACTGGATCTCCCCAAAGCATAGAACAAGAAAACTTATTTTCTCCCTACACAGAATTCAATTGGGATATTGACGTCAATCAAAAGCTTCCCATTATCCAACAACATGCTTTTTCAAAACCTATTCATATAAATCTTTGTTTTGAAGAACCCCTTTTTGATCAAGAATTATCGAACTCTTATGATTTTTCTATTGAGCAAAGAAAGGAACTTGAAGCGCCCACAATCTCCTCTTCTGTATTAGAAAATTTTCTTAATCGCAAAGATTCGCTTCTCATCATACTCGGCGCTCTCACTCCCTCAGAACAAAATGCCGCCAAAGAGATAACCCAACATCTTCAAGCTCCTATATGGGCAGAATGTCTTTCAGGACTTCGCGAAGATCGCGATCTCGCTCAACAAATTATTAAATCCGGTGAAAACCTTTTAGCAAAAACCCCATGGAAACGAGTTCTTCGACTGGGTGCCGTTCCTAGCTGTCGCTTTTGGAGAGATTTAGAAAGAAAAAGCGAAATTGATGTTTGCTCCATAAGCCTTGAAGGCTTTTCGGGACTGGCTCGCAACTCACTTAATATTTCACGTTCGCTAAACGATTTTACTGAAACCATTAAAAGCATGCCTCCTTGCCCTGCTGACGACAAATTTTTCCACCTCGATCAACTCTTTCGCCAACAACTTCAATTACTCATTGGACAATACCCTCGAAGCGAAGTGGCACTTCTAAGTTTTCTGTCGCAAAGAATTGGAGATCAAAGCTCTGTATTTCTTGGAAACAGTTTGATTATTCGTGAATGGAATTTAGGAGCTCGATATAGTGTTGAAAAACGTGAATACATGGCCAATCGAGGTGCCAATGGAATTGACGGAGAAATCTCTACTTATTTTGGTAGCACGGCCAAAAAACGATCTTTGTCGTGGGGAATTTTTGGAGACATCACAGCCCTTTACGATCTCAACGCTCCATGGATTCTTAAACAGCTTGGATCCAAGCCTCACGCTGTTGTCGTCGTAAATAACCAAGGTGGAAAATTATTCAGTCGTGTAAAAGACCTCTCATCCTTAGACGAAAAAACTCGAAAGCTCGTGGAACTTCCACATGACATTGATTTTTCTTCTTGGGCAAAAATGTGGGGGCTCGATTATCTTTGCGTCCACGAACAAGAAGAATTTCGTGTTCCAGTGCGCTCCTTTGTGATGGAAATAAAACCCGATCCAATTGAAAGTCAGAAATTCTGGTCGAGTTATGACAAACTCTGGGATGCTCTTTAATCCTATCTATGAGAATTTACTGCCTCCATGGAAGTTTAGGTCATTTTAGTGATTGGGATTTTCTAAAAAATTCACCTCTATCTAAAAAATTTGAAATTCATTCTATTGATCTCTACAAAAATTCCAATCTTAACTTCTTTGATTGGGCTATAAATTTTAATGAATTCATAAACTCTGAAAAATGCGAGGCCATACTATTGGGCTACTCGCTAGGAGCTCGATTAGCCCTTCATTCGTTAATCCATCATCCATCAAATTTTATAAAAAGCGCCATTTTAGTTTCGACTCACGCCGGCCTCCCCAACGAAGAAGAAAAACTCAAAAGATTAGAAAACGACGCCCTTTGGAAATCTAAACTTCATGAGCTACCTTGGCCGGAATTTTGGCAAGAATGGAACCAACAATCCGTATTTGAGGGAAGCCCCAAAATCCTAAATCGAACTGAAATATCAGCACCCGTGAAGAAATTAGAATGTATTTTTGATCAGTGGAGTCTAGGCAGACAAGAAAACCTTGGGCCCTATTTAAAAGAAATCAAAATAAAAAGTCTCTGGATGTATGGCGAATTAGATATTAAATTCAAAAACTTAGCCACCAAGACCTCAGAGAACTCCCCTCTTATTTCCGTAGTTCCAGTGGCCAAAGCAGCGCATCGATGCCCTTGGGAAAATCCGGAAGATTTCATTCAAAAGATTCTTTCATTTCTCTAAGGCAAACGCTATGAATGTTTGCATGTTGTGGAAAAACATTAAAACATTCGAAGATATTAAATACGAAAAAACCGAAGATGGAATTGCGAAGATTACTATCAACCGCCCTGAAGTTCGCAATGCCTTTAGGCCCAAAACGGTTATGGAACTCCAAGAAGCCTTTCACCTGGCTCGAGAAGATCAAGACATCGGAGTCGTGATTCTTACTGGTGAGGGCCGTGAAGCGTTTTGCTCTGGTGGGGACCAAAAAGTTCGTGGTCATGCTGGCTACGTTGGAAGTGATGGTGTGCCTCGCCTCAACATACTCGACGTTCAAAAACAAATTCGCCAATTACCCAAACCTGTTATCGCCATGGTGGCTGGCTACGCTATTGGCGGAGGTCACGTTCTTCATGTCGTATGTGATTTAAGTATTGCAGGAGAAAACGCACGTTTTGGTCAAACAGGTCCTAAGGTCGGATCCTTCGATGGTGGATTGGGTTCAAGTTATCTAGCTAGGATAGTTGGTCAAAAAAAGGCTCGAGAGATTTGGTATCTATGTCGCCAATACGACGCAAAACAAGCACTCGAAATGGGTCTAGTGAATGCCGTCGTGCCCAATGATATTTTGGAAGAAGAGACTCTCAAATGGGCACGAGAGATGCTCGAACACTCACCTCTAGCTTTGCGTTGTTTAAAATCTGCTCTTAATGCAGATTGTGATGGTCAAATGGGATTACTCGACATGGCCGGCAACGCAACTCTTCTTTATTACATGAGCGAAGAAGCTAAAGAAGGAAAGCAAGCTTTTGTCGAAAAAAGAAAACCAAACTTTAAAAAGTTTCCTCGATTACCTTAATCTTTTTTAACAAAGGAAAAACACCATGAAACCCTTTAATCTAAGCTTAGCCTTTACTACACTTTTCATTTCACCCGCATTTTCTATTGAAAAAAGCCTACCTCTTAAAAGTCTCGACAAAGTTCAAAGTATTGTTTGTTTGGCCACTAAAAGCATTCCCGAATTAGGCGAAGAAATGGGTACAATCAATAGCGCCCCAAGACACGCCTATACTTTTATAAAAAAAGACACCATTGGGAAAGGCGGTAAAAAGCTTGGCAACTTTATTCTCAATGAAATCGAAATTTCACCTGAGAATAAAGAATTGATCTCGGAAACTAGCACTGGTCAAATATTCAACTTTAGTATTGATCAAAAAACTCAAGAATTGCGATTCGCCTTTATAGCAGACTGGAAAGCCTCTGGTTGGTTAAAGCTAGAAGAAAAAACTTATACAGACGATAAAGGAAAAAAATTTGTTATTGATTTAATCGCCAAGGGTATGATCGAACAAAAAGAAACCCAACACTTACTCAGTTGTGTTTTATCCTTTAATTAGTTTTTGTTGGCTCAGTAAAATTAAGATTAATTTTTTCTTTTAAGGAGTCCGTAATTTTTCCAGTCTCAAATATAAAACCAAGCTCTTGAGCCTCTTTTTCAAACTGCTCTTGAAATGCTTCTAAGTAATAAGAGAATCCCAGCGCTCTAACTTCATTATGATACATCAATCCTCTTTGATCATTGCCGGGTTCATGAATAAGAAATTCAGCAAAAATCATCTCGTAAATTTTCCAAGTAGCTATGGCCACTGCTGTTTGCTTTCGGTGAAACTCAAGATCTACCTTTAAAGCTTTAATTTTAATATTGAGCTCTTCAATCATTTTATTTAGAGCCAACTCTGAAGGCGATCCCGCCTTTTCTTGGGCCTCAATTTCTAAATGTTTAACATCAAAGTTATAGCGATCTATGGATTCTCTAATCTGAATAAATATTCCATAAGAAACATTTATTCTTTGCATCCACGAATGCGGAAAATCCAACTGGTTATAAACAAAATCGCCTCTTCCCTGAACAAGCGTGCGCGATAAAAATCGCTCCGTAGCCCACTGATAGCGTGCAAATCCCTTTTCTAAATTATACAAAGCTCGACTCGCTTGATCGGGACTTAAGCCAGGAATACTCGACAAAACTCTTGAAGTTTCAGAATGAAGTTTTTTGACATCCCCTTTAAAATCCTTCAAAGCCGCTTCACGCTCTAAATAACTTTTTTCATTAAGTGCTAATTGCACTTGAGTGGCCAAATCAGTTCGACCTTCTACCATGTGATACTTCACTTCATTAGTAAGATTGGTTCTGAGCAAATCAACACCCACGAAATAAACTCCGAGACCAAGCACTGCAACAGGAATCCATTTGCGATATTTCACTAAAAGCGCAGTACTTTTATATTTTGACGAACGCCAAAAACGTCCCCATCGAGAATCTTCTTTATCCAAATACGCAGACAAACCAGATCTCAGGCGATTACGATGAACTTCGTGAAATTCAAGTTTTAAACGAGCATAAAAGCTGCCTAAATTCTCGTTATCTTCTAACTGAGAACTTAAAATTTTAGGATTAAAGATATCAGCCTCTCTTAAAGTCACCCAATTTCTAAAATCATTAAACCATTCTTTATTTGTGCCCGTAGTGTCGGTAAGTTGATCAAGATTGCTTATCAAAAAAAGCCTTTGCATAAATGCAGATCGCAATTCCTCAGGAAAGACCTCAAGAATTTGATGAGTTGGGGACGGCAATAATTCATCAGATTTTTTTGAATCTACAACTTCAAAAAATTTTGTATCAGAAATTTCTAAATACTTTTTTCTAAGAAAATAAGGAGAATATCGACTCCTTAATTGATCCATTGAACTCTGATCAGAAATAGGTGAAATATGATCAGGAAGGGGCAAAAGCTTAAGACTCAGCCAATCGCCACAATCATGAGCCCACAAAGAGACAGTTAACAGCATAAGGAGCGTTTTTAGAATGGATTTAATGGCTCCTGAAAACATTGAGTGACGATATCTACCTCAAGAAGCCCAATGGTGCCAAGCACTTAGTCGTAGCAGCCAAGCCCTCCCTCTAAGCGCCCCTTCCCCACTCTTAACGTCGCACAGTAGTTTTGCAAAATTATGGGGCTTGACCGGTATAACGCGAGGAGTTAAAATTCGCCCAATGCAATTTTCGAAAAATCACCAAAAAGTCATTCCAAGTATTTGTTTTGTAATGTTTTTCTCCACTTGCCTTAACGCTCAAACTTACCCCACAACAGGTATCGATATCAGCAAAGGGCTCTACAGTATTGAATTAGAAAACGAGAATTTAAACTTTAATGATTCCATAAAGTCTTCATCAAAAATTTTATCCTTTCATATTTCAACCGGTGAACAAGATCAAATTGGAATCGTGAAGAGATCACTTCTCTCGGCCTCTCCCAACACAAAAAATTACGCTGATCTCTTTGATGAATTAAATAGCAGTAACAGTAGGAAAATCTCCGCATTATCTAAAAATAATTTTTTAAGATATTTTTATTATGTTTCACGAACTGATGAATCGCTCTTCAAACATTTAAAATTACTCATTGCGCTTCAAAACTCTAACCCTCCAGCCCAACAAAACAAAATCATTGAAGAAGAATTTAATCGTAGTTGGGCAAAGCTCGCAGAAATTCCTTTTAAATATTATTCACCCAATGAATTGAATGAAGAACTTCTTAAATATCCATTTTTGAAAATTCTGATCTCTAAAAACAGACCCGTACTACCCTGTGGTAGTTTTAGTTTCTCGTGGACCGACTCAATGATTGGTTGTCAGGATTCGGAATCATCCAAGGCCCTCGACGGCAGTTTTTCCAAAAATGGAGTTGTCGTTCTTAGAATGTATTCTTTTAAACCTGAATTAATGGAATGGGTTCACGATAAAGAAAATAATATTATCTGGGGACCAGAACAAAGTTATTATTTTTTAAAATCCCTTCCTGAAAGCTACAAGCGTTATTCAGAACATCTTGATGCCAAGGGCCAAGTTATAAAAGCTTTTAATCCCAGACGCACTGCCAGAGACTATTGTTCATCTCTCAATATTTTTGGATTAGATTGGGAATTAGCTTATAGCGCTCAATACTCTTCCGCAGACCTAAAAAATAAATTACGCTACGCTTGGCTTCCTGGTTTTACTAACTTTTTTGATGAAAAATTTTCAAAAGATCATCAAATTCCTGAATACTTAGCGCTCGACAATACTGAAAAAGATATCCTTAAAAGAGATCTCAGCCTAACAGACATCAGAAATTTAAAACTCAAAGAATATTCAGATTTTGGTTTCCGTTGTACGGCTAAACCCAATCAAGCATCTCAAGAAAAATTAGACTCCTTTAGAACGAATCCGCCGATTCTACCCTAAGGAATTTTCGCTTTTCTTGAAGTTTGAAGTTTTTTCACAAACAATTATTTAATCGTTTTAAAAGAATCATATCGGCTAAAACCCATAGAGCCATAGCCTCAATGACCGGCAAGGCACGAGGAACTATGCAAGGATCGTGTCGCCCTTTTTTAGCAACATCTAAAACCGAAGACGTGGGTTTAAAAGCAATTCGCACAGAAATATCTTCACCCGTAGTAATTCCACCCCGAATGCCACCATAAACATCAGAAGAATTTTCTAGAGAATGAAACTCTGTTCCCTCAGCTCCAACGCAATCAAAACCTTCTCCAATTTCGACTGCAGTCACAGCGCCAATACTCATAAAAGCTTGAGCCAATACGGCCTTCATTTTAGCAAATACGGGCTCACCTAAGCCTTGTGGTGCATTTTTAATAAACAACTGAGCAACACCACCATAACTTCGCCCTTCAAGCTTGGCCCTTAAAAGCAACTCTTCAAGCTCCTGACTTTTCGTTTTTGATGGCAGTCGAGCTGCGTATGAATCAATTTCAGAAAGAGTCATTTGAGAGGCCGCCTTAATTTCTGATGCATCTAAAGCAAAATTAAAAATTTGAGAGCTAAAAGCTTTAACTTCTAATTTTGGGCAAAGCTCATTTAAAAACATTTGAGCAAAAGCTCCCACGATAACACGAGAAAGAGTTTCACGACCCGAAGCTCTTCCACCTCCACGCCAATCGAAATGAGCAAATTTTTTAGCCCACAAGTCATCAGCATGACCTCTTCTAAAACTAGCCTCACGATTAAATTCATATACATCACTTTGAGCATCAGAGTTTTCAACAATAACAGCAATGGGTGTTCCTAGAGTTTTAGATTCAAAAACACCGCTTAATATTTTTGGCATATCCTCTTCTGCCCGAGCGCTTTGAATGGCACTCGCGCCTGGTCTACGTCTTTTTAAAGCAGCGACTAAAAGTTTTTCGTCTACGGACACGCCAGCAGGGCAACCTTCAATGACCACACCTAAAGCGGGCCCATGACTTTCTCCAAAACTTGTAGCTCGGAATATCTGCCCGAAATGATTCGACATCTTGAGAAAACTAATGACCCTAAGCATCTAAGTCAAAAAGTTTTCATTAAAGCCATGACAGATTTATTTAGTATTGCCGATCAGATATTTAACCTATGTCTATGGCAGCCCCCATGCCTAAACTCTTGAAAGTTATTAGCTTTGCATTGCTTAGAGTATTGATTCTAAGCCTATTTTATTTAAATAATTCTACTCAGGCGCGAATCAATCCAAGCTGCGATCAAAGTTTGATGCTTTTAAAGAAAATTCACGCGACTACGCCCCAACATACAAATTTAGAAACCTATTATGCGGGCGTCGAAATTGAAGCCTTTTTACCTAAAAGCTATAGCAGAGAAGATGTGGCCAATAAGCTTGCAGAAATTCTTAGAAGCCAAGCAAAAGACTCTAGCAGCGTTATTATATCTCAAAATCGAGACCCGACTTTCGGGATTATTTATGAAGTTTCAATAGACGGCAATCACTGGTTTATAAAATCAGAACCCAGCATTAAAGGTGTGCATCAGGATTTTATTCCAATTGAACTTAACAGCCCCGTTATAAAAAACGAAGAAGACGCCAATAACCTTCTCTTTGTCACTCAAGAACTTAAAAATCACTTTGGGCTTAAAATAGATACCAGTAATTCTGGTATTCATGTAAGAATTGATTTTCAAAATGCTACTGATTCTGAAATCGGAGAATTATTACTGAGCTATTCTTTAATAGAAGAAACCCTTATAAAAACATTTTCAACTCACCCCCACAGAAGAGAGTCCTACACCAAAGCCCTTCCCAATGAATACATTAATGAAGTTATTAAATCCTTAAATAAAAATATTCCACTTGAGAGCATCGAAAGATTGAGACATTGGCTGACCTTTAAACACCATTCATTAAATCTCACAGATTTATTTCTCAGATTTTCTTCGCGTCCTAAAACAGCTGAATTTAGACTTTTTAATGCCACCTTAGACACTGACATTTTAAGCGTCATAATTAAAACGCCGCAAAGATTAGTCACAAAAATTCGAAGCCGAGACCCCAAATTTTATCGATGGCTGAATTCTCGAAATTTCACGCCTGAATCATTACTTGAAATTTTAGACTTTGATAGCGAAAGCATTAAAATGCTTTTAAATAGAGTCGCTGAAGAATCTGAAAAACCATTTATTAGAAATTGATAAAGATGCCTCAAGAAGCCAATAGGCACCCATTAATTGATTTATTAATCAATTAATTCATTCTCACACTGTTCTTGAACTTTTCTTATTTCTGTCAACGACACAGATCCCAGAAGCCCGCGAACTTCATCCATACTTAAACTCATTTCTTTTTGCTCTATTGCTCTGGGGGCATTTTCCCACACGAAATTTAAGCGATTTGCCTCCTGCACCCAATGGACGCTAAAAACTTCACCCTTAGGAGTCGATACGCTCTGATTCAATAAATGATTATGGTTTAAAGGCATAAGCTGCAATTCTAAATAATCAGAGAAATTTTTTGTTTTAGTATTTAAATAGTATCTATCCCATAAAGTGGCGCCAAAAATATTTTCCTTAGTGCTTGTCCATTGATGCACCCAATGAAAAAGCGCTATTCGAACCCAGTTAACTTTATCTTTTAACAAACTTTCGGGGTACTTTAATATAGTTTTATATTTCTTCTCGTCATAGGTCTCTAAAGCTTTTTTATTGATGAGAAGAGCTTCGTTAACATCAGGATGTTTAAGAGAATAATTATAAAGAGCACCAGCTATTTCCCAACCAGCCTTTGCGTCTGAAAAAAATTCGTCATAGCGCTTTTTCGATTGAGGACTTTCTTTGTGAATTCTTTTAATAAAATTACGAAGTTTTTTCTTTTTTTGCGTTAATTGTTTTTTTTCTTCATCATCTTTCGCATAACTACTCGGCGCAAAAAGATCTAAGTTATCCCAAGTTGAATCCAGCGACACAGCCATAAGGTGTTTAGCTAGAACGTCCCAAGGATACACAATTTTAAATCCGCTAAAATCAAAATGTAATCCCACATCGTCAGCATCATCTAAAACAGGTTTAAGTTGCTTTTCTGAAGGGACCCCAGATTCAACAGACACTTCCTTAAAGAGATCCCGCAGACCTTCAATCACTTGCCTAAAATTATAAAGGAAATATTTTCTTTCTTGTTTTGTTCCCCAGCCATGAGCCATATAAGTTTGAGAAACATTTGGCTCTTCATGTTTAATTAAATCCAATACGCTTCTAAGCAACAGTGCACCAAACGACTCACCGATTATATTTCCTAAAAACGGTCCCGTCCTTTTATCTGACGCTAAAATCATAGCTAAAAATAGTTGTTTTTCGGCTTCTTCCGCCGACAAAACTTTAGAATCCAAAACCTTTATAAAATCAAAATCGAGAAAATAGAGCGAACTTCGATCTTTTGCAGGCATTTTTTTTCGTAATTGGATGGCGTTTGCCACTAAATAAACCTGCACATCAGCATCTAAGGGAGCATAATCAACAATATAACTAGCCCCCATATTACTGACATAAACTCGATTTCCGTAATCAATGACTGCAAAAGCTTTAAGGCTAAAGATAAATAACAATAGACTAAATGTTTTTACGAATTTCATTTGAAGCTACGCTTTAGCAGATTAATTGCAGCGCGTCAAGTGCATAAAACAATTATGTTTTTACTGTAAAATGCTCTGAGAAAAACACTTGCTGAAGCTTGGCCTGTTCAATGAAAAGCTCCAAACCTGACACGTATTTTGCGTTCTTTTGAAGCGCATATTCTCTAGCAAATGAAGACTCTTGATAACTTAAATCATAAACATTCTCAGGATTAATCCCATCTGGAAAAATTTTACAATTTGGACCAGCACACCAAATTATGTTTTTGATTTTCTTCTTATCAAGGTCTGTAAAATTTTCGAAGTTTCTAATGGATACAATTTGAAGTCCTTTTAAAAGTTCTGAGATAACTTGAGACATGGCCCCAGCACCCCAACATAAAGTTTCATCAACTTGAAATTTATAAATTAACTTTTTAAGAGCCTCATAATCTGTATTTATATTTAGAGACTCCGAGGAACTCTTCCAAATAAAGGTATTCATAGGACTTGAACTAAGCGCTTGTTTTAATGGACTAGTTACAGAAGCCGCTCTTAACCCCAAGCTATACAAAAATTCAATATTTTCATTTGCAACCTCATCTCGACTCAATGGAATAGCGAAATAAGGCATTCTTCTTTTATTAAAAAAATTATAATGAAAAATAGGCGAATAACTATGGCTAACTGGATCGCCTAAAATTGCAGCAAATTCGTTAAAATAATTTGGCAACATTAATACTTGAGTCAATGTGGGTTGATCCAAAGATGTCCCTTGTGCTTCTCTTAAAAAAGAAAGCTTATAGCGTTTAAATTTTAAAAGACGATACCAGTTCCATTTAGGATTTTTGGAATCAGGACTTCTTGGATAGAACTCAATATACGGAATTTCTTTTAAGAAATTATGAATCTCTCTTAATTCGCTTAAGTTATTTACTATGGGCGACCATTTAAAAAAATTAATGTTATTAGAAAATTCTTCAATAAAGCTTATGGATTCTTTGATTGAATCTTTCTTTTGGTGCCATGAATAGAATTCATTATTCTTAAGTTGCTTTTTTGATCCCAACCCAACATCTATATCTACAAGCTGGGCCTGACTAGAATCAATATCCCAGGCTCCACTTGGCCTTAAACTTATAAGTCTTTTTTCTTTAGGAATAACACTCAATGCTTTTTCAAGCTGTGTTAGAGTTAAGAGATCATTCCTTAATTCGAAAAATTCAAGACCACGAGTTATCCACGAATGAACCCATTCCTTAAAATTCTCTCTTATTAAATGCTCAGGTTTTAAGCTTAAAGTTCCACCAAAATGGCTTATCTCGTTTTGAAAGAACTTCTTTTCAAAATCACACAGCTCAAAAAGCCCCTCAGGCAAAGTCCATACATCATCAGCCAGCTTTAAGTATCTAGATTCCCTCTCTGAAAAGCGCTCTAAAAACTCTTCAATAGGTGAAACTTTTCTATTCAACCTAGGTCTATCAAAAAAAATTCTTCCCGCAGAATCACTTTCTCTTCGAATCCAGATAATTTTTCCTGCTGGAATTTTCCCCTCAAATCCCGCCCCTAAGGCAACAATTTTTGGGGAATTATTCTGCTGAGTTATTTCAGATAAAACTTTTTCTTCAAGGGCTCTAAAGTTTTTCTCTCCTTCAGAAAATATTTCAAAAATGCTCTTAGAATAACGTCGTTCAATTTCAGCATCTAAATCCAAGCAAATTCTATCAGGAAAATATTGAGCCAATCTTTTCAACAAAGAACTTTTTCCCGTTCCTCGATGACCAATAAGATAAATATTATCGCTCACAATAGATATTCCCTTGGAACTTGCGCCCGACCCCAAAAATCCGGAAAGCTTTTAGTCACACAAGAAGAATTTGCAATCGGACATTTAAATCCCAAATGCCACAGAACTGCCGCAGCCATGGCCAAACGATGATCATTCTCACAATCAAACGCCTTATCTAACTTAACTTCATTTTTGATTTTATTGGGAAAAATCTCTAATCCATCATCAAGAATCTTAAGCTCCAAACCAAACAAAGAAATCAGCTCATGCATTTTACCGATTCGATCAGATTCCTTCCACTTTAAATGTCGAGCCCCCCAAAGTCGCGACGCCCCCTCAGCTCCCACACAAAGAGCAGCCAATACCGGAAAAAGGTCAGGCGAATCTGAAAGATTAAAATCTATTCCTAGCAATCTATCGGATGCTACACTCAAATGAGTTCCATTAATTTCAACTTTGACACCCATTTGCCTAAGTATATGCACAAATCTGCGATCTGCCTGGAAGCTTTTCAAAGGAAAGTTTTCAATAAGCGTTTTACCGCTAGCCGCAGCCAATGCAGCCATGGCAAAGGCACAACTTAAGTCGCTTTCAATAAATATTTTAGATTCAGTATTGGGTTGCTGATGAGATGGAATCTTAATGAAATTATTTGATTCTTCATAACGCCATCCCACCCGCTCCAACATGCTTGTTGTCATAAGAGCGTAATCAGTAGACACTTGATCTTCAGATTTTTTAATTTCCAAATCAAAACCTAAATTCCAGCTGCTCAGCAATAAACCACTAAAAAACTGGCTCGAGTTTTTCAAATCTATTTCAATAGGACTAGACGGCTTTCGCCACCCTTGGCTTTTAATTAAAATATGATCACTTAAAATTTCAGCTTGAAACTCTAAAATTCTAGCTAATCTCAAAAGCTCAGCATGATTTCTCAACAACAAACTAGGACTGCCCATTAATTTAAAATTTCCAGGGACTCTTGAAACTCTAAAGAATAGAAAACGAAGTAAAGCGGCTGAATGCCCACACTGAAAAACGGTTTCACCTGACTTAAAAGCCTCAAGAGCCGCGGCCGTCAATTGAACATCATCCGCAAGACTTTCACCCTTAATTTCCAAAGGCAGATTTGAGAATGAAGAAATAAACAAGGCTCTAATATATTCAGACTTAGACAAAGGTAAATTCTTAGAATCAAAAAATAAATTAGATTTCATGCGAATAAAGAGGCTGAATAAGCTCCTCTATTGAAATTTTTATAATTTCGACTTTGGAAAGGTCTTTAATCACCACAAACTCTAAGGCCGCTGAAGAAAGTTTTTTCTTATCCCTTAAAAGAGCTTCTTTTAGTTCATTTGAAGTCATGCGCTTCCAGGGATTTTTATTGGGTAAATACTTAAGCACATGCTCATGGAGACTCTGGTAAAGTAACTTGTACTTTTCTCTTTTAATTTTCTTTTTAAGCAAGCTCACATGAAGCGAAAACACCAAACCCCAGGCAACAGCTTCTCCATGAGAAAGACTCAAAGATAATTCCATAGCATGCCCAAGAGTATGACCTAGGTTTAATTTTTTACGAAGACCTTTTTTTTCAAAAGGATCGCGACTTACAATTTTATATTTTCCAGCAATAAAAAATTTTAAATATTTCCAAAGTAGATCGTTTGCCGATAAAGCTAATTCTTTTTTTGAAAAGAGAAATTTTTTAGACCAGGGCGAACCCTCAATTACTGCAATTTTCCAGGCCTCGGATAAAGCTTGTCTAGCCAAGACATCACTTTGGGCCATTAATATTTCTTTAACCAAATAAACTTTTTCTGCAGGATAAAAGCTTCCCAACTGGTTCTTAAAAGCACCAACATTAAGAGCAGTCTTTCCACCATGCGAGGAGTCGATAGCCGCCAGCCAAGTTGTAGGCACATGAATCAACGGTACGCCACGGAATAAAAGTGAAGCTAGAAATCCAGAAAAATCGCCAACCGAGCCACCCCCAAGCGACCAAATACTGATCTGACTTAGCCCAGCTTCATGTATTTTTCCGAGCAAGTCTTCGCATACACTTTCTAGACTTTTTAATGTTTTAAGATTTTCACCAGAATCAAGACCAATGGCAAGCGGAAAGCTTTTAACAAAATCTGCTACAGCCTTATTAGAAAGTAATATTTTGTCGTATATTAGAACGGCCGAATTTTGCGGCCGAATTTCACTTAATATTTTTTTATAACTACACGGCGAGATGAATTTTTTTAACATCATCATGATCTTCTAATTTTTCTACTAGTACTTGAAGATCCTCTTCTTGCGCAGGCTCTATGGGCATAGGTGTTTTTGCTTTAAACGAAATTTCAGCCTTAAGAACGTTCCAACCCATAGCTTCAAGTTTTGATTGAACATCTAAAAGATCGGTAACGTCTGTGAGAAATCTCCATTGATTTTCCTCAAGATCCTCAACTTCGGCCGCACCGGCCTCGATAGCAGCATCCACAGGATCGCCTTGAAACTTATCTTTTTGGGCAATAATGGAGCCAATTTTATCGAACATCCAAGCCACACTTCCCTGCTCGCCCAAATTACCTTTACCACGAACAAAAATGGCTCGAAGATCTTGAACCGTTCTATTTTTATTATCAGTCAGCGTTTCTACCAACATGGCGACACCATGAGGTCCGTAGCCTTCATATACAATTTCTTCAAAATTATCTTCTTGGCCTTCACCTGTAGCCCGCTTCATGGCCCGATCAATAGTATCTTTAGGCATTGAATTTTTACGAGCATCTTGAAGCACAAGCTTCAGCTTTGCGTTTCCTTCAGGATTTGAGCCGCCAAACTTAACAGCTACGACTATTTCTTTTGCAATTTTAGTAAAAAGCTTGCCCTTTTTAGCAGCAGCAACTTCTCTTATTCCGTGAACCCAACCGCGTCCCATGCCTCTCTTATAAGGGGGCTCTACATCTTTTTGCAACAGGGACTTTTCGGCTACTCCAAGCTAATGACTAGGCCTGCTGGGCCACTTCGCTCTTTCTCATATCTAATACCTTTACGTCCCAAACTAAGCCCATAAAAGATAAAAACTGAAGAAATCTATAATGAACATCAATTTCCCACCAACGAGCCTTTACTGAAAAGAAATCAGGTTGAGCATGATGATTATTATGCCAAGATATGGCGCCCCCCAAATGCACGGCCGCCATTATAAAACTATTGGTTGAATGATCTCGGGTCTCAAAATTTCTATATCCAATCGTATGATTAATGAGATCGACTGTATCAGCCATCCAAATGACCAACATGCTTTTTACAAAAACCCCATAGAGAACAAAAGAAAGACCCGCCAACAGCTGTGCCCTTAAACCGGATTGAGATTCAATAATACAACCTAGAGCAAAACATAAAAAGCCCCAAAAAGCCTGAAGCCCATGAACATGTCGATCCATAAACCTGAGCACTTTATCGTGACGAATACGCTCGGGCACAAAGACTAAATACTGGGCTTCATTTAAAAACGGTGGCGACATTCTCCAAAACCAACCCATAAATGAAAAAAACAATCCATGAATAGGGCTATGAGGGTCTCGATCTCTATCTGAATATTCGTGATGAACAGCATGCATAGCCACATATTTTAAAGGACCCGAAAAGGGCCCCCTCCAAGTTAAAGTCCCAAGCAAAGAACCCAAATACATAATCCATTTCTTTGAGCGAAAACTATCATGAGTGAGCATCATGTGATGAAAAATTCCCATCGAATACGCAGAAACAAAAGTAAAAGTCCAAGCCAACAAAAAGGCATCCCATCGAAAAAAGAATGGAGCCACAACTAAGGCTAAGACATGAAGCCCTAGCATCCATAAAAAGTTTTGTATTACAAAAACGCGTTTCCAGTCATATTGATCAGCCAGTGACTTGATTGAATCCATGATCCACCTCGATCAAGGAGTTTTAACACCCGGACCCAAGGGTAGCAAATAAAAAGTTGATAATATTATCAACTTTCATGTAAAAAAAATTAGCCTGAAAAGAATCTCGTCATCTGCTAAGATCTGCTAGCAGAACCTATGAATAAAACGAAAAAAAAGCTGCTTCAGACTTACATTGACGAAGTCTATAACAAAGGAATTCAAGAAGTTACTTTACTGAGTCTGTCCAAAAATTCAAAAGTTCCCTTTGGAACCGTCCACTATCATTTAGGCAACATCGATCTTCTTCTTGCCGCCGTTGAAGTGGCTGATGAAAGCGGAAGAGACTTTGTCAACAATGCTTTAGCCAAAACTAAAAAGGGCTCCCGCCTCGATCACTACATCAGCGTAAACTTTGACTGGCTTAAAATAGAACCTGAAAACGCGTCTCTTTGGATTTATTTTTTATTTGAATCTGCCAGAAAAAAATCTCACGCAAAATTGAACCAAGACTATAGTCATAAAACTGTAATTAGAATTCTCGATTTTCTAAAAGTAGATTTTCCTAAAAAATCCCCTAAAGAACTTAAAGGACTCGCCGAAAAACTCTACCAAACTCTATTTGGAAGCATGGTTTACGCCTTAAGCCACGATAGCGAACATAAAAAAGTGCTTAAAAACTGCTTAGATACAAAAAATTCCATTTTACTCGCGCATTTTGCTAAAATGTAAAGCTGGCGGTGCTCTTTAAAATCATGAAAAGGATTATTGGATATTTCTTTATTGTGAAGTCTTCCATAATCCTATCTAGCCCCTGTGATTTTTCTTTGTTCTCAAAAAACATTCATCATAAAATAGATCGCTATGATGTTTTCTTTAAAAGCTCTTCCTCTGGCGCCGAACAGAGAGCACAGTGGCAAAAGAATATTCACGCCCAATGGTTTCCATGGATTCGTCGGCATATTGCCGTTTTAGATCAGGTTATTATTATTGATGGAAAATCTAAGTTATTTAACTTCCCTTCAAGTGTAAATTATCCTGGCGATGGAATTTACAGCGAAAGAAAAACAAGTTTTACAGCGCCCTTTAGCCCTACCCAACTAGTCACTAAAAACTTGAGTCTCGATCACAACACAACAAACGGAACAGATCACTTTGTTCTCATTGGGCCCGAGGGCGAACATCTTAAAGCTGAAAACATACAAGAAATTCAAAGGGCCGATCTTGAGCTTGTCGATTACAGAAAAGATGATTTGCTTGTTTTAAATGGACCTGAGTTAGCAGCTTACATAAGATTTTACGATGGCAGTCCTCTCATGAGAATTCGGAGTGGCAACGACACTTTTCACGCCCTATTCTTTGACGCAAAAGGTGAAATGCCCTGGGAGAAAATATTCACAAACAGGGGCCTAAGCAACGAAGGCATCCAAAAGGCTAAGCTTGAGCATCCCTTTGATCGACATATCGAGATTGGTAGACTTTTCACCACTAAAGACTTTGGACAAAAACCTCAAGAATTCTTAAGCCACACCTGGCAACATAAAATTCTAGATAGAACTTTTGCCGAAGAAAATGACATTCAGGAATTTAGCTATGGACCCTCTAAGAAAAAACCAAAAATATTCTTCTATGCGAATACTGATATCTCCATGGCTAAATACCTAACACGAGATTTTGGATTTAAAATCTATAAAGCTGCTCGCAAAAAGAAAAACCCTGTGATTGCCTCTGAAAACTCCTGGGAATTTTTTGAAATTAATGGACCCAAAGATTGGGACCCCAACGGAGATTACGTATTAAGAGCCTCGGCTCCAGATTTGTTAAAACAACTTGAAGACAAACTCGGCAAACATGTGAAACTTAGCCCAAATGACCAGCACGAATTAGAAGAACAAATCAAGTTTATTAAAGTCTTCTTAGAAAACAACACCTATTAGCTTTACCCCTAGATTTTATTTAGGGATTGGGTTTTTCTGCTCTCAGCTCTTTTCGTAATATTTTACCCACATTACTTTTAGGAAGCTCCGTTCTAAACTCAATATATTTGGGAACTTTGTAAGCTGTTAACTTCTCACGAGCAAATTCCTTCAAGGTCTGAGCGGTAAGAGTTTCACTCTTTTTAACCACAAATATTTTAACAACTTCTCCAGACTTTTCATCGGGCACACCAATGGCCGCAACCTCAAGCACTCCTGGATGTTGTGCCATGACTTCTTCTATTTCATTTGGATAAACGTTGAAACCCGACACTAGAATCATATCTTTTTTACGATCTACAATTCTAAAGTATCCATCAGCATCCATAAATCCGATATCACCTGATTTAAACCAACCATCTTCTGTGAACACTTTTTTGGTTTCATCGGGACGCTGCCAATATCCAGGCATCACCTGAGGACCTTTAGCGCATATTTCTCCAGTTTCCCCTTGAGCCACTTCTTTTTCATTATCATCTCTAATAGTCACAAGAGTTGATGGGATCGGCAACCCAATCGTACCAATTCGCTCATAGCCGTCTAATCTGTTCACACATAAAACTGGAGCCGTTTCTGTTAACCCATAACCCTCTACCAAAGGAACTCCAGTTATTTTACGCCACTTATCAGCCACAGCACTTTGAACTGCCATTCCTCCACCGACAGAAGCCTTAAGGTAGTTAAAATTAACCGACTCAAAATCTGGATGATGAACTAAAGCGTTGTAAAGTGTATTCACAGCAGTGAATACAGTGAATTTATATTTTTTTATTTCTTTTATAAATCCAGGTAAGTCCTTTGGATTAGTAATGAGCACATTTTGAGCTCCGGCCTTCATGAAAACCAAGCAATTCACCGTTAGAGAAAAAATATGGTAGAGGGGCAAAGGTGTAATTATAATTTCTTCTGCCTCACGAATGATAGTGCTCATCCAAACAGATATTTGCTCCATATTAGATACGACATTTCGATGGGTCAGGACGGCGCCTTTAGCAACCCCGGTTGTTCCACCTGTATACTGCAAAAACGCTATGTCGCTGGGCTCAATATCAGGACGCTGAAAGCGCTTTAGGGCACCCACAAGCAAGGCCTTACTAAAAGTTGTAGCTGTGGGAATTTTATATTTAGGAACTAACTTTTTAACAAACCTAACCACAAAATTGACAACTAGATTTTTTGGAAATCCCAAAAGATCGCCAAGTCCAGTCACAATAACATGTTCAATGTTAGGACACTTTGGGAGAACTTCTTCTAATTTATCGGCAAAATTTGAAAGGATTACTACAGCCTTTGCCCCTGAATCATTGAACTGATGCTCCATCTCTCGTGCGGTATACAAAGGATTAGTATTAACAATGACAAGACCTGCCCGAAGCGCCCCAAACATCGCTACTGGGTACTGCAATAAATTAGGCATTTGAATAGCAATACGATCGCCCTTTTTTAAACCAATAGATTGCAAATAGGCTGCAAAATATTCCGAGAGACGATCGAGTCCCTCAAAAGTCATATCCTTATCCATATTCGTAAACGCAATTCTATCGTTGTATTTACGACAACTTTTTTCAAAAACATCGACCACCGATCTGTATACATTAGGGTCGATTTCAGCTGGAACATTTTTAGGATAACTTTTGAGCCATATCTTTTCCATCTACGTTCTCCTTAGGACTCAGTGCTTGCACGCACTTTAGTTAAAACTATAGCACCAGATACAAAAAGCAATAAGATGCTAAGCATTCCAAATCTAGGGTTTCCGGTCCAAACACCCACTATCCCCACCATGACCGGACCTACTAAACCAGTAAATTTACCTAATAAATTATAAAATCCAAAAAACTCACCGGCTCGTTGAGTCGGAATTATTCTCGCATAAAGAGAGCGACTCACACTTTGAATTCCACCTTGAGCCACACCTAACATTGCAGCCAGAAAATAAAATTCCCATAAAGTGCTCATTCTGTAGGCCCAAAGCACAACAAATGCATAAATAGCAATTCCAATAAAAATTGCTTTTTTAGGATCAGACTTTTGAGCCAAACGGCCAAAGACAAGAGTTAATGGAAAACCAATAAATTGAACTCCCAATAGAGCCAATCCTAAATGAGTTTCGGAAAAACCAAGATTCATTCCATAATCGACCGACATTTTAATAATGGTTCCAACGCCGTCGTTATAAAGAAAAAATGCCAATAAAAATATCAGAGTGTTTTTAAATTCAAGTATTGTGCGACAAGTTCTGAAAAGTTCACGGCATCCATTCTTGACGTTTTGAAGGGGTTTTTTTGCAGCCCCATGACGACGCTGCTCTTTAACCCAAATAGAAAAAGGAAGGGTCCAAAAGAGCCACCAAACTCCAACCATCATAAAAGAAATCTTTACAGCCCAAGCCTTATCGCTGATTCCAAAAAGTTCAGGTTTAAAAAGCATAAAAAGATTGAGAGCAAAAAGAAGACCGCCCCCAAGATAGCCCAGCGAATATCCCCAGGCTGAAACCATATCAACCTCTTTATCATTGGCGACATCTACAAGAAGTGAGTCATAGGGGGACAAAGCCGCCGCATGAAAAAAAGAACAGAGTCCGTATACAATGGAAGCCTCTAGAGCTTGTCCCCTCGAAATTAACCCGAGGACAACACATGAGACTGCTCCAAAAAACGTAAAACCAATTACAAAATTTTTCTTATAAGAACCCGCATCGGCAATGGCCCCCACAAAAGGCGCCACAAAGACCAAAGCCAAGGCCGCCAGAGAATTGGAAAGCCCCAAATAAAAAGAACTTTGCGTAGGATCTATATCGGCACTGAAATATTTTTTAAAAAATACAGGAAAAAAGAAAGCCATTATCGTTGTTGAAAAAGCAGAATTGGCCCAATCATAAAGAGCCCACGACAATGAAGCCCGATTTTCTCGCCTCGCCCAATCCATCACTGATAAAGCAAACTAAATCACGGCTCCCCTTGATGTCTATAGCTTAAGGCTTAGACTTCAAAACAGAGCTTAGCTTTCCTGCCGCAGTGCTCGCCTGAACGAAAGTCTATACATGTAAACAAAAGAGCTCATCAGCACTAGTAATTTAAGAATTCTTGAAGGCTTTTCTGAGAAAAGTCTAAAAAAGCGTAGCCATAAATTTTCTGCGGGCAAAAGCAATTCAGTGCTCATAACGCAGCAGTAAAAGAAAAAGGAATATCCAATTAGTATTTTTAAGAATACTTCGGACTTCAGCTTTAAAGATGACCACGGAAAAAAGGCACTCATTAAAAAAATTGGAACACTCAAATACCGAGGCCCAGGAGAGCCACCACTATGCCAACCTCCAAAGCCCGCGTTTAAAAAAAGAAGTAAAAGAAAATAAATCAAAGAACATTTAAAAAAGTAATTTTGTCGTAAAGAAATTGGAGAAAGCACACCGAATTTATAAATCAAAACAAAAAGCCAAGGCTGAGTCCAAAGTATTCCACGCTCCATACCAAACAATAATTTCATTAATATCGTAAAGGAAGGTAATAAATTTAGAATGCCCCATAAAGCTCCTGCTTCGGTGTTTTTAAAACTGGGATTTTGATGCTGTAAAGATAAAGTGAAAGGCGTTCCAAAGGCTGACTTGTGATAAATTCCCAAAAACAAAAATATGGGGACTACTCCTAGAGCAAAATAAATAACAGACTTCCATCGGCGATGATCCTTTAAAAACACAAAAGCCATTGAAAGAACAAGAAGCCACGGTGCAGAGCTATAATCGACAGCGACACTTAAAGCTGCCAATAGGCCTGCACAAAAATACTTCTTATTTATAAAGCAAAAATATGAAGTTAAACTGATAACACCCAATAAAGCGTGACCAAAAAAAGTATTAAAAAAGAGAGATATTGTTTGAGCAAAACTAAGAACGGAAAACAAAGCTATTTGCTGAAAAGAGGATATATTTGAAAAGGGGCCCAAGGCAAAAGCCCAAAGCATCAAGATTGAAAAAGTTAAAATCTGCAATAACCAGGAAATGATAAATTCTGCCAAATGCCTAGCGTGAAAGCGATTCTCATCTCGTTGATTCAAATCATTCACATTATGATTCCAAATCAAATCTAAAAGATAATATATTGGAAAGCCTAAGAATGCCGCACCAGGTGCCTTATTAGAGACTTTATGTCCATCAACACCCAAAGCCCAATCATTAGTCCAGGCATTTCCCTCTGCATATCGATCAATGGCGACCGAAAAATCTTCCGTAAGAGCGGCCATTAGGGCTAAACGAGATGAGGGATTATATCCTCCAATTTGTAGAAAGGACGAATTCACAAGCATAAATAGAATTAATAATGGAAAAAGATGAGTGGGAAATTTTAAATAACTTTTTTTTATCCAGCCCACGAGAAAGCCTCGGTTCTCAAAAATTTCTCTAGGAGCTGTTCTTGAAAATAGACTTCACAAGCTAAAAACAAGATCCAAAAAGTATGCTGCCAAGGCTTAGGAAGGCGAGAAAGAACACCACTAACAGCATAAATAAAAGCCATGTGCCCTAAATAAACAATAGAAAGATAACGAGTTAGGCTGGTCGTATTCGTAGAAGACAAAGGAATAAAAACTAAAAGAAAAAAACAAAGACGCTCAACCCAATTCAACTTAATATTTCGAGGGGGTAAAACTATCCACCAAATCGACCCTAGAAATATTAAAACTGTAGGCCAATAACCCATTTTAAATAAATAATAGATTGAATGAAGCGACCCTAATAAAGAAAATTTTCTGCCCCAACCGGCCATGGCCTTGAGAGAAATATCCCAAGATCCCATGGCATATTCTAAATAACCAAAGAAGCCTAAAACGCCCCATGAGCCTACAAATAAATACAAGAAACCTAAGGGCGGATTTTTGATAAAACGCTTTATTTGAGACAATCCCAAGGCCCCTACACAAGCCACTCCCACAAGTCGAACTCCACTAGCTAATCCACCGAAAGCCAAAGCCACGCACTCCATCAACACAGAACGAGAAGTGTTTCTATAAATCCACAAGAAGGATAGAACACAAAAAACAAAAAGTGCTTCGGTATAGGGAACTTGAGCCCATAAACTAAAACGATCGGTGGCCGCAAAGATTGCCAAAAGCTCAAGTTGTTTAAAACCTAAAGATTGAGCCCAACTCATTAGCAAATAAAGAATAAGGGAGAATAAAGCTAGGTTGAGAAAAGTGGCCTTCCAACCGAAGCTCTGTCCAGGAAGTATCGGGGACAAAACACGAGTTAATAGCGGAAAGGCCGGATAAAAAGCCTCAGTTCCTGATTGATTTTCGGAATGACCGTATCCACGGTAAAAGATATCCACGTAATATCCACAATCCCAATTACAAATTTTTGGAGGTATCTTTTGATTTTCAACTCTTTTAAAAGCGACAATGAGCAATGAAGCTTTAAACGTGAGGAGAAGGCAAATCAGCAAGAGTTTCTTCATAGCGTCGATTATGAAATCGAGGGTGACGCCACAATCCCCATCGGGCGAGTGCCCCCTCAAAAGAACACCTTAACACACCCAATCCATAAGTCACGCTACGGCTGAAGCTAATAGAACTGGCTTCTTCAAAATATTTTGTAGGAACTGAAATTTCACCCATTCGAAATCCAGCCACATGACACTGAACCAACATTTCATTATCGAAAACAAAATCGTCGCTATTAGTTTCCAAATCCAAAGATAAAAGAACCTTTCGAGAAAAAGCGCGATAACCCGTATGATATTCGGAAAGTTTTTGACCAATCATAAAATTTTCAAACGCCGTTAAAAGTCGATTGAAAATATATTTATAGAGGGGCATTCCACCTCGAAGGGCTCCTCGGCCCAAAATTCTAGATCCCAAGACCACATCATAAACATTGGCTGCAATCATCGAACTCAATGCAGGAAGCAATTTAGGTTCGTATTGATAGTCTGGATGCAACATAACAACAACATCAGCCCCCGCATCAAGCGCTGCGCGATAACAAGTTTTTTGATTTCCGCCGTATCCTTTGTTTTTTTCATGTTGAATCACTTTAAGGGGAAATTTTTGCCCCAGCTTTTCAGCCATTGCGACAGTGCCATCCCGAGAACAATCATCAACCAAAATAAATAAATCAACAATTCCCGATGGAACATCCGCCAAAGTCTTTTCTAAAGTTTTTTCGGCGTTATACGCAGGCAAAACACATACAATTTTTGAATTATTTTGCATCGAGGGAAGCCTATACGAATTTGAGCCTCTTCTCAAAGTCGATCCATATTTATAGATTTTTGAATTCCCTCCTGAAGAAGCAGGGTTCTCAAAGCCACAATCAAAGCAATAGGCCACAGAAACCAACTCAAGACCGGAAATAAACTCATAATGGCCGGCCCCAAACCCACAGAACACCTTAACCAATGAGGTTTTTTTAAAGGTTTCTCAATATTTATTAGACTGGATTGAACGAGCAACCTTTCAGCGCAACTGAGAACCTCCCCGCCCAAGCCCCACGATAAAATAAGGAGCCCCAAAGGAATCAATGGTGGAAAAATTAAAAATGGAGCTGCCATCAATGACATCAAAACACTGATGAAAGCACCTACCAACTCTGACCAACGCCAATGAATGCCCTTAGACTTCATTTTAATATCACTCTTTCCACTCAGAGCGGACAACAGCTCGGCCTCATTTCCTAAGAGTCCCAAAAAAAATGTCATAAGGGCGGCCGTTAAAGTCCCCGAAAAAAAGAACAACAAAAGTGCCCACAAAATTGCGCCTAAATCGAACCAAATTTTGTCGCCCAAATGTGAAATCACATAAGCTCCACTACTCATTAAAAAAATGATGACAAATATCGCCAATGCCAAACACCTAAAGGCGGCCTTCCTAAACCATTTTGAAATCTCTACTTGAAAAAATACCAAATAGAGACTTTGAAAAAATATTTTTAAAACCCCTAAAAAACTCACTGTCGCCTTTCTAGCTCAAGCATGCTGCCAAAGTTTGGACTGATATCAGCCCGTAAAATCTAACAATTTTCTCAAATTCAAGATATGATAAATAACATGGAGAGCGTCAAACCGCTTGAGGGTGAGCGTCAGTTTTCCGACTTATTAACCGAAGACTCCAGCCAGCCCTTTAACGTAAAGTGCGAAAGACACGACAAAGATCGTATTGAAATTAAAATCGACTACGATGGCGTGGTTAAAGAACAAAAGGGTGATTTTGATTTTGATATCGACTTTCTTTTATTTTGCCCTCGAAATTTGGGACTTACAGAACTCGACAGTATTGATATTTTAAAAAATGAATTTCAAAGTTACTTTAGACTCCACTCTTTCGGTGGCTTATCGGCTAAAAACATTTCTGCTCAATATCTTTTAACAAAAATTTCAGAAATGAATAAAGAAATTCGAACAGACGCCATGAAATCCCTAGCCATGGAGTTAGACTCCTATTTAAAATATCAAAGAAAGTCATTTAAAAAGCTCATAAAAAAATTCAAGAAAGACTCACTCAATATTGATATTGTTTTCTCAGCACTTTCAGAAGTGGAAAGTGTGATAAATTCCTTACGAAATCTTCTAGACACTCAAGAAGTTTATAAATTTGCCCTCAAAAGCCACGCTCCGAGAACCAACATTCATCGCGAACTTTTTCTAGTCAATGAGTACATATCACACACTTATGTTCAATTGTTAGTTTTACTTCACGACTCCAGCCAAGAATTAGACGACTCTCACCCACTAAAAGAAAGAGTTCGAAAAATGATTCAAGCTGAGTCCAAAATTCGAGAGCAGTATGAACTCTACGTCATTGGTCTCGAAAGAAACGCACCCAACGTCTTAAAAGAAGATTTTTATTTGCGCCGAATGAGCCTTCTTAAAAAATATTTTCATAGGCCGTTACAAGTCCAAACTTCTATACGCTACCTTGAAAATCGACTCCTCATTCCCGTATACGCCATGTCGGCAGCTCTAGCGGCTTGTTGGGCCATTATGGTGCAACTCTATGCGGTTGACTCCACCCTTCAAAGAGTCGGTATCAACACCATCGCCTTCATGACTGTCGGTATTATTGCTTATGTCGCTAAAGACCTCATGAAGGATTTTTTTCGAAAGTATCTCTTCAAAAGAAGCCGTCAGTGGTTTCCTGATTTCGAAAAGAAACTTTTCATTAAGCGCGGAGAAAAATTTGAATATTTTGGAGTTGGTAAAGAATTCATAAGAGCATTCGACTCCTCAGCCCTTCCAGACAATCTCCAAAAGCAACGCTACAAAGGTGAAGTAGGAGCTATTGAGAATTTTCTGGGTGAGGACGTTCTTCACTATCGCAAAAGACTCACCATAAGTCCCAAAAGTTTTCCCACAGAAGACGAATTGCCATGGGGTTTCAGGGAAATCATTCGCTATCGAATTGACCGACTTATGGTCTCCATGGAAGACGCCTATAAAAAGCTCCCCCTACTGACTTCCGAAGGAGACATTGTCCTCAAAGAAGGTCGTCGAATTTATCAACTCCATTTGGTTGTACAAATTCGAATTAGAGATATTTTATCCAACAACCAAAGCGTCCTAACTAAAGCTTTTCGTGTCAGTGCCGACAAAAACGGAGTTATTAGTTGCTACCAGTTCTCTTGGGATGTTCCTATCGCATTGCGCTTAACCATGATTGACTCTACAGGCTCCTAATGATTCCCTACAATTCTAAATGGAACAACTTTTAAGCATAATTAAAGATCTTCACTCACCCGAAGGACTCCGCCACATCGTCCAAACAGGTGGCATCATCGCTTTAACCGGAATTATTTTCGCAGAAACTGGTCTTCTTGCGGGTTTCTTCCTCCCCGGAGACTCTCTTTTGGTGACCGCCGGAATTTTTGCCTCTAACGATGGCATGGGTGGTCCTGGAATTTTCAATGTTTGGATTCTTTTATCGGTCTTAAGTGTCGCCGCCGTAGTCGGAGATCAAGTAGGATTTTATTTAGGAAGAAAGGCCGGCAACCTCATTTATCAAAGACCTGACTCTTTCTTTTTTAAAAAGAAACACCTTAAAGAGGCTCATGACTTCTTTGAAAAACACGGACCCAAAGCTTTAATATTTGCTCGATTTGTTCCAATATTCAGAACTTTTGTACCCTTCACTGCGGGTATCGGACAAATGAACTACGCTAAATTTGTGCGCTACAACGTAGTCGGTGGAATCTTATGGATCTTTTCAATGGTTTTGCTCGGTTATTACCTTGGCACCACTCCACTCGCCAATGAACTTCACAAAGTTATAATCGTTGTCGTCTTTGTATCGATTTTGCCTATATTTTTCTCTTTTGCGAAAAGAGCATTAGCTAAACTGAAAACAAACTAAAAATATATCACTTTGCTGGAGCTATATTTTGAGGAACGGCTTTTTTTGCAGCTTCTGCATTAGCCTTCTGCTTTTCCAAAAACACTTTAAGCGCATTTTCAAGGAGCGGCTTTTTAGCCTTCAACTGACCCTCATCACGAGACATTAAAAGTTGCATCATTAAGGTGGCCATCTGGGGAGATACTGATTTTAATTTAGAAACAATTTCAGAGGCCAATTCAAATTGAACCAGAGAACCAATGGCAACTTCAATATTAGTTAAATTTCCTAGATACTCACTGTCGGTCCCTAAAATATAATTTCGGGCACGAACTTCAAAAAAAGCATGAGAACTTTTGTCTTTATCGTTTGAAGGCACACATTTTTGAACGTCGGTGGCACAGCCAATTTGCAAATCACTATGGAGTTTTATTTGCCCATAAAGATAACTCGTTCCAGAGGGACGAATGGAACCTGCCGCCTTATAATAAAGTCTCGCTGCAAATGGAATTTTCATTACGATCATTCCATTGGCCATTTGACTCACTTCAATTTTATTTGGAGAAATTCCGATATCTCTAATTTTTAATTCAGATAATTTAGATTTTAAAGAATTCTGAATCATTGCAGATTGTGCTAGCTGCTTAGAAGTCAATTCATCGAGTTTTGCTTCACTATAAGACTCCACCATTTGATTAAACATAGCCTCAAGTGTTTTTCTTTGTTCTTCGGTCATTTCACCATGAACGGATTGTGGATTTTGAATAGATTTTGGAGCCTTTTCATCGGCCAATTCTCGCAATTCATCGAGAGCTTCAGCATCTTTCTTAGGACTTTTTTGAATTTGTAATTCAAACTGCTTTCTAATACTTGGAATTGTAATTTTTTCGATTTCGTGAACTTCAATAACTCTTAAATCTATTAAATTTAATTTATCCAAAATCTCAATTTCAGGAAGATTCAAAAGTTCGAATTCTTCACGGATTTTTGTATCTAGATCTTGTGCCACTAAGATTTCTCTTGTTTTAGCTTTTTCCCCATCCTTAGGAGCAGGAGCACTTTCGTCTTCTACGTTTTCTTTGCGAAGATTAAACTTCTCAACTTCAGCGCCAAAGCTTCGGAGTGGGTTAGAGATATCTCCAGAAATTGCAGAAAAAGAAATTAGAAATAAAAATGAAAAGGTAGATTTCATTATAGACTCCTTAGGCGATGAAACTTAAAGCAATTTACGCGGCAGGTCAATCGTAAGCTATGGAAAAAGCTTGTTTTTTATTAAGAACAAATAGCGCTCTAGCATTGGAAGAAATTCTAAAGATATCAGCACGATAATGATGATTTCCATGATTTCCATACGCAAATTAGAAGTGCGACTTCTCTGATCGCTAAAGATATCGCGAATGGCCACCAATTTCCGATCCAGGGCCTTAACCAAAGAACTCAAATATCGTTTCTGCACGCAAAGTTCATGAATGCGAACCAAATAAGGATCTTGAGCAATTTTAAATCCTTGCTCGACACGTTCCATAATCAAAGTGGCATCAATATGAACTGAATTCAATTTTTCTGCTTCACGCTCTGAACTTCGAAAAACTCTTTTGAAAATATTTTTTTGCTGTTCTTTCTCTTCATAAAGATTCATGAGAACTTTTTCCAAAGTTTTATCAAGAAATCCAAGCTCAACTAATTGAACGTTGGCTAATTCAAAAACATCGAGAACTTCTTCAGTCTCCTCTTGATCAAGAATCAATCCTACGTTCTCAGAACAAAACACAGCATCAAAATCGCTATAACTTACGAAAGTACCTAAAGATCTCACAGCTTCATTTTGGCTCATAGATTCCATAGAAGATCGCATAGTATGAGCCAATTCGGCTCCCATGAGTTCTATAACTTTATCCACTTTAATTTCTTCAGTGAGCTCTTGAATATGAAAAAGTGTAAAAACAGCAGGTTCAGGAAACGCATCTGGCTTAATGATAGCGGGAGAAGCTTTTTTAAAAATTTGTTGAAGTATTTCTCTACCCGCATGCAATAAATCACGAGAATGCACTATGGCCTCTGCCATATGTGGAAGCTCAGAAAAATCATCACTTAAAGTTGTTTTAAGCTCAACACTAATGGCACCAATGTCAAAAAAGGATATTTGGGTTTCAAAACGCCGCAATCTTCCTAATAAAAAAATTTCACAGGAATCATATTCCAAACAAATAGGTTGTGTGTCTCGCCCCCATGCCCGTGAGGTGGTTCTATGCCGAGTTGTATTCCTTTGACGTGAAGAAAAAATTTGGGAAATTTGCGAAAGTCGAATTTCAAAACCCACATCAAAAGCTAACAAAACGCGAATATTACCTTTTTGAATTTTCAAATTAGGGCTGCTTGAAGGGCTCATAGACTGACATAAGAATAGACTATAGGATTGATCGTGGAAATAGATAAATATTTTATAGATAAGAGAGTTAAATGAATTTACAAGGACTTAGCGCAAAAGAAGCCCTACTCAGATTAGATAAATATGGCCCTAACTTAGTCACAACTAAAAAAGTCAGCAATTGGATAAGCGACCTCAAAAGCGTCCTAATGGATCCGATGGGCCTCATGCTCTTGGTCTTGGCATTTCTCTATTACATAACTCAGCAATATCACGAAGCCGTTATTCTCAGCATCGCCTTTATTCCTGTTGTGGGTGTCGACGTATTCCTGAACATCAAAGCCAAAAAAGCTCTAACGGCACTTGGCAGCACTTTTTTACCCAATGCTAAAGTGATCCGAGACTCTAAAATTGTCAGCATAGAATCTTCAGAAGTTGTTCCTGGAGATCTTATGGTCTTTGAAGAAGGTCAAATATTTTGTGCCGATGGTAAAATACTTGATGCTGAAAATCTCAGCGTTGATGAATCTTCTATCAGCGGTGAGTCTGTTCCAGTATTAAAAAATACTGGTGACTTTTTTTTATCTGGAACGACAATTTTATCCGGCCGTGGACATGGCGAAGTTGAAGAAACTGGTAAAAATTCTCGTTTTGGAAAAATCGCAAGTCTCATGGAAAAAACTGAAGAGTCGGTTAGCCCACTCAAACAAAAAATGGATCGCTTTATCAAAGTACTTTTCCAAATATCTATTGGGCTAGTTATTTTTCTCTTTATCCTTGAGCTCACGAGGGGAACATCTTTCGGACAAAGTTTAATCGACGCCATCACCTTTGGTATGGCTGCTGTTCCTGAAGAATTTGCTATTGTTTACACTCTTTATTTAAGTCTAGGTGCTTGGCGACTTTCCAAAAAAGGAGTCCTCATTCGCTCATTACCCAGTGTGGAAGCCCTTGGAAGCATCGACATTCTCTGCACGGATAAAACAGGCACTCTCACTCAAGGTCTTTTTCGATTAGAAAATTTAATTCCTCTAGATGGAGGCACACCTCAAGAACTCATTCTAGAATCCATTTTAGCCTGCGAACCTATTGCTGTAGACACACTTGAAAAAAGCATATTCGACAAAGCCTTAAAAATTTTCAACAAAAAACAATTCGATCAAGAAAAATCTCTCTGGAAATTAATCTATGATTATCCCTTTGAAGCACAAGGAAAACACATGTCCCATGTTTGGGAACACAATTCCGGCAAACAAATCCTTTGCATGAAAGGAGCCTTCGAAGGAATTGTGGAGCATTGTGAAAACACTCAAGAGGAAATTGAAGTGGCTCGAAAAAAAGTAAATGAGCTTTCCTCTCAGGCCAACCGTGTTCTTGCTTTGGCTACCAAGAATTCAAGTTTTAATGGCGATCGACATAATGATGAAAAAAATTGCCGACTCAGGGCTTTACTTGTTTTTAGCGATCCGATTCGAGAAGAAGCCAGAGAAGCCGTTGAAAAATGTCAGAGCGCTGGAATACAAGTTAAAATGATTACAGGAGATCACCTACTAACAGCTCACGCTGTAGCTGAAGAAGTGGGATTACTCCACGACGATAGATATCTTTTCTCTGGAGATAATTTATCAAGTCTCAGCTTTGAACAAAGAAAAGCAGCTTATATTAAAGGAAATATATTTGCTCGAGTTCGCCCCGAACAAAAGTATGAACTCGTTGAGGTTCTAAAATCCACTGGCCAACTCGTGGCCATGACAGGAGACGGAATCAACGACGCTCCCGCCCTTAGGCGCGCTGATGTTGGAATTAGCATGGGTCCACGAGCCACAGATTTAACACGTAGCCAAGCTGAAATTGCGCTCATAAAAGACGACTTCTATGGTCTCGTTCAAGCCCTATTTGAAGGTCGCAGAATTTTCGAAAATTTAAAAAAGAGTTTTTCTTATCTACTCTCGTTTCATGTGCCCGTCATTCTCTTAACTCTCGTTCCCAGCCTTCTAGGATGGCCCACATTACTGTATCCTGTGCACTTAGTATTACTTGAACTCATGGTTCACCCCATTTCTGCCTTTGTCTTTGAAAATATGAAAACTTATAAGGGCGAAAAAATTAGTTCAAAGCCCAACAAAAATCTACTCACTAAAAGGGATATCTATTTAGCTCTTGGAACTGGATTTAGTGTTAGTTTGCTTTGCTTAATAATTTTCGCGTCTCTTAAAAATCAAAATGCTGAAATGGCCCGAAGCTTTTCCTTCTTCACACTCCTACTGGGCAGCATTGGCTTTATATCTCTAGAAGCTCTTCCCTCCGGAAAAATCATCGATATAAAATCTTTCTTAAGTTTTAGAATGTTAATTTCAACACTTTCTATTTTATCGATAACTTTTGCAATATTTTGGAATTCAAGCTTACAAAGGATTTTTCATGTTTCTATGTTAAGCCCATTGGCTTCCTTAAAGTGCGTAGGACTATTACTATTGGTTCTCTGCTGGCGCCCACTTTTGAACTGGAGACAATCACGCTCAACTCAAAGTCGTTAATGATCTTTTAATTTTGACTTTATAAATGAATTGACCCATCGAAAAACGGGCAATCTATCGTAAACAAAGTCGCCCATATCGAAATAATCTCTGTGATAAATCACCTGACCATTAGGTGCCATTTTCATAAAGGAAGATCCCGGAACCCGAAACTCTTTTCCTCCATTTAAGGAGGGATGCGACAAAACCATAACCCATTCGAAACTGAATAAATTGCCTGATTTAATTTCAGATGGAAATTCCCACCTTATACTTTTAACGTTTGTATATTGATGTAAATAGTGGCGCTTAATAGCGGCTGGACCATGAAGACTTGTGACAGGATCCTGAAAATCCACATCGGGATGATAAAACTCATCCACCAAATTCATTGTGTCTTTATTAAGTCGTTCAAAAAATTCACGAGGAGTCATCATGGCTTGAGTTTGTATGACAAGTCCTAAAAATAAAAGTCGAAAAAAGAATTTAATCATGTTTTTTTATCCTTATTAATTTTGGAAAAAATGACCAGGAATTTTTAAGATAATCTTCAAAAGCCTCACCGTACTTAGATGCCATATGAGCCTCGGTGATCTTAACTCCCGTTAGAAAATTAAGAGTGACAAACATAATCAAGGCAGGGACAAGCGCTAAAAATAAATCCTGCCAACTTTTCGCAAGAAACAAGGGCCAACACCAAAAAAGCCATTCAAAAAAATAATTGGGGTGGCGACTCCGAGACCAAAGGCCCACCTGACAAATTTTCCCACGGTTTTTCTTGTTTTTCTTAAACTGACTCAATTGCCAATCGGCTAGAGCCTCAAACGACAAAGCTAGCACGCCCCACACGAATGCATACAATCCTAATTTAAAGGAGGGGTTTTGAATGGATTTAAACAAGTAAAATATTGGGATTAACATCACAATCAGCAAAATGGACTGAAAAGTATAAACCCTCCAAAAATCCACCGCCGATAAATTCTTTCTTAAATTTGAATATCGAGGATCTTCGCCACTTTCAGAAAAGGCAAAAAAAACCTTTTGCCTTTTCCAAAGATGAGTGAGCAATCGAAGTGCCCAAATCAACACAACTAAACTTGATAAAAACGAAGCCTGACTAAAATTAAAATAGGCTGCCCAAAAGATTCCTACCGCTAAAAGAAAAGTCCAAGCTAAATCAATAGGATTTGCGTTTAAGCTTTTCATTTGCCTCACATAAAGCGTGGCCATGATTGGAAGCAAGAAAAACCCAATATAGACAAAAAGGTAACTTATCATTGAGAAGTAGTTTCACTCTCTTTTGCCTGAAGATCAAATTTAAGCTAAATTCCGCCGCACTTAGCCATGAGAATAAACCGCTTTTTCACCGATCAAGGAATTTGCTCCCGCCGTGAGGCTGATCGAATGGTAGAAGCGGGTCGAATTACAATTAACGGAAAAGTAGCCATTCATGGCGATCAAATTCAAGAAGGCGATGAAATTCGACTCGATGGTAAAATTGTAGGCACTAAAGATAAAAAATCCGTAATCATAGCCTTTAATAAACCCGCTGGAGTTGAATGCACCTCCGACCCTGAAGTGCCCAACAATATCATCACTGCCGTGAATTACCCCGAACGTGTTTTTCACATAGGTCGTTTAGATAAAATGAGCGAGGGTTTAATTTTACTCACTAACATTGGCGACATTGTGAACAAAATTCTTCGCCGGAGATATGGCCACGAAAAGGAATATATTGTTATTTTTGATCAACCTATAAGCCATTCTCAGATTCAGCATCTTCAAAGAGGCGTTGAACTAGACGACGGTCCAACGGCACCTTGTAAAGCGGAAAGAATGGGAAGCAGAAGACTACGAATTATTCTCACCGAAGGTCGAAACCGACAAATTCGTCGTATGGCTGAAGCGCTAGGATTTAGGGTCATGCGCTTAAAAAGAATAAGGGTCATGAACATCACGCTTGGAGATCTCCCCAAAGGCCGCTGGAGAGAACTTAACTCAGAAGAAACAGCTTCACTCCTTGGAAGTCTCTCCGATATCAACGACAAAGTTTAAGCAGCGCTGCTATAAACACGATCAAAGTATTCTAGGCACTGTAGAGGTTTACCCAGTCTTGTGATCAAACTTGTTAAATCGATGGCATGCTCTAAAAGTTTTAGGACTTCAAGATTTTCATTAGGACAAAGTGCAACAATCATTCCTGAAGGTTTGCCCATTTGATCTTTAACAGGAACGGAGAAAATACAGTTGATTCCACTCATTTGAACGTGATCTGCTAATATCTTTGGCTTATTTAAAACCACGCTTTTATTTGTTCTTACGGCGTGAAACAAATCAGGATAATGAGTGAGTTCATTGCTCACTTTCTGTCCTTTAGGAAAAAGATCGTCGTTATGACTAGAGATTAGAACCTTCATATTCTTAAGAGAGTCATCGAGAACTGAGCGTGAGCGCAAAGTTATAAAAACTAAATGAAGCCCATTAATTTCTCGGCTCAAGTTCTTTAAGAGAGAAGAATAACGCTCTCTATAAACATCGTATCCATCAAAAGAAGTTCCACGCTGCGGAACCTTTTCTTCAACAAGTCGGCTCCAGTTTGGATGTCGATTTTCATAGACTAAATCAGCCACTTCTTCTGGGCCAAAATAAAATTTTCCATTTTTATTTAATTCGTCAACTGCTTCATTCATTCTCTCAGTAAGTGGTTTATAATTTTTAGCCGCTTGTTTTTCCTTTAAGTTTAAAACTTTAAGAAAACGACTAAACAAAGAACTCACCGTTGGAGGATCATGAAGCACATAATGCGCACCCTTACTCAAAGCTAACTGGCTCATAGAAGCTACAAAATTTCCTCTTAAACTATAAACCCAGACACAGTCTTCTATGGGATTTGATTTGCTCAAATCAATTAAATTAAAAGCGTTTTGACAAAAAGTACTCTCTAAATACACAAAATTTAAATCATTAGTATTATAGATTTCACTAAACTGTTTTACAGTGGTGACTCTAAAAATCTCTAAGCCTTGATCTACCCAGGTCTTCTCGCAACCAAAAGGAAACACATTTGAACCTGGTCCTGTCGCAATCAATACTTTTTTTGAAATAGACATTGATATACCCTCACGTTCCATTGTTTCAACAGCGGGCAACCAACGTCCAACATTTACTATTGTAGCAAAAAAGATTTTTAAAGTGCTTTAAATTACAAATAGATCTTCGTTAACAAATGACAGTGAAGTTGTTTAAAATTGTGTTTCACTTCTTAACACAATTTTAACACAAATTAATTGTCGATGATTTTTCGATGACTAGGTATCAGATATCGCCCTATGACAATACCTATGCCCGCAACAGCAAAGGCCGTAGCCACTGGATGCCTTTTAATCATATCGCCCACTTCTTCACTAGTGTGTTTCATTTGTCCGTAAGCCTTTTCATACCCCTCCATAAATTTTTCTGAGGCAGAACCTAAAGCGGACTTTGTCGAATTATACATTTTCTCGATTAGATCTACTCCTAACTCACTAGTTTCTTGAAGACCTCGCTCAATATTATGTATGGATTTATCAGCATAAGACTTCACGTCATCAAAGAGCACTCCTGCATCATGCGACATAGTGCCTTTATCGATATTATTATTTCTCATATGTATTATCTCCTTTAGATATTTTTTAATCACTTACTTATAATCTTTTTATAAAAGTGCAATTTTAAGACCTGCTAAAACCTGAAACTCCGAAAACCTTAAAGCGTCACCAGAACTTCGAGCAGTTTTTGAAAGACTACGAGTGTATCTTAAATCGGCATTAAAACTCAGCAAATCATTAATTGGAATTGCTGTTCCAAGAGCTGTCGCAATACCAAAATCATCTCGACCATAATTAGTTGATGTCTTATTATAACCACCAGCACTCACTCTCCAAGTGGTGACGACCCGACTATAATATCCACCTAAACCAATATTTATGAAACTCAATGGTTTGTATCTTAGAAGAACGGGGATATGTATGTATCCACTGCTAAAAGTGTTCGATACGTTGGTTCCAAAAAACTCTGCCGAATCCTGCCTAAATTTATGACTAAGATAAAGCACATCAGCCTCTAGGCCCATTTTATCTTTTAACGAAAACTCCGCTGTAGCACCCATTCCATAGCTCTTCTCTCCATACACTTTAGTGCCGGCATTGTTCCTTACAAAATAAGGTTTTTGCAAAGTGGCCACACCCGCAAGACCCACTAAAAGCTTAGACTCTTCCTCTGAAAATGACGTTGTAGTACCCGCTAAAAACACACACGTGCTCAGGACTATTAATAACGATTTATTCATTTTATGATTTCCTTTATTTTTTAAAACTATTTTTTTTCTTTTAATCGGCTTAGGTTTTGAAGCGTGGCTAAGAGTTGCCTTAAACCCATCCAACTCCTTCGTAGCCTGTTCTTTTGCTGAATGATAAACACTTCTGACTTTCTCGGAAGCTGATTCAATATTGTCCTTTAACGAACTCACACTCTCCTCTGAAAGCTTGTTAAGCTTTGATTTGAGATTTTTTTTTATTTGACTCCAAGGAACTCCATTTTCATCTTTATCCATAGGCACTCAACTCCTTTTAGGGAATTCATACTGCCAATGTGTTCATACAGATAATATATAATATCTATCCCACTCATAGGATTAGATTATGTGAGTGCTGTAAAAGCCCTTATTTAGAATTTACTAACATAGGAATTCCGGGATCCTCTTTGAGTTCACGAGTTTTAAAATTTTTATTCACACCCAAATAAGGAATTCTATACAAGAAACTATTCGATGCCCACATATCAAAATTTCTTCCAGGGAGATTAACTCCGGAATAACGATTATTATTGGCTTCCTCGAGCCTATCAAAATATTTTTTGAATACTTGTTTATTCAAAAGCATCGCCTCAGTAACTGGCTTTAAGAATTTGAAAAGTTCAGGATAATTTTTGCTAGCTTCAGCCATCCCACTCCACGACACTCCACCCCAAGGCAATGAAGCCTTTTCTGTTCCTTTAAATGACGCCATGGCATCTGGAAAACTATAAAAATAAAGTGTGATATCAAAAGTTCTATAATCATGAGTGAAACGAAGCGGATAACGAAGTTCATTAGATTTATATCTAATCCAAAGTGGTTTTAATTCCACCAAGCCACTTGCTGTTGTTTTCGGAGACATCGTAATAGCTAAAAAGTACGCACCCTTTTTAAGGTAAGGTTTTTGAATATCGGACGGCATTCCAAAAAAACCCTTTTTTTCTAAAAACTGATTGAGCTCAGCTCCCCCATCCTCTGAAAGTATTTCTATGGGAGTGATTTTATAATTTCCTACAATCACATCAGCATGAACTTGGATCATAGCTTTAGGTGTTGGACTGGGCTCTGAAAAGCCTCTGGATTTCGACATCCCTCCACCAGAAGCTTCTTGATCTAAAAAAATTTTTCTAATGTTAGAAAAAATTTCAGGATTCACCTCTTTGAAAGAAATAGGTTTCGAAGGCAATGGCAGAACCCATGTAAGCTCCGAAGGAAGCTTTCCCTGAAAAGCACTTTTTACAATTAGATTGGCACTTTCGCCGTCGTGGAACATAAAGGCTTCACGCTCTTTTTCTTCGAACATTTTCGGGTCAAAATCTCGCTTAAAATATAGACAAGCTATAGAATTTATTGAAAATAATAAGAATGCGCCTAAAAGAAATTTTTGCATAATTATATTCTAAGATTAAAACTCTGATTTAGCTGAATGCTACAGCTTTAAGATTGACGCAATGCGTGGTTAAAGCTAAAAGCCCCACCTATGCTCTTTAAAGCGAAATCAGATTTCAGCAGCTCGCTATGCTTAAATTTATGTTTTTGCTTAATAATATTTTTTATTTTTGGCTCAATTAAAGCAAAAGCCGAACCTAACCCTGAATGCCAAAGCGGTCTAACTCTAGGCTCTAATGCTTTTAGTTTTTCAGCAACTCCAATAAGCTCAGAGCCCAATTCCAATGAATCTCCTGAACGACAAAAAGCTTTTAACACTTATCTCCGATTGGCAAAACTATACGACACTCACCTGCTGTCTTTAGCTGTTTATCTTGAAATCGCAGACGGATTTACGCTTTCAAAAAGTCTGGTGGAATCTAAGCTACGATACTTACCTGAACTAGCTCCAGATTTAGAAATTCAAAATTTTGCTATTAGAATATCTCTGCGAATGCTGACTCTTTTTCGAGATAATTATTCCATAAAAGACGTAAAATCTTTAAAAAAACATGCCGATTCTTTAAATCTAAATCAAAATGAATTTAACCAGCTACTCAGAGACTGGAGAGCTGAAACGCTTCGCGATTCCAAACTTGAAGAGCTCACTCAAATGATTTCATATTTATTAAAGAATGAATCTGAAATGCTAATAAAAAGAATACAGGTCTTGCCACTTGGCAAAATCCTCAAAGGCTACAGATTAGAATGGAAGAATTCTCATGGGCTCATTAATCGACTATTAAACCCGAATCTCAATGCAAAGGGTGAATTGGGCCCTATAGAAGCGCGAATTATTTACTGGCAATTAAAGCGAACGCAATCCGTGAGACTTTGTGCCGTCATGCTTCCACTTCTCACAGGAACTCTTGGAAATAGAAGTTTTTTATTCTCTTCCCTTTTCGCACAACTAGCGCCCTTCCCTGAATTGGTAGCCAAACTACAATCCACGACATCATCTGTTGCATTGTCATCAATGATGACGGCTCAAGCCTCAAGCAATACTGCCTTAAACTTTGATTTAATCAGCCAAATAAAATCCATGTTTTCTACATATAACCAAAAAATTATTTGGGGCCGAAAATTTAGAAAACTATTTTCGATAGAAGGCCTAAAAATTTCATCGAGAGACTTTATAAAGATTATTGAAATGATTCAAAGCCCGCGCAGAAATGGACTTAAAAGACATTGGGCAGATTCATCGCTCGCGGAACGAATGCATAAAGTTTTAAAATCAGATACAAGATGGAATGGCGACACTGTGCCCATAGCCATTTCCTTATTAGAGCTCAGCATTGAAAAAATTGATTCTGATATTTCAAACGAAGAACTCTTGGCCTTACGCGATCGCATGACTTCCGCCGTTGAAGTCTACTTAAACAAATACAATCTCAAAGATGAATTTAAAAATGACATGATTTCATACCTTGAAAAACTCATGCAATTAAAACGCGAAAAAAAATGGCACGAATTTGGAAGCCCCGCCTTACCTCTGAACGATTAATTCATTGTCTTCAGATACTCTTCAAGTTTATCGAAGGAACCAGTCCACCCCAGAGTCATACCACCTCGCTCTTTCACAAATGCCGCAATTTCTTCTGCATTTGCTAAACCATCGGCCTCCCAAGTAATTGTCACTCTAGTTTTATTGGAATCTTCTTCAGAAAAAGTGATTACAGTGAGCATAGTCTCAGGCCAAATTGGAGCCATTGGATGCCGAGAAATTTTTTCATTTTCATCACAAAACTGCTGAGTATAAACAATTCGATTCGGTGGCTCGATTTCTAAATAATTTGTTCTTCCATAAATCTTAAAATCATCAGCTCCACTCATACAATAGAATGTACTGCCACCTACCTTAATATCCGATCTAAAGAAATGTAGAGATGATCCAGCTGGTCCCATCCATTTTGCAAAATGAATTGGATTGGTCCACATTTCAAAGAGAGTTTTAATATCAGAATCAAATGTGCGATTGATGACAAATTGCTCTTTAGCTGACAACTCTTTCGACAAGTACTCAGCAAGTCTATCCCAAGTAGCGTTGCCTCCAGCTTTTTTAATAAACTTTTTAGTTTCTTCTGCAGCTTCCGCAGATGGCAAAGCCATCGTCATATCCATTTTTGTTTTGCCCTTAAAATCTGAGAAATTTACTGTAACGCGAAACAAGGGAGGCCTATCATCATAACCGCCATGGTCATAAACTAATCGAGAGTATTTTTCGACTTCGAGATATAATGCTTTATTTGGATAATCAACACCGTCAGGCCCATGCATCGTATAATGCCAAATGCCACCTACTTTTAACTCCTTGCTATGGGTGGTGAGCGTAAATCCACGAGGACCCCACCATTGTGCTGCTTGTTTTGGATCTGTCCAAGCTTCCCAAACTAATTTTAATGGCGCATCATAGACCCTTATGATTTTTAATTCGTTGGATTTATTTTTTGATGACATTTTTTTTACCTTTCATTTTTTTTTCCTGGCTTACGGTTTTTAAATAGGCATCGAGTCGGTCAAAACTTTCTTCCCAAAACACACGATAGGACTCCATCCAATCGGAGGCATTTTTTAGTGGAGCTCCATTCAATTTACAGGGTCTCCATTGAGCATCTTTTGTTTTCGTAATGAGACCCGCACTTTCAAGAACCTTTAAATGTTTTGTAACCGCTGGCAGACTCATGTTTTTAAGAAATGGTTTAGCCAAATCAGAGACGTTGGCCTCACCTCTCGACAATTGAGCTATAAGACTTCGCCTTGTTGGATCTGCTAATGCTGCAAACGTCTGACTTAGAGTGTCTTGCATATTTCACCTTTTGGTTAATTAACCAATTAGTTAATTGTAAAAGCTAAAAACACCTTTGTCAAAAATACAAAAGTGCTCCTAATTTCTGATATATACGCGCGAAGGTATCCGAGTGACTGAATACGATGCTGTTGTGAAAAAGTATCGGGTGCGCCCTTCGCTCGCGACAAACGCTCGCTCGGTGCTCCCCCTTTTCAGCTTCAAAATTTGAATCAATTCAAATTTTGCCGCAGAAAAATGGCGTCCCCAAGGGGATTCGAAGTCAAGCGCCCGTCGTCGCTTAGCGACTCCTCCGCCTGACCACATCGCAGCCCTTCATCGCTTCGCGCGGGCTGCTCTCGGTTCGAATCCCTCTTAGCATATCCTTTTCACGAGATAATTTTCCACTCAAACGAGGAAGTTAAGTGTGAGCGTATACGCGCGAAGGTATCCGAGCACTTAACTGACGATGTGTGAGTGGAAAAGTATCCGTGAAAATGGCGTCCTCAGGCCCTTATTCTGCGAACAATTAACTGTGGTGAGGGAATACCCCGCCCAGTGGAAAAAGGTCAAGGAAATCAAGGTCGAGCTGGCACTTAACCCTGGTACTTTGAGCGCAAAATAGGAGGTCAAATCTGTTTCAGTGTCTAAGTGTATAGATTTTAGCAAAACTTTTAGGAGTAAGTGGTGAAAGTTTTTGGAATGAAAAACTTAGACCAAACAAGTACGCCAATTGTGAAAGACGCAGATGCATAAGCAAGGTGCTTTTCGTATCCATTTGGTATAAAAGCTGCGGCAATTCTAGTGAGTCCTGCAAGCACTAGAAAAAACACGAGAGTCCTAATGTATTTGTTGTTGAGCTCAAGAGCTAGTCCGTGGTTGCCATGTGCGATAATCACTCTTGATGCTACGAGATAGCTAAGTAGGCTAAAGCCAAGTACATAGATACTGTGTAATCCCTCAAGTCTATATTGAGGTAATACTGCCAACACCCAAAGGCCAATCATTATACCTGTTAGTGCAACTCTGATTCCTAGCTTCAGACTAGTCTTGCTCTCAGCCTTAGTGAAAATTTTCCAAGAAAAAAGAATGATAAAAGTTGTAAGTGCGGCTCTCACATAACTGTAAATTGTGTGACCTGTTACTTCGTACAAAAAAAGAGAGGCCGTGAGTATAAATCCGATTACTGTATAGCTTAACTTTGAATAGATTTTGGATGGAGTGGAAATGGCAAGCACTTTTGGGACCAGAAAGGTGCCAATGCCGAGTACTAAACAAAGCATAAAGTTCTGGTAAAAGAGTGCTTCTCCTGCGCTTCTATATTTTTCAGTAAAAAACAGTAAAGAGCCACCAAGTGCTGAAAATAGTCCCCAAAAGAGTAAGGGAAAAAAGTTTGGAAATTGGAAGTTTCCCAATTTTAACCTGCGAGATGCGAAATAAATTAAGAACAAGACGAGTAGAATGATTCCGATAAAGAAGCTTTCTTCTGTTGAATCAAGCATCGCGACCGTTGTTAACCACCCAAGTATTAAGGAAGAAAAAATAAACTCGTACTGGGTTGTATAAAAAGATTGAGTGAGTTTTGGAAGTGCTGTCATAAGAAAGCCTAGTGCGAAACTCATGAGAAACACGCCCATCATTAAGTGGGCATGTAGCCTTCCAGGGTAAGGGTGCCCATCAATAGTTGCATAAGTTATCCACAGTAGTACGCCTATCATGGAAGACATTGTGCCAACGAAAAAGAACGGTTTGTAAGGATTCTGAAGACTAGAGGCCACGTTGCAAGCGTATACAGGTTAATTTTTCTGCTCAAGGCCGATTATGCTTTCAGGCAAGATTAAAAAAATTTCACATTATGACATTAGTCATACTGGGCTTTTTAGTTGCGAAGTATGTTGTAGCAAAAAAGGAGTGACATGTTATCAAAGTACGGCGCTAAGCTATTTTTTCTAGTGGGGACTGCCTTTTTTGCAGCCATTTTTATTGCACTTTCATACGATACTTTTAAGAAAATTCCCGCACAAACCAAGACGGTGAATTTAACGTCCCAGGCAATTAAGGGGAAACACTTGTGGGATAAGCATAATTGTATGGGCTGTCATGCTTTATTGGGAGAGGGGGCTTACTACGCACCCGAGCTAACAAAGGTTTACGAGTTGAAAGGTCCAGACACAATTAAGCTGATGCTTGAAGACCCAGAGTTAGTTTATCCAGGAGCTCGAAAAATGGTTAAGTACAAAATGAGCGAAGAAGATAAAGAAGCGATGGTTGCTTTTTTCAAATGGATTGGGGAAATGGATCTTAATGGATTCCCTCCCAAACCAGTTAATCAATAGGCGGTTATTATGAAGTTTGAATCACAAAAAATATCTTACAACTTTTTTGCTTTCTCTATGCTTTTGCTCAGTTTGCAAATTATTTATGGCTTTATAATGGGTTTTGCTCATATGGGCTACGACGTTTTACACGAGTGGATACCCTTCAACGTAGCTAGAACAACTCACACCAATTTGCTTGTTGTTTGGATGCTCTCTGGTTTTATGGGTGCTGCTTACTACATTATTCCTGAGGAAGTTGATAGGCCCCTTGAGTGGCCATGGCTTGCTCAGATTCAGTTTTGGTCTCTTGCTGTTGTGAGTGTAACGGCTGTTATTGGCTTTCACTTCGCATGGTGTGAAGGTAGAAAGTTTTTAGG
>JAGNHS010000073.1 GCA_018001635.1 Pseudomonadota bacterium | reverse complement strand
ACTCTAAGCACTCCGTGAGTAGAGGGGTGCTGTGGACCCATGTTGATTGTAAGTTCTTCAGTTTGAAAATGACCTTCATCGGTAACTAACATGTTAAACCTCTCAGAGGGGAACCTTCATGCCATTATATTCTTGGGGAAAGACGTAATCCTTACGCAACGGAAAACCCACCCAATCTTGAGGCAATAATATTCTTTTTAAATAAGGATGATTTTTAAAATTAACTCCGAGCATGTCGTAACATTCTCGTTCATACCAAGAAGCTGCTCTAAAAAGATCAGCCACAGTATCAACCTCAGGCTTATCTCTGTCCAAATGAACCTTCAGAGACAACTGATGTTTATTTTTAAATGAAAAAAGAACATAAAGAATTTCTATTCGACCCGCCACGTTTGTTTCGGCTGTTTTAACAGGCAAATAATCGGTGGCCGAAATTACAGAAGGAGAAATATAAGCCAAATCTTGATCGTCTCTCAAAAATTCAATAGCGGCATGCATTTTTTGAACAGAAAGAAGAATAAAAGGGTCGCCTTTATGCTCCTTATGAACCGAAAGAATAGAATCGGAACCACATGCGGATTTAATCTTTTCAGCGATCTCATCTATTGTTCGCTGACTCACGTCTTTGCCCGGTGCTGTAGGTTGTGGAACCGCTGCAGGAACAAATGTTGTCAGTAACTTAGCCATTAATCTTCGATCTCCTAATCAAGTCTGCTTTCGCAAAAACAGACTAATCAGGCGTGGCTGTATTGACAAGTTGAGCTCTGAAGAGGCTTCGAGTTCGAATGCTTTGCGTTATTTCTTGCACCAGCCCTACCCCATGATATCAACGATGAAAATGAAACTTCAACGAATCATTGGAATGCAAAACATCTTAAGAACTGCAGCAACGTGCATGACCGAACTTGTCTTTAAAAGGGCCATTGGCAAACTCGACACTGAATCTGCCCGCGCCATTTATCGACCCTGGTCTCAAAACACCATTCAAAATTTAGGGGGCAAAATTATTCAAGAAGGTGTCGCCCCACTCCAAGAACCCTGTCTTTACGTGGGAAACCACATGAGTTACCTAGATATTCCTCTTCTTTGGGCCATCACAGAATGTGTGTTTGTCTCCAAGGAATCCGTAAGATACTGGCCTATCATTGGAACCGCAGCCATGGCCGTAAACACTATTTTTGTGAGTAGAGACTCCAAAGAATCCCGCGGAAAAGCTTTAAATAAAATTGCAGAAGCCATTCACGAACAGAAAAAACGCATCGCCATTTTCCCAGAAGGAACCTCCAGCTTGGAAGGAAAAAAATGGCGTTATGGAGCTTTTCGAATTGCTGAGGAATTTAAAATCCCAGTTCAGCCTTTTCGATTATTTTACAGTCCCTCTCGTGACGCCTCTTATATTGATCAGGATCTTTTACTCACTCAAGTCTGGAAGCTAGCAAGCCATCCAAAATTTGAAGCTCGAATAAAATTTTTCGATCGTGAAATGATCACCCACGCCGAAACGGATTGTCAGAGAATTCAAGACATGATTCAAGCTGACCAAAGAGATTGTCTTGAACAGGAGAAAATGGGAAATCATTAAAATTATGAGCACGGCTGTAGACAGTTTCTTAAAATATCAAAGCACTCAAGATTGGCTGGATTGTGTTTTATCGGATTTTAATACTTTTCTAATTGATCACGCCGCTTGCGAACGCAAGGCTTCTGCCACTTGCCTCTCCTTTGTAGTGAAATATCCCGATAAATTAGAACTCGTAGACACCATGATTCGCCTAGCCCGCGAAGAACTCGAACACTTTCATGAAGTTTTTCATTTATTAGAGCAAAGAAATCTCAAACTAGGTCCCGACGAAAAAGATCCTTACGTCAATCAACTCATTGAACTCTCACGAACAGGAGTCGAAGAAAGACTCATGGATCGATTGTTATTATCTGGAATTATAGAAGCTCGAGGCTGCGAACGATTTTATATGATTGGACAAGCCTTAAAAGATCCCAAATTAGCCCAATTTTACATCGATCTCTCAAAATCAGAAGAAAGGCACCATATCTTTTTTGTAGAGCTTGCACGCAAGCACTTCCCCAATCGTAACGTGGATGCTCGACTCGAAGAACTATTAGAAGCCGAAGCAAAAATAGTGGCGAAGCTCCCCCTACGCCCTTATCTCCATTAAACAAATTGTATGGAGACTTTTAAAAAGTATCTCCATAACTACGGACATACTAGAGTTCAGAGTTTCGACACTTCCAGTATTGAGAATCCTTTTAATTGCGCCATATGCATTCCAAGTTGCGGTGAGGGAAATAATATTATTCCACTTTTGAATACGCTCGCGAAAAGCGCTCAAATCGCAAAAAAAAATACTATCGCTTTACTTTTGATTAACTCATCTTCAAAGGATAGCCATTTTCTAGTTTCAAATTTAGAGACTTTTAAATGCCTGGGCGCCGACCCTTCTAAGGATAGCCATTTTCTAAAACATTCATCCGATCTCTCCATCCTTATCGTCAATGCTAGCCATCCTCATGAGCGACTTTTGAAAGAGGGCGTGGGTGAAGCTCGAAAGTTTCTTGGAGATTTGGCTCTGAAACTTTTTATTGAAAATAAAATAAAAAGTCCTTGGATCAGATCCGTTGATGCCGACTTGGAAGTTCCGGAAGATTTCTTATTTTCTGATTCGGAACTCTCAGCAGAGTCAAGTTACACTTATTCTTTTAAACACGTTAAGCAGCAGAACAGCTTAGTCAACGAGGCTACTGAACTTTATGATTTTTACTTGCACGATTATGTTGAAGGTCTCAAGTTTGCCAAATCACCCTATGATTTTTACGCCCTAGGAAGCATTCTACTTTTCCATCTAAAGAACTATGTTAACGTGAGAGGCTTTCCATCGAGAAACGCAGCTGAAGACTTTTATTTCTTAAACAAACTCGCTAAAATTTCAAGAATTGAAGTTCTCAAAAATCACCGGGCTCTAGATATTAAATCGCGAATCTCCGACCGAGTCCCATTTGGAACGGGCGCCGCCGTTGGAAAAATTACAGAAATGGGACTTTATCATTTTTACGATCTTGAAGTTTACAAAGCACTCAAAGAACAACTTAAAAACATTTCAACTTACAATGAAACTTTAAAATGGGAGGATCTAACTGGGCATCTTGAAAGTTTTTGGGCCCCTGAAAAAATTAAAATTGAAAGACTCATCAAAAACTTTAAAAACCCCACGCAAAGACTCAAAGCCCTTCACGACTATTTCGACGCCTTCAAAACTTTAAAGTTTGTGCATTTTTTAAGAGATCATCATTATCCCAGCCTTGCTGTTAAAATTCAGGAAGCTCAAAGTTTTATGCTTCAAAGAAAAATGGATTTTTCATATTTAAAAGACGCTTCCCCAAATCCAGATCTCATTGCCAAGACTAAGTCGCTAACGTAATATCTTTATATGGATCATATAAGCATCTGGAAGAACGCCCTTGTTGATGGCCAAAGTCTCCTCAACTCTCTCATTAACAATGAAAGCTTTATAGAAAGTGGCGCACAATTGAGCGTTGCAATGATTGAATGCTTAAAAAATGGAGGCACACTTTTTACCTGCGGAAATGGCGGTTCACACACCCAAGCTATGCACTTTGCTGAGGAATGGACCGGTCGTTTTAGAAAAAACAGAAAACCAGTAGCCTCTCTAGCGCTGGGAGACTCCTCTCACGTCACTTGTGTAGGAAATGATTTTGGTTTCGATCAGATTTTTTCTAGGCAACTTGAGGCCCTCGGTCGCAAGGGAGACATGGTGCTACTCTTCACAACTAGCGGACAATCTCCAAATTTAGTTGAAGCCGCCAAAGTGGCTAAAACAAAAGGCATTAAATGTATTGGTATACTGGGACGTGACGGTGGAGTTTTAAAAAACATGGTCGATCTGGCCATTATCGTTCCCGCTCAATCCTCCGACCGAATTCAGGAAATTCATTTAAAAATTTTACACATCGCCATTGAAAGCACAGAAAGAGCACTCTTCCCTGAGAATTATTAAAAATTTTTTGAGCAGAGTTTTTCTTTTAAAACTCCTTTTAAGTTTTACTTTTTTTCTAAGCTTAAATTTATTTTCCGAAAAAGAAGAATGCAGTCAATGGTTTCTTAAAATCGCAGATCCACGCAATTTAGAAGTTCGAATAGAAGATAACGTATATAAGGTTTACCATAAAAACGGGGCTCACGTGGACGGGGTTTTAGACTCCAAGGGCCAACTCACTTTTTCTATTAAAAACAAAAATGCTAAGGGTCAGAGACTTCTAGGTAAATTTTACCCCAAAGAAGCTCTTGCAGAAGTTATTAAACACTTTGGAAGTAGAATCAAAAGTATAAAAAGCCAGTGGTATATAGACCACACAGAGATTGGCCGCGAAATGACCACCAACATTGATCAACTCAACAAAGCCTTATCCGAGGGAAAAACTTTTGACGAGGCTGTTAATCTAACTTGGACGGCTCAAACTTTAAATGAACTCGGTTTTAGTTATTCAAAAACTCTTTATAAAGTAGCCGATCCTGATGATGAAACTAAATATTATTGGGTTGATTTACTTTTTGAACGAAAAAAAGCAAATTAATAAGCCGATACCCAATAAGCTGCGATTGATCGACCCAAAAAAGCAAGCTATCTTTCTGGCATGAATTCAGAGCAGCACCTAGAAACCTTTAAAGAATTTTTACGTTTTGAAAGTGTGTCGACAGACTCCGCCTATTCGAAACATTTACGCGAATGCGCTCTATGGCTGAAAAATCGCTTTGATAAAATGGGATTGGATTGCAAAATTCACGACACTCCTCGACACCCCATTGTTGTTGCTCAAAGTAAAATAGATCCTAAGAAAAAATCTCTACTCATTTATGGACACTATGACGTTCAACCCATTGACCCCATAAATCTTTGGAAAAATCCGCCCTTTGAACCCCATATTGAAGGCGATAAAATCATTGCCAGAGGTTCTGCCGACAACAAAGGTCAAATACTCCCGCACATTTTAGGCGTTGAAGAATTATTAAAAGAATCCAAAGAACTTCCCGTCAATGTGACCTTTCTGATTGAGGGCGAAGAAGAAATTGGAAGCCCAAATTTAAAACCCTTCATTGAGGCTAACAAAGACTTATTAAAATGTGATTGGGTCTTGGTCTCCGACACCTCCATGGTCGATGAAGGTGTGCCCGCATTAACTTACGCACTTCGCGGTATTGCCACGGCAGAAGTTAAAATTTTTGGCCCCTCGCACGACCTTCACTCCGGAGTTCATGGCGGTGGCGTGACGAATCCAGCTTGGGTGGCCGCAAAAATAGTTTCAAAATTACACGATGAGAATCTTCACGTTCAAATCCCCCATTTTTACGATGACGTTCAACCCTTAGCGGATTGGGAAAGAAAAGAATGGCAAGCACTACCCATTCAAGAAAACGACATAAAAAAAATGCTAGATGTAGAAGAACTCAACGGTGAGGCTGGATATTCTTATTTAGAAAGAGTGTGGGCTCGCCCCACCGCAGAAGTTAATGGGATTGGCGGCGGATACCAAGGAGAAGGTTCTAAAACTGTTCTCCCCAAAGAAGCACAAATCAAATTTTCATTTCGACTCGTGCCCAATCAAGACCCCATTAAAATTCTCAATCACTTTGAAGAGTGGATTAAAGCTCAAAAATTCCCCGGATGTCGGATTGAATTTAAACGAGGTCACAGCGGCAAAGCTTATTACTGCGACCCCAAATCAGCGGTAGCTCAAAAAACCAAAAAAGTTATTGAAGAATGCTTTGATGCTAAAGCTTTTTTCATCCGTGAAGGTGGAAGTATTCCCATTATTCAAACTTTTAAAGATTTGCTTAAGGCTGATTCACTTCTAGTGGGCCTCTCCTTACCCGATTGTCTAGCCCATGCTCCCAACGAAAACATGAGTCTCAATAGTTTTTACAAGGGCATCGAAATTAATAAAAAACTTCTGAAAGTTTTAGCGGAATGAAAAAAGAAGAAACTTCGATTCAAGAAGCCCTTGTTGAAGAAATTAAGTTGCTCAATCGTAAACTTAAAAAAATTAAATTTCCGGACACAGCAGCCTTTGTCTACAATCCTTTGGATTATGCCATAAACCCAATGGAACTTTATTTTAGAAACTACGCCAACACTCCAAAGCAAACGCTTTTTTTAGGCATGAATCCCGGCCCCTTTGGCATGATGCAAACAGGAGTCCCCTTTGGAGAAGTCTCCATAGTAAAAAATTGGCTCAAACTCGAAGCGCCCGTGAAAAGCCCCAAACAGCAACACCCTAAGAGACCCATCCAAGGTTTTTCATGCACTAAATCTGAAGTCAGCGGGAAAAGACTTTGGGGCTTATTCTCTGAAAAATATTCAAATCCAAAAAGTTTTTTTAAATCGCATTTTGTTTTAAATTACTGTCCGCTGGGCTTTTTAGAAGAAGGTGGAAAAAACCTCACACCTGATAAATTTCCGAAATCTGTTCAAGCCGAAATTTTTGAACCCTGCGATCAATATCTTAAAAACACAGTCCATATTTTGGAAGCTAAAAATTTAGTGGGAGTAGGCGATTTTGCCTTTAAGAGATTCAAAGAAGTCTTCAAAGACGAAGAATCAAAATATCATATTTGCAAAATTCTTCACCCGAGCCCCGCTTCTCCTTTGGCCAACAAAAACTGGGCAGGCGATGTTAAGCAAAGTCTCGAAAAACTGGGAATTTGGTAATTGATCCTTAAATTACCGACCAAGTCTTAGCTTCTTTTTCCAACATATCCAATATCATTCTAATTCTTGGCGCCATAAATCTTTTACTGGAAACAACAGCATAAATATTTCCAAAGCTCCCTATAGATTCATTTTTAAGAACTCTTATAAACTTCTTTGATTTTAAATCTTCTACAAGATCCCAATAAGACCTCAGGAGAATACCATGATTTCGTTTGGCGACTTCAGTTAATAATTCCCCGTCGTTTGAAATGAACTTTCTCTGGAGTGAGAATTCTTTCATAAATCTTTTACCTATTCTTAGGTTCTGATGAATATCTAAAAATAGAAGTTGATGTCCGAACAAATCTTCAACAGATTCAGGAACTCCATTTTTTTTAATGTACGCAGGTGTTGCAACCATAATCATATTATTTGAATGAAGTTTTTTATAAATTAGACCACTATCTTGAGGTTCTTGATGAATCCTTACAGCAATATCAAAGTTTGAAAAAACTAAATTACCCAAATTCTCAGATAGATCTATTTCAATTTTAAGATCGTTATGGAGCTTTTGAATATTCTCCACAAAAGGAAGGAGGAGTTTTTTAGCAATAAAAGACACTGTAGTGATTCGAATAGACCCACTCAGCTTATTAGGCTTTTCAAATAAATCTTGTATGGCCGTAATTTGATCTAGAATGACCTGTATCTTTGGTACCAGCAATTGACCCTCTTCCGTGAGTGAAACATGTCTTGTTGTTCGTTGAAATAATTGAATCTTAAGTTCACTTTCTAGCTTTGCAACTCTTTTACTGACCTGAGCCAAAGGTATTTTAAGTTCTTTGGCAGCTTGGGTAAAATTTCCCTTAACGGCCACCGCCATAAAAGCCTGCAAACTCAGCAAACTCTCAATTCTTATTATTTCCATATTCGATATAAAGTATCACCAAATCGCCATATTATCATTTCAATAAAAATTTAATATAAACTCCCTTGTTCAGATAAATGAACAGAAAGAAGATCAAAATGAAAACAAAAAAACATAAAAATCTAAGAAAGATCAATTTTATATTCTGCATACTTGGCCTAGGAATGCTTCAAATATCAGAAGCATCTACCTTTAGTTTAAAGAGCGAAGTCATTAAGGAAGGATCTACGATTTTAGCTGAACAAGTCTTTAATTCATTCGGTTGCAGCGGGTTAAATAAATCACCAGATTTAGAATGGTCCAATGCCCCAAAAGATACCAAAGCCTTTGCTCTAACAGTATTCGATAAAGATGCACCCACAGGAAGCGGATGGTGGCATTGGGTTGTGATTAATATCCCAAATCACCAACAATCATTGCCATTAGGTGCCTCTGGAAACAAAGGTCTCATAGGAGGCCTTGAGACAAGAACTGACTTTGGAATGCCAGGTTACGGCGGTCCCTGCCCACCCTTAAAATCAGGCAAACATCGATATATTTTTACAGTCTATGCCCTAAAAGAACTCATTCCCGTAGATCAAGAAGCCTCGGCGGCCATGGTTGGCTTTTATATACACAACCTAAAAATTGCAGAAGCAAAAATTTCAGCTCAATATAGTCGTTAAGCCTTTTTAAAATTTGATTCACGATTGCAATCAAAACACAGGCACCTGATTCCTTAGTGGAGCCAGGTGCCTTAACTCTTTTGGAATGCGCATTTATTCAAGAAAATTTCTAGTGACTAAACAAAGCCCAGCCCTTTTCTTCCATAAGCTTTAAACGTCCCGGAATATGCGAAGAGATTTTTGAGGGATAAATGCTATAAACGTTATCGTTACAATAGTTAAAATCTTTTCGCTCTTTATAACATTCCAAAAATAGCTTTTTATTTTCAAAATATTCAGTAGCCACCTTTTGATCGCGACCTCTAGGGCGAAATTCTTGAAAGCTAAAAAATAAAGTGAAAATCCAAAGTGCTCTGATTTGTAATTTAGGCCGTCCCCCCGCTCCTCTTAAAACCCAATAAAAAGCCAACAAGAATAAAGTCACATAAGGCACGTAGCGAGAAGTTATAGAATATCCCATACCGCCTGGAGCTCTCCCCCAAGAAGCTCCCGCTAAAAACAAAAAGCAAGTCAGCATTAGATACAAGAGCGCACGATCCTTAGGAGTCTGCCAGGGAGCTTTCCACTTTTTTATAAAAACTAGGGCCATATAAACTAGGATTCCCAAACAAGGAACTAAAATAAAATTAACTCGACTAGCCCCCAATCCACGGGAAACGATTCCAGCTGCAAAAAATGGAAGCTTCCAGACATAAGAAAATCCCACATTTTGGGATTCGGCTTCGTCCATGGGTTTTGAATATGGAATATAATAAACAATCATAATTAAAATTATGACCATGAGAAAAACTAAATCCGTTTTTCTTAAAGCACTAAAACTGAATTTCGGCTTAATGAGACTCATTAAAAGCATAATCAGTGCCGAAAAAACCGCGAAGTAACCATAGCCTGTATGCATGACACAAAAGATGAGAGCTCCAAACGAAATAGTTTTCCAAAAATGCGATCGAATAAAAAACGTATTGAGTATGAGCAAAATTAAAAACTGTGGAATCACTCCATGGGCTGGATTCGGAGCCCCTGCAAAAACTTCATATTGCGACAAATTCAATATCATGACAGGTATAATAAAATCCCACCAAGACAATCCCTTAAAAAAGAGACGAGACAAATTCAACGCTAACAGTGAATTCAAAGCTAAAATAAGCACCATTGCGCGAGTTTCCCAAAGTAGGTTCATTTGCGATTGATCAAATAAAAAAGCAGTCAACAAAGCTCCCAAGCCTTGCCTATGGGAACCATGTTGGATTCTAAACAATTGCCACCAATTATAGTGATCAAAGTATCCCCGATAGACATCCCATTGATCCATATATGGGAGCTGCGAAGTGAAGGAACCGACATAATACCAAAGCCTACCTACTAAAAGGACGCTAATAGAGATTAAAAACACTAAACGCCATGATCGCTGAGACATGATTCGAAAATTTAACGTGATACTTGAAGTTTTGTCGAATAGTCGTCTAAGTTTTATTGAAAATGTCTAAAAAACTCCCCAATCTCAAATTACGATATTTATTTTGGATTTGGTTTATAGCTTTAATCGTTAATTTAAGTCTTTTTCATATCAGTCAATGGAAAGGTCCTAAATTCACCTGTTCCCACAACAACGACCCCTCAGAGTTTGGATTGAGTGTATGGAAATTGCTTTGCTCGGAAAAATAATTTTTGCTCTTGCGGCTTCTTTTATAGCCAGTCTCGGATCTATTCAGTTGTTTAATTGGATTTACCCCAAAACCCAAGCTCCTGCTTTTTTAAAAATTTTTGGTGGGGCCCTACCCTTCATTCTTATTCAGACTCTTTTATCTCTAATCTTATGGGAAGATCTCACTCCACACCCCAAAATATCCTTACTTATAATTTCAATGAAATTTTTATATTTATACCTCGGAATTTTTTACTTAAGGTCAAATTTCAAAAAAACCAGAACCCATTTTGATAAAAGCTTTTTGATCACTTTAGCCGTGATCTTTATCATTTATCTTCCTTCCCTACTCTTAGCGAGCTCATTTCATCCCTCTTATGATTCCGATGTGATTGTCTTTTGGTTTCAAAAACTCGAAACTCTTTTAAATAACGGATTCACACAAAAGTTTGGCGACTCCGCCCACCTTTATGGATATTCCTCATTTTTGTTAAATTATTTAAGCCTGATCCTTCCCAAAAATCTGAGCTCACTCGAAGTTTTAATAAGCACTCGCTTTATACTTTGCTTTTTGTCGTCTCTAGCCGTTTGGGGCCTTTGTTCAAAATGGAATGGCTTTTGGAAGTTTTTCGCCATGGCTCTTTTATTGAGCGGTTTTCCCATCAAATGGATCAATCTTTACCAAGATCTTTGGGTGGCATGTTTTATACTCTATTGGTTTAAAGCCCTCTTTGAGGACCTTAAAAGAAATGATCCTCTAAAAGTTTTTCTTCCCTTAGCCCTATTAGCAGGAATAAAAAACGAAGGGGGCCTCTATAGTTTATTTTTAAGCGCTTTAAGCCTTTGGCACTATCGAAAATTTTTTATTAAAAACCCGCGTGAATTTTGGATTTTTTTAAATTTTTCTCCATTTTTGATTTGGAAAATATGCACCTTAGAATTCAATCAAAAATTGCTACTCGAAAGTGAAAAGCTCAATATCTTAGAATTTAAAAGCCGAATACACGATATGGCTCAACTTTATTGGGAAGGCTTAGGCCGGCATTACCAAAGCTTTTTACTCGATGGAACTCTGTCTGTTTTCCTAGTTCTTATACTCGGAAAAAAAATGCCCTATTTGGCCCGCCTTGGAC
>JAGNHS010000072.1 GCA_018001635.1 Pseudomonadota bacterium | reverse complement strand
GGTTTAAATAGTGTTTCAAAAGTTGGAGTCTGCGAGCCTAAATTCTGAGTTGTGCTTTGAGTGTTGATTGTAGAAGGCTCTGGAGTTCCACCAATTTGATTTGCACTGTTAGAAGACGTTGTAGTTGCTGGAGGAAAATTTACCCCAGGAACACTTGTATTAGATCCGTTATTATACGAAGGGCTAACACCATCGCTATAACCACTTCCACTGTTTGATGCAGAGGCAACTCCTCTAGAAATAGTATTTCCACCACCTATTTGATTGGCAGGATTTAAATCGGACTGAGCACCACCACCAAGATTAACCTGGCCTCCACCACCACTGCTACTAGTCGATCCAAAGCCTACCGCAGAAGCACTATATGAACCACTCCCACCTCCAATAGTATAACCAAAAACCGTTTGATTTCGGTCGCCTTCAAGGGGCTTGTTATCCAAACCATGGGTGTCGGGTCGCTTGCTATCAACAGAGTTTCTTCCAGATTTTGGACTATAGTATGAATCAGTCGCTGGGACTCCCTTAACTAAGTTGTTGGCGATTACTGAAGCCAATCCTAATGTATTAGACGGGTCTACCCATTCCGCACTAGCTGTCAGTGAAATCGCAGCTAGGAAAAAAATGGAATATTTAGAACCCATGAATACTATTATCGGTTACTTAACAATCCCAATGAATTAAATTAGAATTAAGAATTAGCTTAAGATGAGCTTCCAAATCAAAAATAGAGATCGCAATTTAACAGATTCTTAACTTAAAAAAGAGATCATTTAAATTTCTACTTTTGCGCACTAGAGTGTTTAGAACTAGCAGTTAAACTATGTTGGAATTTATCTTCGTTGATAAAGGTGGGTTTAATATCTTTGAAGCTTCCATTATTTCTAAGGGCATAAATATTATTACAACGGTAATAAACTTTTTTGTTACTCTCTGAAGAGAAAATTCTTGTTATATAACTATAATCTGATGAGTTTTTTATATATTGCTCGCCGTAAGGATTCACTATGACCATAGGCACTTCATAGTTTTTCAACAGCGAACGACATTGATTATTCAAAGCTGAATCCAGATAACTCGCAAATTCTTTAGAAAGTTCCGCATTAGGAACTACACATTTATTAATCACGTCTTCGTAATTGTCACCAAAGCCCATTACGCTCATAGCTTTATCAGGAGGATTTTTTGCAAAACCACTTCCTTGTAAAACATATTCAACAAGTTGTTTATATTTGCCAGATGTGCAAAATGAATTTGCTTCGGGGAAAAGCTTAGCAACAACTGGCGCTTCATGATTTATAGATGAAAAGCTAAAAGCATTACCATTGGGAATTCCAGCCGGTAAATTTGGATCATAGAGTTGCAAACTATTTGGTAAACTGGATTTAGTTGGGTTGCTAGGTGATGGTACTTTAGTTAAATTCGGATTATCTTTTGTAGATTCCGTCGCAGGCGCTGCAGTAGTGGCATTTGATACCGTAACAACAGGAGTTCCCGCTGTAATCGCTTTGTCTTCATGTGTAGCAGCTGCAGCTGGAGCAGCACTTGAAGTTCCACTTGCTGTGCTTGAATTTGAAGTTGAACTTTTTGAAGCATCGTTAGCAGGAGCTGGAGTAGCACCTGAATTTGAAGATGTTACTGTAATATTCGCGGGGCTTGCGCTTGAAGGAGTGCCACTTAAATTTGTAACTGTAAGAGCTGGTGAAGATAAAATACTAGGCTCTGCTGGGGCTTCAACAGAATTTGTAGCAATTTGAGTAGCGGGTGACGAAGTATCAACATCAAATATGTTAGTGGTTGGTGCTATATAGGGTGTACTTTTAAGTGTTTTTGGAAGCGATGGTATTGAAGTTGGAATTTCTGACTGAATTCCAGAAAACCAACTAAAGGGGTCGTTAGAAGCCAACAATCCTGAAGGTTGTTGAAAAGTCGAAATATTATTTATTATTTCTGAGCTTTTAGGAAGTGCAGGAACTGCTAATTCTGGTACTTTTACTCCATCAAATTTATATAAGTCCGAAGCTATTTTGGAGGTAGTATTGGATACAATTGGCGAAGGACTTGATGCCCCCCCTACTTGATTGTCACTGTTAGAAGTTGCTGTTGATGCAGAGGGAAAATTCGCACCGGGGATGCTGGCATTTGAAACATTATTATAAGTAGGACTCCCTACATCGCTAAATGCACTTCCATTATTTGGGACTGAGCTAAGAGACCTAGAAGCAGAATTGTCGCCTCCAACTTGATTTAAAGAACTTACGGGAGATTGTGAATTTCCACCCAAACTAAGTTTAGCTGAGCTTCCAAAAGCAGACGCTAATGCGGAATAAGAACCGGCACTATTGCTACCAGTAATAGAACCACTATAGCCAAAGACTAAGGCTTGATCATTGTTGGCTGATAAGGCTTTTGTATGTTGTTCGGATTTATTTGGATCCTCAGAATTTCTACCATATAGAGGATTATATAAAGTGCTGCCATTGTCTTGAGTGCCGCTAAGCTCAGTAAGTTTTGCTGCCGTAAAAGAAGGCAACTTTAAACTGTCATTTACGATAATAGAAGCCGCTTCATATTTCGCAATAGCTGTGGCAGAAATGGCCGCAAAAAGAAATATAGAGTAACGAAGCTTCATTACTCTTAGTTTCCTCGTCTTAACGCAAATATTACAGTGAAGTTTTTATTAAGAAACTTCTTAATAATTCACTTCTAATCAAATATAGCCAGGGCTAATTAACTCAATCTTTATAAATCAAATTTTTTCCGGCTCCGTAAGGATAGCCTAATTCATATCACTCAAAAACTTAGTGTTTTTTGAAGTGTAACTTAATAGGGCTTCCTTCAAAGGGAAAAGCTTTTCTCAACGAGTTCACTAAATAACGTCTAAACGAAAAGTGAATTTTGTTGGGCTCCACATTCGTGAAAAGCACAAAGGTTGGAGGAGAAATATTGGTTTGAGTAATATAATAAAACGACACTCGTTTATTACCCTCTACAGCAGGGTGCTCATGTTCTTTTACATATTCATTAAAAAATTCATTGAGCTTAGAAGTTTGCACTCGGTATTGGCGAGCTTTTACGAGTCTTTCTACAATTGGCAAAATTTCTTCAGTGCCACGCCCTGTTTTAGCTGAAATTTTTAATTGCGGACACCATTCGAGAAATTCCAATTTCATGTCTTTGGTGCGCTCTAGGGTGAGAAGTTTATCAAACTTTTCTTCGCCGGTGATCAAATCCCATTTATTGTAAATCACCAATACGCTCATTCCAAAATCTACAGCCATACCACCGATAGCAGCATCCATATCGGTAACACCTTCATTGGCGTCGACAATGAGCATAGCCACGTCGGCTTGAGCGGCGAGGTCTTTAACTTTATTTCCAGCCACCCACTCCACTCCGCGTTCGCGGCGACCGGGCCGGCGCAATCCTGCAGTATCAAACAATCTCCAGGTGAAATCGTGATAACGAATATCAGAAGCAATAGGGTCGCGAGTGGTGCCCGCAACATCGCTCACCACATGGCGGTTTTCACCAATCACTCGATTCATGAGCGTAGATTTTCCTACGTTAGGACGGCCCAAGACTAATATTTCTGTACCAGGCTTTTCGGTGTTTTCTGGCTCGCTTAAAACCTTGGCTTCAAGTTTTGCTTTTAGCAAATCCCATAAGTCTTCAATTCCAGTGCTGTGTTCGGCCGAAACTGGAACTACATCAGAAAATCCTAATTTATAAAATTCATCGGCATCAAAATCTTTTCTATCAACTTTGTTTACCACAACAATAATGTCGGATTTATCTTTGTAACTATCCTTGCGAATCCAACGTGCAATTGAGGTGTCGTCGTCGAGCGGCCCTGTGGTGCCATCTACTACAAGCAATAAAATATCGGAGCTTTTAATGGCGTGAGTAGCGGCGGCTTCGATTTCTTTAGCCAGAGGATGGCCTTCGAGTGAGCGCCCTACTCCACCTGTATCAACAATTTGCACGGGCATAGGCAAGCGGTTGCTCACCAAATGTTCGTGGCGATCAACAGTCACTCCGGGACGGTCGCAAACAATGGCCGAACGAGTGCCCGTAAGGCGATTAAACAAAGTGGATTTGCCCACATTACTGCGGCCCACCAATGCAATGGAGGGGACTTTAAGCCTGTATCTCATAACCCAACTCCTGCATCGACGTAGTTTTTTGTTCCCAACGCTCTACAACTTTTACGAAAAGTTTTAAAATCATATCTTCGCCCGTAATTTCTTTGATTCGCTTACGAACGGTGATTCCAATTTCTTTAATTTTTTGACCTTGAGCTCCAACCAACATGGGCTTGAGGTTTTTCTTAGACACCCAAATCACTGCGCCCACTTCCTTACGAAGTTTTTCGTTGGGAGGAGTGACAAATGAAACCACAGTAGCATCGGTGCAATAAGGCACTTCTTTTTGCGTGGTTTGAAAAATGGTTTCGCGAATAAGATTTTCTACAAGAGCGCGTTCCGATAAATCTGTCCAAGTTTCTTCGGTGTAAGTGGGCTCGCCCTCAACAGCATATTCTTTAATCACTTTAATTAAAGAATCGATGTTGGATTCTTTGTAGTTTTTTCCGGCACTCGCGGAAACTGGAATAACATCTTTGATTTCGGGAAAAGTTTCGATAGTTTTTTCAATGAGCGGCAACAATTCATTGCGCGCCACTGAATCGGCTTTATTGAGCAAAATAATCCATTTCAATCCTTGAGGATTGTTGCGCACTTGATTGTCGATCCAAAAAGGAATTTTGTCGCCCCCACCCCGTTGCATAGAAATGTCGGTGAGATCTTTTGAAAATACTTTTGCGTCGGCAATCCAAATTCCAATTTGAGATTGATCCAGGGCTTCTTCAACCGACATGTGCATCGAACGTTCGAGCAATCCACGTTGAAGATTAATTCCCGGAGTGTCGAGAATTGAAAATTGACCGTCCCATTCTTTAGCTTCGTTATAACTTTGCAATACACCACGAATGTTTTTTCGAGTGGTGTTGGGTCGATTCGATACAGCGCTAAAATCTACATCGAGCAAAGCATTCAGCAATGTAGACTTACCTGCGTTGGGCCGTCCGAAGATGGCCACGTTGGCCGTTTTAAAAATTTGAGCACGTTTTTTGGAGGTAGTCATGGATTCATTCCCTTTTCTGAATTTTTGAATTCAAAACCTACTTTTTCTAAATAAGATTTTAGTTTTGTGGTTTCGAATTCGAGTTCCATAAGAAGTTTATGAGCCGCTTTTTGTGTGGCGTTCTTTTTGGTCACACAGGCTGCTTCAATAACTTCAAATCCCTGTATCCTGAGAGCCATCGTAAATTCTCTTTGATGGTCAGGACCAGAAACTTTTTTACAAATATAAATGGGCGTGCCCAAACCGATTTTCTGGCAAGCCTCTTGGAGAATACTTTTATAATCTGAGGAGAGTAATTCGCGGTAAGATTCTTGGAGCGAACCCTGCACATCGAAGCCCAACATGCGTACAATCACGCGTCGGCTGTCTTCAATGCCAGACTCGATGTAGACGGCTCCGATAATGGCTTCGAGAGTGTCGGCTAACAAACTATCGCGAGTGCGTCCGCCGCTTTTTTCTTCGCCGCGACCAAGTCTTACGGTGTCGCCGAGTTTTAATCTTTGAGCGGCGCGGGCGAGAGATTTTTCAGAGACCAGTGATGAACGAAGTTTCGAAAGTTGGCCTTCGCTTAAATCGGGAGAGGCGTTCATGAGCAATTCCGTGCAACAAAGATCGAGCACGGCATCGCCTAAAAATTCCAAACGCTCATTGTGAGACGAGTCGCCAAATTCGTGGTGGTGGGAGCGATGGGTCAGAGCCTCAGTTATGAGTTTAATATTCTTAAACTTATAACCGAGATTCCGTTCCAGCTCCTGGAACGAAAAAACATCCATGTAGGCCTAGCGTATCATAGGGGCATTTCCCAAGCCAGGTTTTTTTCTAAAAGGCGCCTAGCGACTTTTTAGCACCGCCATCCACCCTTTATCACTCGAAGGGGTATTCTTTGCCTAAACCATTGTTATATAAAGCTTTGATTTCGAAATCACGAAGGGGACGCTGCCAAACGCCGAGGGAGTCGATAAAAATGTCGTTACTTCCTGCACCTGTTCCTAAACTGTCTCCAATTTTAAAAGCAGAAGAGCTTCCAGCACCGACGTTATTATCCGTCTGGACTCCGCAAGCCGTTGCTGCAGCATTGTTGTAAATTTTAGTTACATGACCAGCTGTTGCAGTACGTTGAAAAACAATTGCAAAATGATTCAACGTTGTTAGATTTAAACCGGTGCATGAGCTAGTTACTAGGGTGCCATTAACTTTAGCTGCTAAAATACAATTTGTACCCGAAGAACAATTAGACAATTCAACAGTTAAGTCATCTCCACTAGTTGTTACTTTTCTAAAAAGTATATTATCAGTTGATACAGCCTGGGTTCCAATGGCCTTCAACCAAAACGATAACGAAAGAGAATGTCCTTCAACACTAAATTTTTCGTCGTTAGAAGTGACATGAGCATATTTTACGTCCGTAGCTAAATGAAGAGCCCTTGAGGATTTTAGACCATCGCTATTGGTTATAGCAGCACCAGAAAAATCTAAACTATATGCGCTGGTAGAATCACTTGTTATATTTGCATTATCGTTTTCAAAATTCCAAAATGCTACCAAGCCATCACGAAGCACTGAATCTTTGTTAAAGAGGGGTCCTCGACAATCATCAACGCGATAGTTTGAATTAAAATTGGCGGATATTTCTGGAAAAAAATTATTTTTGCCACCTGCTAAAAATCCAGAAATCGCCCCAAGCACATAGGGCTCAGAATATTCTGCGCCGGTACCTTCTTTAGGATCAACTCCAGGAATTAATTTTGCGCAGGTTGAATTTGAGGTTTTAAATCCGACAGCATAAACATCTAATTGCTGATCGCCAATGAGGTCTTCTACTCTAATCTCAGATGCGCCACTGCCGTTGTAAGGTACTAAACCACCGAATTGTCCAACTGCGACTTCTGCACCCGAATTAAAAATACATGTACCTAATCTTGGAGCTGTAGTGTATCCAACCAAGACTCCAACACAAGTGAGCTCAGTGAGTGCAATTGGTTCGGCCATAGTGTTTCCCGTTGTGATCGATTCAATAGTGTTTTCAAAAGATGAAATAAATTCTTCACTGATATTCATCATTTGCAATGCATCAGGTTTACGAATTTCAAAAGTTACATCGTATTTTGGAGTGATTTTTGAACAACCCGAAAATAGTATTAAAATAAATACAAAAATAACAATCAAGCGATTCATGAGTTAAGTCTAAAGCATAACTCTGGTCTGCAAGTAGCCACACGTTTGACTAATCAGAGCCATTTTAATGACAGCTGATGCTTAAAAGGTGGGGGGCGATTGTAAAAAGTCGCTAGGCGCCTTTTAGAGGTTTAAAAGGTGGGGGGCGATTGTAAAAAGTCGCTAGGCGCCTTTTAGAGGTTGAGGAATTGTTTGAGGCTGTAGGCGGGAGGATTGTCTACGCCACTTCCTGGAACCTTTCGCTGTAACTGCTCTAAGCTAAATCCCATCTTCACATCATACGGACGATCAATTTGATTTCTCAATCTTTGCTCTGCCGCATACCATTCTTTTTTGTTTTGGCCGTCAGGGCAAGAGATCGAACTCTCTGCTCCCCATCGCAATTCAATACAATGATAAGGATCGAATGATAGTTTAAACAATCGATCTTCAATTTGCGACAAATTCAAAGAAACGTTTTTTATAGGAGAATTGCTGCTTTTATATTCTATCGTGCAATTAAGCGCTTCACGCTTGTAAATATCTCGAAGTGCAATCTTGAGATCTTCACCATTTCCTTGAAACACAAGTTTAGGATTATGCTCGTCGGCCATTTTCACAAAGCGGGCCATGTTGTCGCGAGTTTCCACAAAAGCCGTTTTCAAGCGCGCATCACGTGATGGCGAAGAATAACTTTCCCATTCGCCTTCCGTGCCATAAATATTATTGGGCAAATTAGCCGGATGATTTTTTCGATTGATTCCAGCTTCAATCGCCAATTCAACTGCGTTGGCCCGGTCTTTTATATCGTTACACAATGCTTGGAGAGAACTCGTCACTTCCTCGATGGGATCGTATTTTAAATTTCCACCCGCCATCACATCACGAACATAATCGTAATAATCGAGTTCCTCGCCATTTAAATAAAATTTACCCTTCGACCAATCTTTTGAATCAGGATGAGTTCCAAAATATTGAACTAAACTAAAATCAGGAAGATTTTTATTGGGAGTGGCCACTTCTTCTTTGATGGGACGCCAGTTTTTAAATCCGGCGCCAGCGGATGGGCGTGTACGCACAAACTTTTTACCATAAACGATGCGGCTAATGGAATTGTCTGGATGTGCATCCATCAATTGAATGCGTCCGTTTTTTTCAACTTTCCAAACTACAGCCACGTGCCCGTTGGGGTCGTAAACGTTGGTTCCCGGGCGAATACTTCCTGGTTTAATTGCCGGAGAATAGAAATCAGGAAAAACATTTGAACTATCTACATCCAGTTGCGGAGGCATTCTAAATTGACCTGAATTAATATCGTCAGAAATATTCGATAGGACTCTCGCTACACTCTCTCCTTCTTGAATGGTTCTTCGTTTCACTGGCTTATTACCTTTTGGTGAGTAACGAATATCACCACCACCCGATATGGATTCAATTTCGTTGGTAAAGGAAAAGGGTAATTTATTTATAAACGCGAAATAGCCTCTTAAAACATAAGGTAAATCGGCGCAGTCTGCGTAAACACCTCTTTTAATTTCATCTGGATTACGAGCGCGATAAGGATTGGCTGCAGAATTTATACATTTATTAGCACCACCACAGCCACTTTCACCTAAGGCAGCTACAAATTCACTATAAAGTCGTTCCCAATTGTTATTCCATTCATTTTCAATTTCCCAAGCAGCACTTTGGCTCCAGGAATTTAACGACATAGTTAAAAGAATAGTTAATGATATTTTTTTCCCACCCATGAGATCGAAGCTAATCTAGAAAAAACTAGGGGTCAGCCCCTAAAATAGACAAAAATCCTTAAATTTTGTCAGAGCATTTCTAAAATGCTCTGACAAATAATGAATCAAGTGAAATCGCCTTTAAAAATTCTACTTTTTAATAGAAGCGTCAGCCTTGGCTTGTGGCTTTTCTGTCTTATAAATATCATAAGTTGGAGCAGGGGGATTATCCGCTGTTCCACCATATGAATATAAGAAGTCACGTATAGCTTCCATTTGGCGAGTCGCATCGTCACCGAAGTATCCTGGTATAGCGATGTTAGAATGTGGATCGTCGGGATCAGTTTGCGGCCAGTTTTGCGGCATTCTAGTTCCAGGCATAATGGCGGCAGGATTTCTTAACCAATCAACAACCCAATCAGGACGTAATCGATTTTTTACGTTAGCCAAATGAGGCGCAGCAGCTGAAACGTCTTGTCCAGGCTTTCTAACTGCATGGCAAGACAAGCAATTTATTTGATTAAAGAGCTTATTGGCCTCAGCATTTTCAGAAGAAGACTGTTGCTTATTTACTCTCTGCACATAGGGATATGGAGCCCTATCATAAGCCGCAAAGTATTTAGTAATAGCAGTCGCTTCTGGAGAAGACATTTGGAAAGTCGGCATTCTAATTTCTAACCAGGGCCGAATCATATGATTGGTATTGAGAAGATACGAATACAACCAATCAGGCTGTACCTTATTGCCTTCGGTATTTAGGTTAGGAGGCCCCATTGTAGGATCGGCTTGATAATAAGAAAGGACATGTCCATCGCGATTTTCAATGGCATGACAACCTACACAATTATATCGATTTGTTAATCGATGACCTTCAATCACTTGTTCCATTCGACCATCAATTTTACGAACAGCCTCATCACGAACGTTTTTATTTTCATGACCCACAACTATAGCTGCGATAGCTGTAGCTTGCTCAGCCGTTAAATTAAATTGAGGCATTTTAGTTTTACTTTCAAAATCTCGAACCTTACCCACATCCCAAATTCTTGGAGTTCGAATTTTTGTGAACAACCACTGCTCTCGACCTGAGTGATCGATATGAACGTTTTCATAGGCAAACTTAGAAACGTCTTTTGAACCTTCAGTTGTAAGTTCAATACCTACGTTAGGAGCGTTTTCAAAACCCTCGATCGCATGACATGCATAACAACCGTAATGGTTAACGAATTTATCTCCAAGGAAATCTTTCTTATCGTCGAGCGACATTGAAGCCAATTTTACTTCAGCTTCGTTAGGCGCAAGTCGTTTTTTCAAGTAATCGAGCACCAAATGATCGCGAATTTCATTTTTAGGTGTTGGAAACTCAGCCTGTTCAAAAGAAGTGTTTCTCTTTGAAAGTAGATATTCCGCAATATCTGTAGCTTCTTTTTCATTGAGTTTCATATTGGGCATTATAGTGCCTTCCCAATAATGTTTAGGATTGATTAACCATGACACTAACCAAGCTTTATCTACTTTAGAACCCATTTGATTAAGTTCTGGTCCAGGTAATGGAACTCGAGGATCTTTATATCCAAGCTCGCTAGGATCTTTGATAGAATCGACTTTAAAGTCGTCTACTGCGTGACAGGCTAAACATCCCACACTTCCAACAAGTTTTTTACCTTTTTCAATATCGCCTTGAGCAGAAGACGCCGTTTTAATCGGAGTGAATTCTTTTGATCGCTTGAATAAATAATGAGTGATGGATTCAACTTCAACGACTGATCGTTCAAGAGATTCAGGATCAGAATTATTATGTGTTTGCCAAAAGGCAGGCATCAAAGTGCTTGGTCTATAAGATTTAGGATTCCATAACCACTTTTGTACCCATGCTGCATTCAACTTTGAAGCCAACTTTTCTAATGACGGACCGGATTTCTTTTCTTTAGCAAGCTTTTCAAAATGCCCTGCAAATTTATGGCAATTATAACAACCTTCGCGCTCAATAAGACGCATACCCGCATTAAAAGTAGGAGCATCTTTTAAAACAACTTCCTTAGCATGACACTGAATACATTTTCCTTCAGTCATGGCTAGAGGCACCATATGCGTTTTAATGTGATGACTGCGGTGATAACCGTATAACTCTTCCCATTCTTTTTCTTGCGCCACTGAATTAGGAGTGTGTGCAGATAAAGTAAAATCTACAGAGTTACCAACACCAGAGTGACAAACTGTACAACCTACCTTAGCCATTGGGTGCGGACTATCAGGCCC
>JAGNHS010000024.1 GCA_018001635.1 Pseudomonadota bacterium | reverse complement strand
TACTAATACTTTGGAAAAAATTTATTTTCATAAACTACCTGCTCCACAACTTGGTTTAACATAAGCACCAATGAGGTACCTTTTACGACCACTTTTTGAACCATTGCTGCCAGTTCTTGGCGTATTTGAAAAATAGTCGCTCACAAATCCAAATTTTGTTCTCATCTCAATATGACCCGCATCACCCCCACCATAAATTAAAACGGTGCCTGGAGGAAAGTCGTAAAGGGTTTTGTAGGTATTTGCGGCGTTGGGTTGATTTAGTAAATTGGTAAATCCCTGGTCAAGAAATGTAGGGCCCATAGTTTTGGCGTCGCCTCTTACTGTTCGGTCGAAGCACCCGCTTGATCTCATTGCAATAAGTGTATACATGCTGCATCGTCCAAGTGATTTTGAAGATGCTTTTTTACCTGTTATTGTTCTTTTTTCGTTTCGATACTTCTTGGAACCCTCATAAGCTATATCAATAAGTTTTTGTGTTTTATCGCTTACAGTAACTTCTGTTCCATTTTGATTTTGGCTTGGAGCTACTGGATCAGGTGCAGGCGGAGGGGGTGGAGCTTTTGTTTGTTTGGGCGCTGGTGCTGGCGGAATAATTTTTGTGTGTATGGAGCCTTCTCTTTGGCTTTCGTCAGCCACTGGTGCTTTAGGTGCGGGTTCTACCGGATTATTGTAGAAAGAGCACATTTTGAATGTTTTGTAGAAACTTACATAACTGCCTTTAGGAACACTAAAATTATAATATTTATTGTTGTCTGGGTTGTAGGCCGTAACTCTGATGGTTCCTAAATTGTTTGGATTATCGATAAAAAGTTTGAGTTTCTTTTTGCTTTGATTTTGTAACTTATAAGCTTTTCCATTGGAATATGCGTAGAACCATTTGCCTTCTTGAAGCTCATAGACACCAGGCGTGTAACTTTGATTTTGATCATCACTTCCTTTGCAGGAGTTTGTATTTCGAAGTTCTCGGCTCATCCAATTTTCAAAATCTGCACTACTATCCATACCCCTTTGATATTGTTGTTTAGAAGCACCCACGAGTGGATTGGAATCATCTACAACATCGCCAATATTATTCAAAAAATCCAAAGCTAAACCATCTTTTAGCATTTCAGCGTATGCGCCTTCTTTGTGGGCAGTTTGCTCTGCAATATTCTGATCTAATTGATTTTGATATTGCGCAGAATCACTTCCAATTTCATGAATTTTACTTTTTACATCGTCATAGGTATTCCATTTAAGGGCCGATAATGAGGATGATTTTTTTAAGCTTTGATAGGCTAAGGCAATTTTATTTTCGCAATAACTTATATATTTTTCGCTCCCTAGATTTGGGTCTACACTAGAGGCTGTGAAGGCTTCTGCAATGTGAGTTAAGGCTTCACGCATGCCCGGGTCTTTAGTGCTAGAGATTTCATTGTTTATACTCGCAACATTGACTCGAGATTGACCCTGGCTTCTGTATAGAGAATTTTGATCGCAAAGGAGCACGAAGTTGTCGAGTTTTTCTAAGAGTTCTTCTTGGAGGGTTGAGGAATCAATAGAATTTGAGAGATCTGCTTGTTTGAAGCTGGTGAGTGCGTTGGAAGTCCATTTTTCGAGGTCTTTAAAACCTTCTACAATTTCTTTCTGAAATTCGGAAGCCTCAAGATTTTTTATCGAGGGAGAGTTTGTCGAAATATAAAAAGTTTCAGAATCAACATTCCCTTCGTTGTTGGAAAGTCTTTGAACTTTGTAAAATTCTTTATCTCCAATTAATATTTTTTCTTTGAATTTTAGTTCTCCAGCTGGAAATTGAAATTTCTCTAATTGTTTTTGGCTTATGTTAAATTTATATCCAATTATCGGCTTTTCTTCAGTACTTGAAAATACTTCGCTTAAAGTGTTTTCTAGTGCTGATGCTGATTGAAGGATCAAAAGCAGTAAGTTAAATTTTACTAAGATTCTAAATTGATTCAAGCCAACACCCCAAGGCTATATTCTATATCTTAAAGCTAGAGCTCGTTAAGGCCATTATTGTGTCACTTTAGGTCTTGAGTGAGTTTTTCCTGCTAAATCTGGAAGATAAGTTAAGTGATTTATCGGAAGAGAGGGGTAAATATCGTCAGAGTTTTGACTCGGTATTAAAGTGTCCGTGCCTAAAATCATTAAAGTGTACATTTGATCAAGTCCCTCACAGATATCTTTTGTTTTGAGCTTTTCGATTCCTTTACCATTTGGATTTTGAACGATGGCTACGTTTCCGTGATCCATAAAACCAACGATGCTCACGGCATGGTTTCCTTTATAAATATTTTTCAAACCTTGTGGGTGTAATGAAATATTTGAGCATATGTGTCGAACAATGGTTTTGGCTAGTTTTGCGGAATTGCAAAATCCTTGTTCTCGTTTATTGAAAACACTCATAGGCTCAAGGCTGTTCGCAAATTTTTGGTCATATAGAATTTTGTCTTGTCCTTTTATGGCAATCATTTTTTCAAGAGCTTCGTCTATAATTTTTAGTATTTCTTTTTTTAGATTAGTTTTTTCATTGGGTTTATAAGGGTTGTTAATTTCAATATCGTAAAAGGTGTACAAATAAGCGGGATTATTAAGTTCGGGATTTAATTCTAAGGTAGATTTTATAAGAGCATCAATTTTAAATTTGGTCTCTTCGGTTAATTTTAGAATTTCTGTTTTTAGAGCTGGATTAGAGTTTTGTTTTAAAAAATATGTTTCTCTAATTTTAGGGTCTTTCATGAGTGTAGAAAGCGTGTAAAGCATTTCTCCAGTAAAGGCTCCGTCTAAAAAGGAATATCCACTGTTGAGGTATCTTTGATCACGCCATACCCAGGCGAGTTTGCTGTTTTCTAGTTCGTACTTTTTACTAAGTAAGTATAGGGGTTCTGTTAAAAGTGATGCGGGAACTGGCTTAAAGCGCGGGTCAATATTTTTAGGGTCAATTTGAGCCATGAGGTATCGATAATTGGCAAATTCAATGGCATTTGAAGTGGAGTAGCCTACGCAAGAACCCACGCTCCCTTGGCAGTCGGGATTGGGATTGGTGTTCAACATTCTAGCCTCAGATTGTGTGCAGTCATTAGCTTCATTCGAAGTTTTACTGGTTATTTTAGACTTAATAGAATTTATTACGCTTCCAAAAAATCCATTGTTTTGTGGAGGGTTAGAGTCGGGAATTTTGTCGGGGAGGGGGTCTGTAAATTTTAAGAAGTCTTCTTTCCTCAAAAAGAAATTTCTTGGATCTCCAGAAGGCGAAAAATCAACTAAGTTTATGTTCATCCCATTTTCTGTATACGTCTTAACTCCGTTTTCAACTAATTCGGTGTTTTTGGGTATTAAAAGTTTTCCTTGGGCATCGAGAATGTCACGATTGCTTTTTGATTTCGGAAAATATCTCCATAATAGAGAAGTCTTAACTTTGAAATATTTTTTGGGCGCTTTTATGGTTTCTATAACGGCGTATTCATTGCCCAGTTGATTTTCTAAAGTATGAAAAACTTCACCGGGTGCAAAGTTAGTATTTTTTAGTTCCGGATTGAATATGACACTGATTTGAAGAAGCTCATCCGCGCTTACAAATTTAGAAATAAAGCTTAGAACGATAATTAAACATGTGAACAACCCATGCTTTAATGTCATTGAGCTTTTAATGAAGCCAAATAGGCTTGTGCGGCAATTGTATCCACCGGAGATCCGTATGTTTGAAGAATATTTAAAATATTCTTTTGTACATTAGGATTAACTTTAAAAGCTACAGTTTTATAGTAAGTCTTCCCATCTCTTGCTACGTAAGGTTCTTGTTTGGTGAATTGACTCATTTTGGCATAATTAATTGGTATGTTAAAACTTTTATCCTGTTGTGCCATTTGAAAGGTCCATTCATTTCTTGGGGTGTTGTCGAGTATTATTTTAACTGCATCTGGATTTGCTTGAAAAATTGCATAGTTTAGGGCGCTATGTCCGTTGTTATCTTTTTCATAAAGTTTTCCCGAGCTAGTTTGAGGCGATTGATTGCTAGTGCTTCTTGAGTAGTAAACAAGTTTTTGAACAACTGTATTGTATGTGTTCGGATATTGAGAAGGAGAAAACCCAGCCAGAAGTTCCATAAGCGGTGTTAATCCCATAGAGCTTTTTTGGTGAACATCAACATTTCCTTCTCTAATTAAGAAATCTAAAATGCGAGGATCTTCTAAAATGGCTTGCATATAGGCATGAATTAAATTTCTATCATTATCATATTTTACGTCGCTTAATTTTAATTTAGAATCTTGACTGCTAACTTTAACTTTAAGTTTATAAAATGGATTTGATTCTTTTTTTTGACTTAGATGAACTTGGGCTTGATTGACTATTTGATTTCTCCAATACCAATATCTTTCATCACTTCCTATAGCACCATTAGAAGGTCTACTGGTGTTTGGGATGATTTCTTCATTTTCTCTAAATGGCTTTAAGGGGACGGCTGAAGTTGCTTTGCTTTTATTAGTGCTAGCAGTATTTGCTTTTGAGGTATGTGTGTTTGATTTTGATGCAGTTGTTTTTGGGGCGGTAGTTTTTGGGGCTGGTGCAGCTTTGGTAACTGTTGGAGTTGAGGCTTTGGGAACTGGCGCTATTGTGGGAGTTGCTTTAGTAGAGCTGCCCCCTTGTAAAGATTTTGCAGTGGCTTCATCTAATTCTACAATCATTGGCTCTTCAGCGTTTATGACTTTTGAAGCACTCATTAAAACTGTAATCGCAAATATAAATAGAAAATTCTTTCTCATGAAATTTATTCGGTATTTTTTTAGCGAAGCTTAAATTTCTCAAAAACGCGTCGCATTAATGTTTAGTTGCTCAAAATATGAGTTTTAACTGCATTTTCTTTTTCTGGTCCTTGGCGATTTGTGTTGAGGAGTTGCATGATTTCTTTGGCTTCAATACGCCATTTTTTGAATTTGGATTGATTATCTATGCTGAGATCTAAAAACTTTTTTAGTGAATCGCTGCCTAATCTAGAAAAATGAAAATCGGCCTTTCCTTGCAAAAAATAAACGAGAGGAAGTTTTGCTTTATCCTCTGAATTTTTAGATTGTTCAATTTCTAAGCTAAGTGAGCGAGCCCAAAGAGCGATAAGGCGTGATTTCTCGTAATTTCCATCATCAGATTGTGAAATAATTAATTCTCCACCATGAATTTCGCTTAAACGATTAATAAGGTGTTCCGTTTGAGTGTCAGTTGAGAGCCAATTTAGAGTGTTTTCTCTTTTGTCTATATACTCACGATACTGGGGGTTCTCTGTTTTAAGTTCATTGTATTTTTTTCTTAAATTTAATGCGAAGTCTTTATTTCCCAGCTCAGCCACTCTTTCTTCGGCTTCAATCATTTTTGCGTTGAAAACATAAAAATCACCTAGGCTATCGGCAAATACATTTGGATTTACAAAAAGGCTCATTATAAAAAATAAGAAGTTATAAATATATAAATTTTTCATTTTACTTCAGCTCCCGAAGCTACAAATAATTTTTTAAATGGACTTAAAATGTTTTCTATAAACATCACAATCGACTTCCACACTTTCTTTCCATCAGGGCCAATGGATTCTGAATATTCTTTGCGATATTGCGCCACTAAACTCCATTTGGGTAAAGGGCCGCAGAGTCCGGCACCTTTGTAAACGTGTCCTCGGTTTATGTCTTGTCCCCATAGATATCCGGGAGTTCTTTTTTTGGCAGACAAATTGATCTCATTTTTAGGCATTTCGGCCCAAACTTGTCCATAAGAAGCAGGCCATTGGTCATGTTGATCTACGTAGAGATCGAGTGCTTTGACGGCTCGAACTCCTCGATTAAACATTGATAAAATATACCTTGCTTGCTCAGCAAAACCTTCTTCGCCTGGGCGGTTAAACATATGGGCCGTAGCATCGGCAACATTCATGCCACGACTTCTTGCCGTAGTTACTGCTGAGGAATCTCGAAAGTTTTTCATAACCATGGCCGTAGCCATAATCGCATTTTTGGGATTCCAAATACTCTTTGGATCTTTGGCCGCTGTTTCGGAATATTTTCCTGTCCAATTATAACCATATATTTTCGCTTCAACGGGACTAATTTGGGCAAGGCTTTTACCCCAAATATCCTTTTTATTTTTTATCACGTAATTTTCGGCGTCTTCATAAGTGGCATTTTTTTTGAGCTTATTGAGCACAGATTTTAGTTCTGTTTTATTTTCCTTTTTCTCATTCATATCGGTTTCGATATGAAGTGATGCTTCTAAGATGGCTGGATGTATTTGGCATTTATTGGCAGCTGCAATAATGTAATCTTTATACTGACGTCTTTTATCTAAGGGGATAGGTTTTTTGAGAACGTAGTAGGGAGCATTTTCCTTGTCGCCTTTGGGGGCGCAATCCTTGTTTTTAGGTTGGATTAAGTCTTCATTGCTTTTTCTCCATTTGGGAAGCTCACTTGAAGTATGAACATTGCCAGCATTGTTTTCTTCCTCTGCAAGATATTGTCTCTGGCTTCCTTCAACTCCCTTGTCGGGGTCAGGAGCAATGGGTTGTGGGGCAGAGGGAGCTAGCTTGTTGAGGTGGTCGTGCTTTGCGGGATTATAGTTTTCATTTTGAGATAGTGTGAACTTTTTATAATCTTCAATGGGAAGGTCGTAAATTCTAGCTTCGGGATCGCCGCAAACGCTATAGTGTACGACATCTTTGTCGAAGCCACGTTCGTAAATATATTGGCCTGCTTGAGCTACAATTTCAGAACTACGGTCTTCTGCCACGTGGGCTTTAAGTTGAGAAACGTTGTTAAATAGCTGAAGATTTTCTTTTGGAATAATAAAAGTCTTATCTTTTTTTGGAAGAGCATAAGCTATTAGGTTGGGTCCATTTTCTTCTACAGAGGCTACCCATAATCGCTGATGCAGTTTTACTCCTTCGGGGAGATTTTTAGAGTCAATCACTTCAACAGTGTGAAATTGATAATTCATAGATTCGTATTCGTTAAGTTCTTTAAAGAGATCTCTTGAAGAATCATCGTTGGCTTCTGCAATTTTGTTTTTATCGAAAAATCCCATTTCGTTTTCTAGAGGCACTTGAGAAAAGGGCATTTGATAAAAATCGACATCTTTGTGGGCTTTTGAGATCTCAACATGGATTCCGCTCGTGCTTTTCGTAACTCCACCGAGAGTGATGCTGTCATCGTTACTTGAAACTTTTTTTAGCACAGCATCTTTGTGAAAAAGTTTAGATGCGTTTTCAGAGTTTGATGAAATTATTTCTGGGATATTAAAACTTGACCAGCGATAGAGTTCTACTTTTCCTGTGAGTCCTAGAGTTAAAGTGTTGAAGTCTTGCTCGGGCATTCCGTAGTCGCCTGTCACCTCACCATTGCGTTCTATGTTAAAAATATAATTACAATCTTTATTGGTGACGGGTAGAAATTTTTCGTCGAGCAACCCAAGGGGTTTGAGCTTGTCGCCTTTTTGAAATTCAAAAAATGTTTTTGTAATTTTTCCTTGTGCATCGATATGAATAATTCCTCTTTGAACTGTTTTTTGAGCCACGTAGACAACGTTTTTGGCGGCAGGTGTTTCAGCGATTGAATTCAAAGAAAAAAGATAGACCATAGTCCAAAGACAAGTTTGGAATGGTCTGATTTTAATCATGCTTAAGTTTTCGACAACTTAGCTATATTTCTTAAAAAATTGATTAATTTGGAGCAGCACTAAATTTAGAGCTTAAGACTCACTGCCGCAAGTGCCAGTTATTGATATGGAAACTTAAGGGGTCGTTCAGCTTCGTTTCGAGTGATCGACGTAAATCTAGTGGAAGTTGTGAGTCTAATGTAAGAATCCTTGAAATTTGGGATTCATGCGAAATTTGATCGTTGGCAACAAGAGCAAGACAATCTTGAGAGCGAGCAGGGTTTTGAAGAACTCTTGCTAGAGTGTTTAAGTGACTTTCTTGGCTGGCTGATTTTTCAAGTGTTGAAGCTTCAAGTATTGGAACTCTTGCTGCGTAAGAACGCACAGTAAAAGACGAATCATTTAAAAGCATTTCGCCAAATCTTTCTGCAAGTTTTTCTTTGGCTTTAGGATTAATGCGCCAATCGGGTGGGTGTTCAAGGACTCTTCGGCAAAGACTGAGTGCGCTGCTGGCTCGATGATCTTCATTGGTGGAGTAAGAAAAAAACAACATGGCTTCAAAGGGACACAGTGGGTGACCCAAAAGATCCTCTACGGAATGTTCGGGAATTTCTTCAAAGCTCGGCGGCACTTGTGGCGGCGTGAGCAATGTGAGAGTTGAGCGCCGCATTTTTAATTTCTCAGCAGCACGCGAAGATATCTCGTTGAGAGGATGTTTTAGAAGAGCCTCGAGTGTTGGATCGTAAATATCGCTTCGATTGACGATCCAATTGGCGGGGCCCGCTTCGGTGGTGGCTTCGCATAAAAGTTTAGGGTGTACAAAAGGTGATAAAAATAATTCTGCAACATCGAGCGCAGAGATTTTATCGAGTTCCTTGAGTATGGGTTCCATTAAAAATGAATGTGGAAAATTCAAATTAGGCATTCATGTTTTCCACAAGTAGGGAAACGGCTTCGCCTCCACCTATACAAAGGCTGGCGATTCCAAATTTTTTACGTTCATCGATGAGTGTGTTGATTAAAGTGCTGAGAATTCTGGCACCACTGGCACCAATAGGGTGGCCAAGCGCTACGGCTCCTCCACGGACATTTATTTTATCGGGATCAATGTCTAATAGTCTTTGATTTACTATCGCTACTGCAGAAAAAGCTTCATTGATTTCCCAAAAGTCGATGTCTGAAGTTTTTTTTCCAGATTTATTGAGTAATGTTTTAATGCTGGCTGCAGGGGCGGTGCTAAACCAGGCAGGATCTTGAGCAGCTTGTGATTGCGCAACTATTCGAACAAGGGGCTTAATGTTTTTTGATTTTATGAAATCTTCAGAAGCCACTAAGAGTGCAGCGGCGCCATCGCTTAAACTGCTGGCGTTGGCGGCTGTAATGGTGCCATCACTTTGAAATACAGGTTTAAGAGTTGAGAGTTTTGAAAAATCAACTTTTTTAACTTCTTCGTCTTCGCTAAATAAAACGTCACCTTTTTTTGATTTAATTTTTATGGGAGCGATTTCTCGATCGAAAAGTTTTTTACTTTGTGCTGCCATGGCGCGTTCGTAAGAACTTTGGGCATGAGCGTCTTGGGCTTCGCGAGTGATTTTATGTTCTCGAGCACAGATTTCTGCGGCACTTCCCATGTGATAATTGTTGTAAACATCCCACAAGCCATCTTTGATCATCGAATCAATAATTTCTGCGTGTCCCAGGCGCGCACCAGAGCGAGCCTTTGGTATTAAATAGGGCGATTGTGTCATCGACTCCATGCCGCCAGCTAAGACTAATTGGCATTCTTTAGCGCGCACGCTTAAATCGGCGAGCATAATTGTTTTTAAACCTGATCCGCAAACTTTCCCAATGGTGGTACACGGTGTATTCTCAGGAAGTGAGGCCTTGAGGGCTGCTTGCCGGGCGGGGGCTTGACCCACTCCAGCGGTGAGTACGCAACCCATGAGGACTTCTTGGATGTCTTGGGCTTGTATTGTCGGAGTCTCTTTGAGCACGGCACTGATGACTTGGGCGGCGATTTCGGGGGCGCTCAAGTTGGCGAGAGATCCTTGAAAAGAAGCAATGGGACTGCGTTTAGCGGCGATGATGTAAGACATGATTGAAGAAATAGCACAAAAACCATCGATTACAAAAAAGAAGCTATGGGTATGGATGCTCTTTTTTGCAGTGGCCTTTCTTCCTTTCCTGCTACGTTTAGGAATTGATACAAGTATTATTAAACGACAGGCCGTGTTGGAAATTTATCGTTCATGGCTTTGGAGTCCAGAGGGAAGAAAATTGCTTCCAAAGAGCGATATTATCTATGTTCGAGAGCAGCGCTATTCGATGCTTGAGGATTTTTTTGAAACTCAACTTCAAAGAGATTTTCGACTCACTTCCATAGGCAATCACCCTAGAGTTCGAGCTTTTTTTGCCGATTCGCAACGTTTGTTTGTTCGGGTAGAAGTTTGGGATCCCAAGGAGCCCTCGCGAGGTTGGCAGCCTTGGTTTGGACAAGCCAGAATGGCGAATAATGGAATTTTATTAGGCCCCTGGTTTACGATTTTTTTAATGGTGTTGGGATATTCTCTCTCTTTCAGTTTGAGTATGGGGTATTTGCTGAGTCTCTTTTGGCTATCCTCATGGAATTTACTTTCGCTTCCATCAATCGTTGGAAACTTTTTTTATAGTTTTGCTCATGAGTTGTGGCAGAGAATTCAAAGCAAAAATTGGATTGATAATGAATTGAGTCGATTGCCGGAGTTTAGCGCGGCGCTTTGGCTTGTTTTTTGGTTGTTGCTGTTTTTTGTTTCGAGAGCTGCTCATAAGAAAAAGATTTTTTCAAAGTTAAAAGTTCATCATTATATTTTGTTCAGCTTTTTGGTGGAGCCATTGGCCATATGGTCGACTTCTTTATTTGCAACATGGTCCGACGATGCCTCTTGGTGGAAAATTTATTTGGGTTCATTTTTTTATAGATTTTTTACTTTTTCAGTAATTTTCATCATGATGCTTCAGCCAAAGAGTCGCGAAAAGTTTTTTAAAGAAGCCAGGGGTGAAAATCTTCAATGGCATTTTTGGGGCTTTATAGCGCCCTTCGTTTTCTTAATTTCTAAGGGTTGGGCTTGGCTCAATTCAGTTTTGCTTGTGGGAATTGGTGACTCACTTTTGAGAATGAAAGTTTTTATGATTGCCGGGCTTTTGGGTTTTTTGTTGGGATCCAGGTTATTTGCAATTTGGTTGGCCACTTTGTCGATGTCTTTGCTTTTGCCGCCCACTCGAGGTCATTGGCATTCAGCAGCGCTATGCGGTCTACTGTTTGATGGATTGTTTTTAGGTTGGTGTTTAAGTCCCTATAAAGTTTGGAAGCCTAGTTTTGTATTTTTCTTTGATAAATCTACGTCTTTAACTGTGTTTGCTTTTGTTTGGATTCTAGGAGTTTTCCTTTCGAGCGTAGGAATTAACGTGGTCGTTTCTTGGATGCTCTTGCTCATGGCCATCTGGGCTTATCTCCAGCTTAAAAGCGACCGCTCCCGCATGATCAATGTATAACTGTGCGACGTAAAGAGTGGGTTTTTCATAGTGGGATTCTAGTGATGGCTACCCCACTCAAATTTATAGATTTATTTTGTTCTTAAGTACTTATTTTTATTGTGAAAATTTAACGATATTCGAATGCCTTACCACTCTTAACGTCGCACAGTTATAGCTTTCTTTGAAATGGAGTTGGGGGCGGAGGCGTGATAAAAGGCCTTGGCGTGAAGAAGCCCTTATCCCACTTCTTTATAATACTTAGAACATGCTCAAAAACATTTAGGACATGCGCAATACTCGCTTTGTTTGTATTGTTCAGTTCACAAAGTTTTGCTGGATGTGAAGATGATTTGTTGGAGCTTTTCAATTCTAACCCTTTCGCTGGAACTACGACGAGTGGCCTCGATATGGATTACAGCACAAATCAATCGGTACTTTCATTCGAGCGAGAATGGCCCGGAAAATTTGGCGGAAAAATTAGAGTTTATCGGCATCATCATGAAAAATGGCTCTCGAAGCATAGAACCGTTGTGTATGATCCCTTAGGGGATCCTCGATGGATTTTAGATGTTGCTGGTCCTGAAGCGGCTGAGCTTTTAGGTGTTACTTTAAAAGGCGAAGAAATCACTTTCCCCGATGCTCAAGAATTAGTTTCCCGAATCAATTGGATAAACTCTGAACTTAAAAAACGTGGTAAAACACAGCTCGCGGTGACTTTCTATGACCAGCCGAAAGTTGGACTTCAGTCTTATTTAGAAGCTCTGAGAACGCAATTTGCCTTTCCAATAGCCCCGCCCGATGCCGCGCGATTGGATAATCATTATCTGCACGACATGAGTTTTCATTTGAGTAGTTTGTTTGTTCCCGATGAAGTGATGCAAAGATTGGCTGAACAAATAAAAATGTTTAATGCTTTTATTGAATCCATCAAGGAGCAGCATGTAGGGGCAGATTCTGAAGCATTAAAAGCCTTTATTTATCTTGTGCGATTAAGTTTTGTAGAACAATTAGATTATTCTTCGGCTTGGCTCACTCATGAAATTGTCTCCAATAATATAAGTTTTTCTGGAGATAAAAAGAAAAGCACTTATGAGCGACCAAAGGGTATTCGACAAGAAGTTGAAAGAATTGATGCCTTCAAACATTTTTTAGGAAAATCTGGATTTTTCGCTCGAGGATTAACTTTTTTTAATGGAATTAATCCTAAACTTTATCATGATAAAGGCTTAGAGTTTGAATTGAGTCAAAAAGCCTTAAGTCTTCATTCGAAACATGATTGGACCACTTATTGGGTAAAGTTCTATAAGCAGAACGCTATAAAATATAATGAGGATTTATTGCGAGCGCCTACAGAGGATGAACAATATGAGTTCTGCAGATTGCTAAACAATCATAGAAAAGTATTGAGAGATTTAGCTTTAGATTTGTTGGCCGAGAAACGAGCCAGTGCTCGAAAGCCCGCTTGGAATTGGCGAAATGTTTTTGGCAGAATTTTCGCTAGGACGACCCCTTAAATTCGTGATGCTTCCCTCGAAAATATCCACATGAATGAGTTGTCCTGGAATAGTAATAGCGGGGTCGTAATCCACGTGAACTGGAACGTTTTGTGAGGTTCGGCCCGTGTATTTAGCGGGATTTTTTTTGCTGGGTCCTTCGATAAGAATTTCTTTAACTTTACCAACTTCTTTTTTGTGCTGCTCTTCAGAAATTGTTCTAGCGCGTAGTTGAAGCTTGGAAAGCCTAGCGAGCTTTTCAATTTCAGGAATCTGTCCTTCGCTTCTGAGGGCGGCAGGTGTTCCTGGTCGAGGTGAAAATACAAATGAGTAAACGTTATCGTAGCGAACTTTTTCGAGAAGATCGTAGGTGGCCATAAAATCTTCTTCAGTTTCTCCGGGAAAACCCACGATAATATCAGTAGAAAAAGACATGTCTGGTCGCGCTTCTAAAAGCTTGGCGACTTTTTCTAAGTATTCTTCGACAGTATAAAATCGGCGCATTCCGCGTAAAATTTTATTGGATCCTGATTGAACCGGAAGATGAAAATTGCTGCAAAGTTTTGGCAAGTCTTTAAAACATTCGATCAATTCATCTTTGATGTCGCCTGGGTGAGAGGTTGTGAATCGTATGCGCTCGAGTCCTTCAATTTCATGGGCTCGGTAGAAAAGTTCGTGCAAACTTTCTCCACTTCGCTTTCCAAAAGTGTTTATGTTTTGACCTAGAAAAGTGATTTCTCGAACTCCTCGACTGACAAGTTCTTTTGAATCGCGAATGATGTCGTCAATTGGGCGAGATCTTTCGCGTCCGCGAGTCCAAGGAACAATACAATAGCTGCAAAAATGATCGCAGCCTTTCATGACATTCACAAAAGCTACAGGACCAGGATTTTTAATTAAAGTTTTGGTGCTCCAAACTCGACTTTCTTCACCAAAATTTGCATTTAAAAATTGATCGGCATCACCGCGCTCTAAACGCTCGATGGCCATGGGAAGATCGTCGATGTTGTCAGGACCTAGAACGATATCCACAAAAGGAAGTTCTTTGAGAATATTTTCTTTTTCTTGTTGGGCTACGCAACCGGTGACTCCTAAAAGCATTTCAGGGCGACTTTCTTTGAGTTCTCTGAGTTCATAGGCAAAGCTACTGAGTTTATTTTCAGCTTTTTCACGAATACTGCATGTGTTGATTAAAACAAGATCGGCAGTTTCAGGTTGGGCGACCTTCTCGTAATTGAGGCCGGCGAGTATGGCTTCCATACGGTCGGAATCCGACACGTTCATTTGGCAGCCATAGGTTTGGATGTAAACGCCTTTCATTGAGAAAGGGCATAGCACAGGAGTGAGCTGTCTTCTACGCTAAGCTTTCTTAGTTTTCAAAACGGCAACCCTCTTGTGGATTCCGGTACTTGGCCGATACTGAAGATAGTCCGATAATTCCCTCAATTCGTTTTTGATCCTCATGGATTTTAATTTTCAATATCCAAGCAGGAACCCGGTCATCGTGAACATATTGAGTGCAATAGTCTTGGCTTTGCTTCATGACAAAATAACAACTGCAAAATAGGCGAGCCTGATAGGCTTGTGCAATTTTTAGTAAATGCCATTTATCCAGTGGATTGGGAAAATGAAACTTTTTCAGCGGATTAACAACCCTATAGTCTGGTGTTTTTTTAGCTTCATATTTTGGATTCATCGCCAATCGGATTTGCTTGAAAATTTCATCAAAAATATTAAGACCGTCGCGTTGATTGGCGAACTTAATAACAACAAGATTTTCTGAGGGGCTAATTCCAATCATTTGACCCCAGTGACCTAGAGCCATTAGCAAATCTTTAGGCGCGTTAGGATAAGGCAAAGGCACATTCCACTTTTCAACAGCAGAATTTATCCACCAATGTCGACCTGAAATATCGGCTGTTTCCCAATCAGCGGGGTTAATTAAAAGAGAAGAGGCCGTTGTCCAAGAATCCTTAAGCCAGTTTTGAGGCAGACTCATGCTCGATCTTGGATTTTTATACTTTTCAATTAATTTATGACCCAATTTTAGAGCGTCGTAGGGACTTAAATATAAAAAACTTCCAGCGGTGAAAGTTCCCTTAGGGTCGGCTTCGGCTACAAAACTTTTGAGACCAAGTTCTTCGTTGAAAAACTTAAAGGGCAACTTGGCGTAATCCTCTTTTCCGTAAACTTCTGCAAGAAGTCGCGATAAGATTACAGTGTCTCCAGTGGAATATTGCCATCTTGAAGCAGGCTCAACTTCAGTTTTTTTCTTTAGGACATATCGGCCCATGTCGCTACGTCCGTGATAAAAAAGCATATCCACTACAGAGGATTCGGTGGGAGTTTTTTCGTAGCTTTCTTCCCAATCTAGGCCCGAGCTGAATTCGAGCAAGTCTTGGATCCGAATTTTACATTTTGTGGTGTTTTTATATTGAGAAAGATAATCGCAAATTGAATTTTCAATTTTAATTTTTCCTTCAAACACGGCATGACCCACAATAAGTTGCCATAAGGATTTCGAGGCCGACCAGAGTAAGTGGCTTTTGTGGGCATCAAAGCCATTGGCATATTTCTCAAAAAGAATTTTTCCATCCTTCGCTACAATAAGGGCGTCAGTGTTGCGGGGGGAGGAGAACATGTAATTGTCTAGGGTTTCCCAAGAAGCTTTTGAGTTATAACTCAATAAAATAAGAACTAATAAAACAAAAAACTTCATTATGCGTTCTCGATGTCTTCAATGGAGAGACGAATGCCTTCTTCAAGAGTGGTTTTTTTAAATTCTGCTCCCGAAGCAAGGAGGCGATTCATTTTAGCTTCGGTGAAATATTGGTAGTGGGGACGTAAGTGTTCAGGCATGGGTATGTATTCAATTTGGGCAGGTACTTTGTAGGCAGCGGCAACTGCGTGAGCCAAATCCTTAAAGCTCCTGGCTCGTCCCGAGCCTAGATTATAGATTCCATTTTTTGCAGTTTTTTTATAAAATGAAATGAGACAATCGGTTATGTCACCAACATAAACAAAATCTCTAAGTTGTTCGCCATCTTTATATTCTGGGCGATGGGATTTAAAAAGTTTGATAATGCCTTTGTCTTTGATTTGCTTGCGCGCACTCCAAAGAACGCTAGCTTGTGATCCTTTGTGTTCTTCTCCTGGTCCATAAACATTGAAAAATTTAAAGCCAGCCCATCGTGGGGGCTCCTTTCCCTTTTCAATATCCTTTTGAACTAAGAGGTCAAAGGCTAATTTACTGCGGCCGTAGGGGTTTAGTGGTTTTAATTGAGAGAATTTTTCGGGGTCATCATCAAAGCCTAGTGAGCCATCGCCGTAGGTGGCGGCAGAGCTGGCATAGAAAAAAGAAATTTTTTCTTGAATACAATAATCCCAAAGAGTTTTGGAATAATCGATATTCACTTTTTTTAAGAAATCTTCGCGATACTCTTCAGTGCTAGAGGAGGCGCCCATGTGAAAAATCACTTCAGGTTTAAATTCAGTGAGTTTTTCTAAAAAGTCCTCACTTTCAATGCAATTTATTTGATTTCTAAAACTCTGGGTGCAGGGTCTTTGTTTAAAAGCCTCAATTGAATCGATCACCAAAATGGAATCGTAATGAGTTCCCGATTTTAAAAGGGCTCGAACTAATTGTGACCCAATAAATCCCGCGCCTCCGGTGACTATAACTTTGGCTTGTCCCATAGCTTTATGCTTATCATGGACGGCTAAATAGGATAAGAGCTGAGCTCATGTCTTTCTATTGCACCGAGCGTGTATTTTTGAAAATCGATAAGGAGCGTGCTTATAGGGCTCATTGTCAGGAACGCTGGAAGTTTATGAGTGATTTTCCGGGTTTCGTTAGATCCCAGATTTTGCAGTTAAAATCGACTCATGCCAATTACATGTGGACTATAGAGTGGGTTGATCGTCAGAACTTTGAGGCCATTCAGGAAAAACTTAGGGACTTTGATAGCCAAAACAATGTATTGAATGAAGTTTTAAAATCAGCAGAGTGGGAATTTTCTGAGCTCGTTCATCATGGATCGCATGGTTTGCGGAGAGATTTTCGTTCCAGTTGTTTGGACGCCACAGTTGAAGCGGTTTTTGCAAAAGAGACTTCAGAGCAAAAGCAAATTCTTGAGAGTTCTTTAAAAGAAGCCCTAAGGAATATTAGCATTGGAGCCTTGGAGGGGCGGCTTATTGAAATACTTTTGACCTCAATAAATGCCAAGAAAGGGATCGAATTAGGGGCTTTAGGTGGTTACAGCGCATCGTGGATTTTGCGGGCCCTAGGACCAGAAGGAAGGCTTGTCAGTATCGAACGGAATCCTAAGCATGCTGCGCTTGTGAGGCAAAATTTAGCTTCTGAAATAGATCATGGCCGTTTGGAACTCTGCGAGGGTGAGGCTCTTGAAGTTTTAAAGGGGCGAGACTGGGGTGAGATTGATTTTGCCTTTATTGATGCCGACAAAATTAATTACCCTCGTTATGTGCGCTTTTTGCTTCCTTTGTTACGTAAAGGGGGTCTTTTAATTATAGATAATGCGTATCTTTGGGGCGCTATGTCTTTATATAAAAAGGGTATAGAAATATCTGCATTTTCTGAAGAAAATCGACTATATTCCGTCGAAAGAGAAAGTCTCGATGCTATGGCAGATACATGGGCCCAGCTCGAGTCTAATCCTGATTTAAAATGTTTAGTCATTCCCACTGCGGACGGGCTAGGAGTAGCGCTCAAAGTATAGTATAGCTTTGGGGTAATTTTTAATTTTGAAAAGGTAGCAATAAAAAATGGCAAAAGTAGGCGATATCACAAAAGTTAGAAACATTGGAATCTCGGCCCATATCGATTCTGGAAAGACCACACTTTCTGAGCGTGTGTTGTTTTACACTGGAAAAATTCACAAAATCGAAGAAGTTAAGGGTAAGTCCGGTGTGGGCGCTACCATGGATTTCATGGAGCTTGAGCGTGAAAAAGGTATCACTATTCAATCGGCCGCCACTTATTGCACTTGGGGCGATTACAATATCAACTTAATTGATACTCCCGGACACGTAGATTTTACCGTAGAAGTTGAGCGCGCACTCCGCGTTCTTGATGGTGCGGTACTTGTTCTTTGTGCGGTTGCGGGCGTTCAGTCTCAATCGATCACTGTAGACCGTCAAATGCGTCGTTATGGCGTGCCTCGTTTGGCTTTCATTAATAAAATGGACCGCGCAGGCGCCAACCCATTCCGCGTAGTCGACATGCTTCGCGACAAACTTATGCTCAATGCATGGATGGTGAATTATCCCATGGGCGCTGAAGATCAGTTCCAAGGGATGGTCGATTTGTTAAATATGAAGGCTTATTTCTTCGATGGCGATAATGGTGAAAACATTCGCGCTGAAGAGTGTCCTGCTGAATATAAAGAAAAATGTGCTGCAGCTCGAAATGATTTGATTGCGGCTCTTGGCGATTTTGACGATAAAATTGCTGAAAAATACCTCAACGAAGAAGAAGTGACTGAAGCGGAATTAATTCCAGCGATACGTAAAGCAACACTTTCTTTAAAGTTTGTTCCTGTGTTTGTAGGAACTGCTTTCAAAAATAAAGGTGTGCAAGTTCTTTTGGATGGTGTTTGCCGTTATCTTCCAAATCCTGATGAAGTTGTGAATAAGGCGCTTGACCAACGAGATGGCGAAAAAGAAATCATCTTGAAATCAGATGCGACACTTCCATTGGTGGGTTTGGCGTTCAAATTGGAAGATGGTCGTTATGGTCAGTTAACTTATATGCGCATTTACCAAGGTTCCCTCAATAAGGGTGACTTTATTTTTAACGTCAACGCTGGAAATAAAAAAGTTAAAATTCCTCGCGTAGTTCGAATGCATGCTGATGAAATGCACGATGTTGAAACGGCAGTTGCGGGCGATATCGTAGCTCTATTCGGTGTGGAATGTTCTTCGGGTGACACTTTTACTGACGGTAAGATCGATTACACTATGACTTCTATGCACGTAGCTGATGCCGTAATTTCTTTGGCCGTTAAGCCTAAGAATCGCGATGCTCAGGTGAACTTTTCAAAAGCATTGAACCGCTTTTCTAAAGAAGATCCAACTTTCCGTGTGTCTCGTGATGAAGAATCTGGTGACACTCTTATTTCTGGTATGGGTGAGTTGCATTTGGAAATTTACGTAGAACGTATGAAACGTGAATATGGTGTTGAAGTTGAAGTGGGTAATCCTCAAGTGGCTTATCGCGAAACGATCACTCAAAAAGCGGATTACGAATACACTCACAAAAAGCAAACTGGTGGTGCGGGACAATTTGCGAAAGTGCTTGGATTCTTCGAACCCATTCCTGCGGATGCTGGAAAAACTTATGAATTTGAAAATAAAGTTGTGGGTGGATCTATTCCTAAGGAATACATCCCTGCTGTAGATAAAGGATTCCAAGAGCAGCTCAAAAAAGGTCTCTTGATTGGTGCTCCTGTGGTTAACGTTAAGGTTAACGTTAACGACGGTTCTTATCACCCTGTGGATTCATCTGAATTAGCGTTCAGATTGGCAGCTATGGCAGCCTTCCGTGAGAATTACAAAGCCGCAGGTCCTGTTATTTTGGAACCTATTATGAAGGTTGAAGTTGCGGCCCCTGAAGAGTTCCAAGGAACTGTTATTGGTCAGCTTAACCAACGTCGCGGAGTTATTTTAGAATCTCAAACTGTAGAGCGTTATTTTACAGCTTCTGCAAACGTTCCGTTCTCTCAAATGTTTGGTTATTCCACAGATCTTCGCTCTGCCACTCAAGGTAAGGGTGAGTTTTCAATGGAATTTGCCAAATATGAGCCTGTTCCTCGTAACGTCCAAGAGGAAATGATTAAGGAATACCAGAAGAAACGCGCAGCCGAGAACAAGTAGACAAAGTCTGAGGGCTCCTTCAAACTAAGAGAGTGAATCTTTTAGTTTTGGAGCTCAATATAGAGGGTCGAAATCTCAGCTTTGAGTTGCGTCCAGGGCAAAAGCTACGCTTTGGTCGCTCGCAGGCTGCTGACCTTCTTTTGGAGTCTCGTTCGGTATCTTCATTGCATTTAGAATTTGAATGGAGCGGAACCATAGTTATTTTGCGTGATTTGAATTCGCGTTTTGGTAGTTTTATAGAAGATGAAAAAGAAAAATTTCGAGAAAGACAATTCACGCCCCTCGATACAAAACTTAAAGTTAAAATTGGAAAAGTCAAAGTAGATTTCAGTTGGAGGGCGGAGCAATTACCGCTCGAAAAAACTGAGGTGCTCGAAGAAAATGCGACGCGCACTAAGACTCAAAAAAATCCAACTCTTCGATATAATTATATCGATCAAAAGCCGACAGAGATTCATCGCACAAATTTAGTGACTAAAACGATAAGCGCTGGCCAATGGTCCTTTTCGGTTTTGAGTCTTATGTTGGCTCTATTTTTAAAAAGCTTCTTTTGGTCGAGGGTCTTGTCGCCTTTAAATAATTTAGACCCTTTTATGATGATCAGTGGCGCCTCTTTAGATTTATTATTTTTTCATCGTCTCAGGTTGGAGCAGTTCTTAATTTTCATCTTTATTCTTTTAATCATTCCATGGTTGGGGCTGAGATATTTTAATAAAAAACGTCTTCCACTTTATTTGGATTGGTCATTCTTTTTGTCGAATAAGCTCAGTCGAATTTTTTGTTATTTCTTGCTTTTAGTTTCGATTCTATGGCCTAGCTTTTCCGCTTTATTAAATGGCAATTTAGCAATTTCAAAATTATCAAAAGTTCAAGAATTTTATTCGCTCTATAAGTCGGGTGAACTTAAAAATATATCATCAGATCGTTGGAACCTTTTTGCAGAAGAGCTTGTAGGCTCAAGCTTCGTTTTTGGTCAGTATTTTAATTTTAGAGTCGAAAAAGTTCGCGCGGAGTGTGCCCGTCAAGATGTGGGAGATTGGGAAAAGCAAAAACTCTGCGTGGCTTTATTTTTTGCAGCGGCCATTGAAACAACAGGGCAAATTAAGCCTGCCTACCTTTTTGAGATGGCCAATCGAATTGCGTTAATTGCGGCCATTGATGGAATGATTCGAGTGCTTAGGCAAGAGGGAAAGTCTATGGACTCCTTGACTCTGTATTTTGAAACTCTGGGCAATATGGGATTAAACAATGAAAAAGATGAACTTTTAGTTTTGCTAAGAAATCAAAACCTTTCAGATGATAAATTACTGACCTCACTTTTTGTCTTGCGAAGTGAACTGGACACTCGGTTAATGGCAAGACAAGTTGAGCGATCTATTCCTGAATTTATGAGACTCAAAGCTACAGATTTGCTTAATATCGGATTTTGAAATTTGTTATAATCATTATCAATTAAAAAGCTAAATTAAAATTTGCGAGCAAGGAGGGCCAAGGGGAAATAAAGTGGCGTTCTGATCCTCTTAGGTACTTCCAATTAAATCCGAGTTGAAAAAGACTTCTTGGGCTAAAATAAAAATCATTTTTAAGTCCCATCGAGAATACGTGTTTTACGTCATCCACAATGTAAACGCGCTTTTTATCAAAGGATTTAAAGATGGAATTTTCCCAAGATAAAATGTACCAAGAATTAACTCTTGCCAAAATATCGAAGTTTACTTGGCTTCTCCATTCTGTAGATTTATAAGGTGCAGAAACAAGTACATAGATCGATGTAGAAAAATGTCTTGGGTGTTGTTCAACTAGACCTTCGCCAAGGGGGTGAAATCGAGCTCCCATTCTAAAATTAAAGCTATGACGATGTTCGGGTAGAAATCGATCAGCATCGTGAAGAACTTGCCTTTGATCATTGAGGTAATTGGGTCGCTCATCTCTAAAGCCAATTTCAAAAAAACCTAATAGACCAGTATTAGAGCCTAAATCAGCTTCATTAGTGCCTCGACCAATCATGAGATCCCAAAAATAAATGGAAGGGGCTAAAATTCGGTCGCCTTTATTTAAATAATCGCTAACACCTCCGCCGATACCCCAAGCCCATCCTGAGGCTCTAATTTCTTGCTTTCGAGAGCCGAAAGGAAGGGCCGCATGAAGGCTTAATGCAGAATTTTCTTGTTGGTGAAAGGCTAAGCGATTTTTGTATTGTATGCCGTAATGTGCCAAAGAAAGAAAGGGTTCCGACATTCCGTGATAGAGGTCTTCAATGTTTTGCGGGTAATATAGCGCCTTAGCTTGCACTGTGGTGCTGAGCTGAAAAAGTGTTATTAAGAGGAGAAGGATTTTCAGTGGCCGCAAAATTAGACTCCCTTACTCATGAATTGACTGATCGCCAGTTTCCAGATTTTTTTTTCAAAATTAATCAAAATTGGGTTAATGATTTTCAAAGAAGCGTAGGCATTCCTATAAAATCTGATTTTCATAACTCTAATAACAAAGTACCACAGGTTTTTTTAGCTTGTCTGCGTGATGCCGATTTTTATCTTTTTGATGTGTTGGGAATTGAGTTGGCGCAATTGTTACACACCACTCAGAGGTTTGAATATTTAAAAGAAGCTTTTGTGGGTGATGAAATTAGAACTTCACCAAGAATTACGAGAGTTCTGAGTAAGCGAAAGTCGGCTAATCCCTTTGTATTGCTAGAAATTACAACTAATTTTTATAGAAACGACGAAGTGATTTCGCGCTCAATTACTACATTATTTGTAAGAGAGATGTCTTAAGATGAATGAACTTTGGATTGAAAAGCATTCTTTTTCAAAAAACGATCTTCTGGCCTTTGCTTGGGTTTCGGGCGACCATAATCCAATTCATTATAGCGAGAGCACTGTTAAGTCTCGTGGTTTTGAGAAACTTATAGTTCATGGAATGTGTTTGTATTGTTGGGTATATGCTTTAGCGACTAAAAAAAATTCAAATATTCTCATTCAAGGGTTTGATGCCAAGTTTTCTTCTATCACTTGGGTTGATGAAGACATTAGAGTGGAAAAAGAAAATAAATCAGAGCTTGAATTTAAAATTTCGATATATGGAAATTTAAATAATGAGCTCAAATGCGTTTTTTATATTCAATACTCACAAGCGACTTAAGCTAGCGGCTTTACGTTTGCTATCGGGAGCGTTGGGTTGAGGGTCTTTGCGAGCAATAGCGTTGTAATTGTTGGGTGCTAGTAATTCAGCTGCGTGAGCTGTTAATCTTTGTCGTGCTCGTTTCATCATCAATAAAAGCCCGCCATCGCCAGCACCACCTGAGCCACCAGAACTTTCTCCGTCTCCATAGTCTGAATTAGGATCGAAGCTCGCAAATGCATCTTCTGCAGAGTTGAATCCTCCTGGGAAACCGCCACCTTCTGCGGTGAATGTTCCTGATCCAGGTTGCTCTGGAAGACCACCGCCACCGACGTTGCCAGGGTAGGGGCTTCCGAAAGTCCAATTGGGTGGTGTGGCTTCTCCGCCACCACCGCCGCCGGCTCCGCCTCCGCCAGCTCCGTTAGCGGCTTGGTTGGCTGCGTTGCTGTTAGAATTGTTGTTGTCGCCGCTGCCATCAGAAGAAGATGGAAGCGTGGGGTCGTTTATTTTTGCACCACTCAGTAAGAGGTTGTCGTTGGAATTTAGCAAACTGTCAGGGTTGATAGGTAAGTTGGGTGTGGGGTCTGGGCCTTGAGAGGTGTTGCTATTTAAGTTGGCATAATCTTCGGCGAGACCGGCCGCTTGTCTAGCAAAATCAATTTCTTCATCGCGTCTGCTATCAAGAGTGGCAAGTTGTTTTTCTAAATCGCTAATTTGTTGCTCGTAACCGTCAATGCAAGCATCTCGAGTATTCTCGGCTGAATCAAGGGCGGCTTCTTTGGTGGATTCAGCACCTTTTTTTTGAGTGTTGTATCCCCAGAGTCCAGCCCCAGCAACAATGGCTGTGGTAGCTAAAGTCGTTGCTTGTGCGGATTTTCCGTCTTTAACGTTGGTGGCTTGAGTTTTTGCGTTGTTAAAGTGGGTTTCCATTTCTTTGACTGAAGCCAAGCAGTTCTGTGAATCTCTATTGGCCACAATGAAGGCCTGACTGTTGAGCGTGCCTCCGTGTGCCTGAGCTGTATCCATAATTTCATTACATGCATTTTTTAATTGTGTAGTTGAAAGGGAGGCCATTGATTCAACGCTCGCTGGGTCACTTGTGCTGAGAGTGGGAATGCCATTCACAGCTTTTCCGTTTTTTCTAAGTGTGGCTTCAACATCTCCAGCTGCTGAGTTATAAGCATTCACTTCATTTTCAAAAGAAGCTTTGCTTTTTTTACTTTCGCTATTGGCACTGTTCCCCAACATTTGAGTGGCGGGTCCCATGAGTCCGCTCATTAAATTTGAAAGTGCGCTGGATTTAGTTTGTTCGGCTTGAGAATTGGCAGCCGTTTTGGCGTCTTCATATGTCGTTGTACATTGCGCTTTGGCCAGCTTGGCTTGCGATATTTGTGAATTGATACTTGTTTCTTGGTCGTTGTAACTATTATTAATTGAAGAAATTTGTTGCGAAAGTTGTAGGGCCCTTTCTCGTTCGGCCAAAGCATCGGCAGCACTTTGTGAAGTGTCTACAGTAGAGGGTGTGCCACCACCTGGGCCTGCTTGAGACCAGGACTTCTCAATGGAGACCATTGAGGCTAAGCTCAAAAATAATAACTTCTTCACTCTTTTATTATCGCCCGATTCAAGCATTTAGACCGTGAAGATTTCGTTAAATTACAATCAATTTTTGAATAAGAAGCACTTACTGTGCGACGTTAAGAGTGGGAAGAGCTTGAGCAAGCTATCTTATTTTATACGCCGGGGACTTTTTTAGCGCCATCGATGTAGGAGATTTTTCCGGCGGGTTTAAAGGCACCCCATTCGGTCGGTAGTTTCTTTTCATTGAGCCATCCATCGTTAAAGACTTTAGATAGGTAACGACTTCCGCTGTCGGGTAATAGAACAAGGGCTCTTAGGGGCTTGCCGCCTTCGGCCTCATGTTTTTGCAAATATTGAACGGCTCCAAAATAGGCCGAACCACACGAGCCTCCAACTAAAATGGCTTCACGTTCAGCTAAAATGCGGGTCATTGAAAAAGACTCGTCGTCTTTAACAGTCACACATTCATCCATTAATTTTAGATCCATGCTTCCGGGAAGCACATCTTCGCCGATACCTTCAACTAGATAGCGTTCATAGCCAAATATTTTTCCTGTTTTGAAAAGATTGGTATAAATACTACCTTTGGGATCGACACCTACTATTTTAATTTTAGGATTTTTCTCTTTAAGATAACGAGCGATTCCCGACATGGTTCCACCTGTACCAATGCCTGCAATAAAAACATCGAGCTTTCCTTCAGTTTGATTCCAAATTTCAGGGCCTGTTGTTTCATAGTGTGCTTGGGGATTGTCGGGATTGAAATATTGATTGGCTAAAAACGCATTTGGAATTTCTTGGCTCAGTCTTTTAGCAACATTGCAATAATAGTTAGGGTCTTCAGAGCTCACTTCGCTTGGGGAAATCACAACGCTAGCTCCGAAGGCTCTTAGAGCATTGATTTTTTCAGCCGACATTTTGTCGGGCATAACGAGTATGGCTTTATAACCGCGCAGAGCTGCGATGAGAGCCAAACCGGCTCCAGTATTTCCTGAGGTGGCCTCAACAATTGTGGCGCCCTTTTTAATTTCACCGCGTTTTTCAGCCTGAGTAATAATGTGCTTGGCAATACGATCTTTAACGCTACCGCCGGGATTGAAAAACTCTAGTTTAACTAGGAGCTCACTTTTTAGTTGAGAAGGAGCTTTGCTGACTCCTTGTTCTTTAAGCCAATAACCCAGTGGTAAATCATTCAGGGCCCTGTGAGTTCTTAAGAGGGGAGTGTTACCGATGAGTTCTTCGACGCTATCTGCGATGGCTTTCATGCGAAAACAGAATATGTAATTTATTCCTGGCGGTCAATTTGCTGGAAGACTCATTTTATAAGTCAGAGCTTTCTTTATTTTGATTGGGGTTTTATAAAGGGTCTAGAGAGGCCCCATGAGCTTATTTTTTAATGAAACCCATCATAGTCTAAAAGAAACCGTGCGTCGTTTTGCCGACCAAGAACTTCGCCCTAAGGCTGAGGAACTCGACGAAAAGCAAGGTTTTAACATTGAAGCTATGAAGAAATTGGGTGAGATGGGCTTGTTGGGAGTCACTGCAGACACTCGTTTTGGAGGAAGTGGCTTAGATTCGGTGGCCGCGACTTTGGTGATGGAAGAGCTTGGGGCAGCCTGCGCAAGCACCACACTTTCCTATTTGGCGCACTCTATTTTAGCCGTTAACAATTTAAGTGCTAATGGCTCTGATGAGCAAAAAGCAAAGTATCTTCCTAAGCTTTGTTCGGGTGAATGGATTGGTTCTATGGCCATAAGTGAACCTGGATCGGGGTCAGATGCTTTTGGATTAAAAACAGAGGCTAAAAGACAAGGTGACTTTTATTTTTTAAAGGGCACCAAAATGTGGATCACGAACGCATCTCATTCTGATTTTTTTTGGGTTTATGCGAAAACAGGTCCCACCAAAAAAGACATCAGTACTTTTATTGTTGAAAAATCATTTCCGGGTTTTAGCGTGAGTCGCAAACTCAATAAATTTGGAATGCGAGCCTCGCCCACTTGTGAACTAGTCTTTGATAATTGCAAAGTTCCTGCAGAAAATTTGGTAGGCGCTGAAGGTTCTAGTATTGGTCATATGAATCGAAATTTACTTTTAGAGCGCGTGACCATTGCGGGAATATCATTGGGCATTGCTCGTGAATGTATTAAATATTCCACCGGATATGTGATTGATCGAAAGCAGTTTGACCAATCTTTAATGGATTTTCAAATGATACAAAAAATGTTGGCCGATGCTACTGCCGAATATTTAGCTGCGAGGTCTTTAACTTATGAAGCCGCTGCGGCTATTGATAAATTTGGCTTGTCTTCGAGTGAAGCTTTAATGCTGGGCACATCGTCGAAACTTTTTGCTGCTCAAGTGGCTACCAAAATTGCCTTAGACGCGATTCAAATGTTAGGTGGATACGGTTATACCAAAGAATATCCTGTGGAACGCTATATGAGAGATGCTAAGCTTATTGAAATTGGTGCAGGAACTAACGAAGTGATGCGCATCATATTAGCTCGACAGCTTCGCGCTGGTGTTTTTCCTGGATTTTGAGAAAGGTCTTTAAAAAAAATGAGTTTAGTAAAATTTGAAATAGATGCATTGTATTCTCAAGAACAATTAGATTGGGTGCCAGAAAATAAATGGAATTTTGCTGAAGCTCAAAAGACTTTTGAAAAATACACTGGTGATAGTAGCTCTAAAATATATTCCGGATACCGAGCGGAGCTTCTTGCACTTAAGACAAATTCCAAACAAGAAGATTTAGTGGCCCAATGGCGTGATAACTTTGAGACACTATTAGTGGTGGGCATTGGAGGCTCCTCATTAGGAGCTCAAAGTGTCATCGAAGCCTTAAGTTGGAGTGTTGATAGCAAGCAAAAACGCAAAGTTTGCTTTCTTGATAATTTGGATCCCATTCACTTTCACTTACAGGTAGATGCTTGTGATCTTAAAAAAACAGCTGTTTTAGTGGTTTCAAAATCGGGTGGCACCATTGAAAGTTTGGTGAATGCAACTTTGCTTGTTGAAAAATATAAAGAAGCTAAAATGGATTTGTCTAAACATTTTGCTGTGGTGACAACTGAAGGTCACGGAGATTTGTGGAATTGGTCTCAAAGCGCTTCTTTGCCTGCGTTTAATTTAGCGAAAAGTGTGGGCGGTCGCTATAGCGTATTCACTCCTGTGGGTTCTATTCCTATTGCATTTTCTGGCGTTGATTGCGGAAAATTTTTAAAAGGTGCCCAAGAAATTTTTCAAACTCAAGCAGAGCAAAATTTACAAAAGCTCTCTGCAAGACTTTTAGATTTGGCGGAGAGAGGCCACAATAATTTAGTTCAATTCATGTATTCTTCGCTGTTGTTTTCGTATGGTCGATGGTTTCAACAGCTTTGGGCTGAGAGTTTAGGAAAGATACAGGCTTCAGGTGTGCCTATGGGAACTTGCCCGCTCCCTTGTGTGGGAGCTAACGATCAGCATTCTCTATTACAATTGTTTATGGAAGGGCCCTCGTTTAACTCCTATGCTTTTATAAGTTTAGAAAATTGGCCTTCTTCAGTGGATCCTATTTTTAAAGCTCCGAGTTTTTTTAAAACAACTGAATTTGCTTCTAATAGAACAATGTCTGAAATTCTTAACAAAGAGGCCGCGGCTACTTTTGAGGCTCTTAAAAAAGTGGGGCGCCCAGTTTTTGAAATAAAATTACAAAATTTGAGTCCTCAAGTCGTCGGTGCGCTTTATGGTTTATCCATGGATTGGACCGTTTTTAGTGCTTGTCTTAAGAAAATCAACCCCTTCGATCAGAATGGGGTGGAATCTGGGAAGCTAATTCTTAGACACTTGTTAAAAAATTAACAGTTGTTTAACAGAGAATCTCGCCTAATAATGGAAACTCGGGAGGGGAACTATGGAAATTTTACGCAATCGTATTTGGGGGTATTTAGTTTTTACGGCATTCACATTAGTGAATGTAGTTCCAGCTTATGCTCTAAATGTTAAGGTCCAATTGAATCAATTTGTAAAAGCACACTCTGGGGCTAAAAAAGATTATCAGCAAGATGTTGCTGTCTATCTTAACAAAGTTATGCCTCAACTCAGCAAAGAAGACCGAGAATTTATTATCGGTCTTCATCAAAAATATTATGCTGAAAAGGGCGCTAACCCAGATTTTATTCCAGTAAAAACTCAAGGTGAAAAAACTTTAGTTTTTGGAAAAAATTCTGAAGCGGGCGTTGAGATTGTAGATTTAGAAAAGGGCGAGTTCTTAATCAACTCAGTTCCTTTTAAATATAATTCTCAAATGCCTCTAAAATACAATCACACAGTTGTGGTTGAACTTTTAAAGTCTAGCAAAAGTGCTCACAATTGGAGTTTGGTGCCTTCGGCTCACGCCATCTTTGAAAATGGAGTTGATTGGCCGTCTGCATTTTTAGGGGCTGGTATTCTAGGTGGAATTTTATTTATTTATAATCAGGTTAAAAAAGGAAATGATTTAGAGAAGCGTGTAGAAACTTTAGAGCAAAATTCACCCATTCCTCCTCCTCCTCATACCCATAATCATTAGTTTCAATTTTAAAAGTAATTAATGCGAAGGGCCGGGCTTTTTTAAAAAGCTTGGCCCATTTTCGTTTGTTCCTGAGAATTCAAGGCTTCTCAAAGTGTTCAATTTTTATGTTTACTAAATTCAACTAGTAGACGCGTGGCGCAGAAGTTTTTAGCGAAGTCTGAGTCTAGTCTAAACTCTAGGCCATATTGGGTCGAAAAGACTTCGTGAATTCAAAGCATTCTAAATTCAAGAATAAAATTCAGGAAAAGAGTGGGCAAATTATTATTTTATTCGTGATGATGCTCAGCACTTTGGTGATTCTTATTGGTATGGTGATTTCAGTTGGACATCTCGTTCAATCCAAAATCAGTTTGCAAAATAGTGTTGATTTAGCGGCTATGAGCGGAGCCTCTTGGCAGGCTCGTTACATGAATGGAATTTCACTTGTGAATTATCGAATGAGGCAAAATTATCGTTGGCTTCTTTTTGATGTTTATGTGACTCAAAGTCGTTTCAATGGAGCTTTTCGCGATCAGGTCGATGGTGGCGGAGGTGGTGAAGTAGGAAGTCCCGAGCAAGTTTTTGGAATATGCCAGCAATCCTTTGGTTATCAACCCGCAGCTTTTGAAGGCGGACGAGGAACGACTGACACTACGGACATGTGTAAAAACGCTCTTACGGGTGGTGGTTATATTCCGCCCATTATTCCATCCCCAGCCCCCTCTTATAACCCCATTTATATTGCGATTAACGCAGCTATCATTGCATTGAGTATTGAGGCCCAACAAATTTGTAGTGATTCTGCCAATCAAAATTTAAAATATTTTGAATACACAACCAATCGCTTTGCTGAAACAAACAATTATCAAGCCTCACAATTTCAAAAAGCCGTAGGAAATTTTGATACTGCTTTTAGCTCGGGTCTTTCTGTGAGTGGAGCGAGCGCAGACGACACCATGCTTTCTACTTTTCGAGATAATTTGCTCAGGAATCTTAAGTCGAGTGGCCCCACTTTGATGTGGCTCAATCCTTATTCCACTAGAGTGAAAAGTATGGCAAATTTCGAACAACAAGATGTTCGTTTATTTATGAATTACGTGAATTTTATAAATTCAGGTGGTTGTTCTGTTGTTATTGAGCGCACCTCAGGTCGACAGGGTAAAGTGGGTTATTCGTTGGTCGATTCAGGGCAAAATCCAGTTCATGTGGCCATCTCAGGTATTGCTCAACCCAAAATTCTTTTTTGGCCTACAGGGGGCTTTCCAGTTATGACCGCTATAGGTGTGGCCAAACCCTTTGGAAGTCGTGTGGGGCCACCTAAGCAAGCTTTTGAAGTAGAAACAAATTCTGGAATGGCGGGTTTGGCAAACTTATTTGTAAAACCAGATGATAATGGTCGTGGCATGTTTCAAATTGATTTCCTGAAAATGATACTTGGCACATTCCCTGCAAGAATGTCGGGTCGAAATCCTTTGCGACCTAGTGGTGGAGATTTTCTAAAAATGGTAAGCGCACCCACTAAATTCGATGCTCTTTATTATAATCCTTTTCCTGATTCGACTCCCGAGTATACTGCCGAAGCACTTCCAGGAGTGGGAATTTCTAATGGTTCATACGATCACGAGGATGGACGAAGTAATACGTCAGGTTGGCATTCAACGGACACGCTCGGTGGACAATATTATGCATCTAGCAGTGATTTAAAAACTTCATGGGGTCTAGCTCAAGGGCGACAAGGCTATCAAATTAAGCTTGTTTCACTTCCTGCAATTTGTTTACAAGTCGAGGCTTCTAAAAGAGGCGCTCTCGAAAATTTATTTTGCACTAATTCTAATTTGAGGATTTTTCACTGATGGGAGATTTTAAAAATGGCGTCTGATAAAAGTAAAAAATGGAAAGAGAATGATGTTTTTACGGGCACTCATACAGAGCTTGAAACTTCTCCCGATGCGAGAGTTCAAGAACTTTTATCGGAAGCCAATAAATCACAACCTGCCTTCATTGTGGTGCAGGGGGAGAGTATGGGGCGAGTGTATCGACTCAATCCTGGTGAGATGTCAGTAGGGCGACATCCCTCATGTGGCATTGTTATTCAGCAAAGAGCCGTAAGTAGTTTTCATGCTCGAATTAAGATATCGGAAAATTCCGTCATCATGGAAGATTGTAACAGCACCAATGGAACATTTTTAAATAAAGAAAAAATCACAAGACCCGCTGTTTTGCAGGCTGGTGATTTGGTGAAAATTGGAAGCTATGTTTTTAAATATGTGGATTCTAGTTTGGATGCAAAATTTACCGAATCTCTCCATGCTCAAGGAACTCGCGATACTTTGACCGGAGTTTTTAATAAAGGGCATATTTTAGCTTCATTGGGCTCTTCAATTGATGTCGCCAAAGCGGGATTTCCTTTAAGTGTGATTATGCTGGATATCGATTTTTTTAAAAAGATAAATGATACTTTTGGGCATATCGCTGGAGATTACGTACTCAAAGAGCTCTCTCGTCTTTTAAAAGATGCCGTGTTGCGTTCTGACGACTTGTTGGGGCGTTTTGGTGGAGAAGAATTTGTGATTATTCTCCCCGATTCTCCGTTGCATGTGGCAAAAAGTATTGCTGAACGTGTTCGTAAAACGATTGAAGACCATAATTTTCTTTTTCAAGAAAAAAAGATATCAGTGACCTCTTCTCTAGGTGTGGCTCAATGGACGACAAAATATAAAAACGCAGAAGAGTTTATTGAGTATGTGGATCAACTGCTTTATCAGTCTAAAAACAATGGGCGAAATGCAGTGACTGTAGGAGTCCTTTAACGAGTTTTACCGTCGCTAGATACAACTCTTCTCGGACAATAGATGTCGGATTTGCTCATGGATTCTAAATCGGTGAATTTATCGTATTCATCCCAAATCGCACTTAAAGTTTTACCATAGAGACCGTGAGATTTATCAGACAGTAAATAGCTCACAAGTTTAGCGGCCTTTTCGGGTGATTGGCCTCCGTTTTCTTTTTGTTGAATTGATTTTTTATAAAATTCGCTACCGACTTTTTCGGGACCAGCGGCAATGAGGTCTTCTAAGAGTTTAGTGTTAACAGCTCCGGGCGCGATGGCATTGAGATAGATATTGTCCGCGGCAAACTCAGCTCCAAGAGTTTCAGTCATTCTCCAGATGGCTCCTTTAGAGGTCACGTAGGGGCTAAAATTAGGCATGGGGCCTTGGCCGCCACCCGAGAAGAGAATCACTCTGCCTCCACCATTTTTAATTAATAGTGGATAAACCGCATGAAGAGTGCGGGCTGTGCCATTTAAATTGATATTTATGGCTTCAGTCCAATCTTCAATCGGAGTTTCATTAAACTTACCAATCGAGCCATAAACTCCTGCGGCAGCAACAACTCCATAAAGTTTAGAGAATTTCTTTTCGATAATATCTTTAATTTTTAAATTGTCTTCTGCTTTAGAAACATCGGCTGGCACTATAACAACCTCAACGGAGCTTTGAGAAGTGATTTCAGACTTGGCTATTTCAAGTTCTTTTATGTTTCTTGAGCATAGAACTAAGTTGGCTCCAGATTGAGCGCAGCTTTTGGCAATGGCTAGACCAATGCCTCGGCTTCCACCGGTGATAAGAATGCATTTTCCTTTTAATGTATCGTTTGTCATATTGTCCTTAAGTTGATTTTTCTTGGCAAGGTTGCCATAGCCGTTTGTAGCTCCAGTTAAGATCGGTGATTGAATTCGCGTTTAAAAAGTTTTGGGCATCTAAAATTAATGAGTGCGGAGCCCAGCTTTTGGATTTCCAGTTGAGTTCTGCAAAAGTTTTTCTAGCGGTGAGTAGCATCACGCACGAAATATTAGAGTTTGGGATTTCATCCCAATTTTCTATATGCTTCAAATAGGGGGCAATAGAGCTATAATCCTTTTGATTCATGAGGGGGTCAAAGCCGATGATTTCGATTCCCTCCTGGCTTAATGTTTTAGCAACATCCACAGATAGAGAACGCCTAAGGGTGTCGGTGTCGGCTTTGTATGTGTAACCTAAAATTAAAACTTTTCCCTTTTGTTTGGCAACTTGACGTCGGGCAATTTCGCAGACGACATCGGTAGTGGCTTCATTCACATCTAAAACAGCATCAAGTAATTTTGATGGAATTTTATTTTCACGAGCAACTTTTTGAAGAATTCTTAAATCTCTAGGTAGAGTGCCACCCGCAAAACCTAAACCTGGAATAACGTAAGCGGCAGCTCCAATTCGCTTGTCTAATTTTAGAGCTTGGCCCACTTTCACAGAATCCACTCCATGGGCTTCCCCAATTCTTGCAAACTCATTAGAAAAGCTAATGGATGTTGCTAGAAATATATTGGTGGCATGTTTGATCATTTCAGAAGTGGGCAAATCGGATGTGAAAAATTCAGTTTTAAATTGCGACATTAAATCTTTAACCAGTTTAAGGGTGCTTTCTTTTTGGGCACCAATAACTGTTCGGTCTGCAAATTCAAAAGTATCGATTCCTTTACCAAGTCTTAGATTCTCGGGAACATAGGCCACAGGTATGCCAAGTTGTTTTTCGAATTCTTGGCAAGTTCCAATCGGCACCTGGCTGCTGAGTATCAGAAGCTTTAAAGTTTCTTTGTGTTTTTTAAGTTCGTCAATGGCTTGATTGAGAGGCGAGCAGTCGACTTCGTCTCTATCATTAACTGGGGTGTCTATGGCCATCCAAACTATGGGGGCTCTCCAAGTTTCAAATCCGTTAGAGTGTTTGAGTAAATTTTGGGCTCGTGTTTTTGAAATTTTATCTTCTAATCCAGGCTCCATAACTGGAATGGCGGGGAACTCTGTCCAAGGATTTTTTTTGTCGTGGTTCAACCAAAGAGTTTTTTTTCCATGAGAGGCTAGAACTGCAGCGGTAACGCTAGAGAGATGCCAATTTCCAAGTACGGCAATATCAAAATTTTCAATCACAATTTATCCTCTGAGAACAACTTGAGCACCTAATTCATCGAAGCGAAAGGGAACGTCTTGAAGTCCGGCTTCTCGCATAACTTTTCGAAGTCTTCTTTTATCGTCGGCTAAGAACATAAGGAAACCACCGCCGCCAGCACCAATGAGTTTTCCGCCTAAAGCGCCGTTATCGCGAGCGAGTTTGTACCAATCATCAATAATACCGCTCGACATATTTTTTGAGCGTTTTTTCTTAGATTCCCAATGAACGTTCATGAGTCTTGCGAATTCATTGAGATCGCCTTTTTCGAGGGATTTGCCGATTTGGTCTCCGAGTTCCTTAATGAAATGTAGGTTTTCGATCATTTCATTTTTTTTGTCGGATTTTTCGGTTTTTGCTGCTTTAGTTTGATCGTCTTGTTCCTTGAGAAGGTGATTGGCACTGCGGGAATAGCCCGTAAAAAATAATAATAAATGATCCTCAAGATCGGTTTTAGTTTCAGGAGGGATTTCTAAAGGGCTCGCAGAGACTTTGCCTTCTTTGTCTATATTAAATCGAGTGAGGCCACCCAGTGAGGAAATGTATTGATCTTGTTTGCCGATGGGCGATTTCAAGATGTCGATTTCAATTTTGCAGGCGTCTGCAGCTAGCTGAAGATTGTCGTGAAAGTGGTTTTTGTAAGTATAAAGTGCTTTGAGCAATGCTACAGTGAAAGTAGATGAAGAGCCTAAACCCGTGCCAGATGGAATATCGGCAAAACTACTGATTTCAACGCTGGAGTAGACTCCCGTCATTCTCATGGCTTCACGAATAATGGGGTGGCGAATTTCGTTGATATTTTGAACTCGTTCAAGCTCAGAATACTTGATGATGATTTCGGGAATGAAAATAGGATGAACCGAAATATAGATATATTTATCGATAGCGGCGCTGATAAAAGTCGATCCAAATTCTTGATAATAGGAGGGTAGGTCAGTGCCGCCTCCGCCAATTGAAATTCTTAGGGGCGCTTTGCAGATAATCATACAGCTTAATCTTTAGCTTTAGGCTGCTGGGCAGTCTAGCCCCCGCCCGCAGTCCTGTTTATTGTTGTAAATCTTTGACTTTCAACGTCCTCATCCCAAGATCCTTAAGAGACAGATGACTCATGGGGTATGGGCTTGCGGATTGTTGAAAGCCAAAATTTACAGCAATAAGCTGGACTGCAGCTTTCTTTTAAATGTGAGCATTAAGCTGCGTGTTGTCATTTGGTGGGTTTCGTATTCGTACAATTATTTTCGATTTTTTGCTTTTTAAAAAGCAGGAATTTTACACAAAGGAAAATTAAGAACACAATTCCTTTAGTAGCTCTAGTACAATAAAAGTCATGAGGTTTTTTTATTTGAATGTATTCCTCTTCCTAACAACATCGGTTCATGCGAATTTCGAAATCCGAGAGGCGGGGTGCTTCATAATACGAGGACAGATCTCCGCGATTAAGGGCAAATCGTTAGAGCTTCTTTTATCTCGAGACTCCCGCAGCGAAGAGAAAATCAACATCCTACTAGAAGGAGAGCAAAGGCTAATCGGTGGAATCGGGGCGGGGGCTCTGATAGAAATAAGTGCGGTATCTCTAAAAGCTGGTCCAGTCGATAATCTCAGCTTTATTGCTGATACAAACACTGTGCGATTTCTGTCAAATCGCCAGCTGAATGAATTAAATGCAATGGAAAAGTTAAGTTCCTCTGTAGTGGTGAAATCCTGCAAATGAAATTTTGGTGCTACTTTTTCTTCCTTATTGTTCAGGGTAGTGCTTTAGCGGTCTGTAATAACACTCCCATTAAACGGCGCGTACTTATTAATTGGTGTGGTGACTGTAATAAAGAAGAGTTTAAAGTTTCTATGCAACAGGCTCAAGAGAACTTAGGGCGGGGAGCGGCTAAAGTTTATTCATTCCAAGGCCCGCATAGTGATGATGCGAAATTTTTGCGTGCCACTCCAGAAAGTTTAAAGGAAACTCTAAATGAGATTAAAGCCGATCGCGATCTATGGCTAAAAAATAACCCTGGCCAGGACCCTTCAAGCTACGAGGTTGATTTTTTCGTAACAAATCATGGAACGGTATATGTCGATGAAAAAGGGGCGTCGGTAGACTTTGCCATTACAGGAGATCCATCACTAAACAAAAATTTGGATTTTAATGACTTGAGTGCAATGGGTTCCATCCTCGGCAAGATGAATGTACGACTTAAAGGTGTATTTGGTCAGTGCTATGGAGGAACTTCAAGAAACGACCTTTTCTATGCCTATGAAAAAGCGGGGGGAACTTGTGGCTGCATATCGGCCTTATCCGCACCTGGTAACGCATCTTCAGACTTAAGAAAGGACGGAGCAATCGCCTGGGAGGCCACAATTGCCAAGTTATCAGGCAGTGAAAATCTCAGCCTTTTGGAAGCTGGCTGGCGCGCCCTCAACGGAGTGCATTTGGGGGCTTACAGTTCCAAGTCAGAATCAGTTTATAACGCTGGCCTTTCTCAAAGCGAAGCTTTGGTATTTGCTTATTTTGCATCCAACCAACGTATAAAAAACAACTCGCGCGCAACACATGAGAGCATAGAAGAATCTGCGATCAAGTTGCTCGCCGAAGCTGGGCGCTCTAACAGAAATATGACCCACATTTTACCAATCATTGAAAAAAGCCGGGCTGCAAGGCAAAAGACCGCCGCTGCCTTATTAGGGAGACGCTTTGGTGAAGCAGATTTCATCAAGTATCTAGACGAGATCAAGATCTCATCACCATCTATTTACTCGTATCATGCTCAATGGATAGCAAAAAGAAATGAAATTGATTCTAAAATTGAAGAATCTAATAAGGAAATCGAAGTACCCCAACTCGAATATAATAGTTTAGTGCAGCACTACCCTGAAACGACTTACGTATATTCAGAGGCAGGCAGACTTGCCGCCATAAAGAGGCGTGATCAGTTGGGCCTGAAGATCGATGAGCTTCATAAACAGCTTATGGCTCTTTATGATCAAAGCGAAAAGTTCTATCGGCAAAGTAAGGAACGGTATTTGAGTACCGAGACGCCACTTGTAAAAAGCGTTTTAGTAAGAGATGATTTAGAAGAAGCTTTTGCACGAACAGCTCCGATAGAACTTGTTAATAAATTTCTCTCTTTGCGAAGTTGTGAATTAGAACAACTTGGGCCAGGAAACCAGCTTGCAGTTCCCTTAAACAATTTTACAACTCGCAAAAAACATTAAACAGTCTCAGATGGGGGCGCATAGAGTATTTCTAGAATAACTTCTTCTTCATGTTCGTTAATCTTGACAGATAAAATCACAAGTAATTATGGCATGGATCCTTTTGGCTGTTAACGCAGTCAAAAGGATATTCGGACAACGAAAGCGATCGAAACATCGTAAGTAGGAAATCGGCAATTCTCTGGAAAACTTGAGCCCTGGTCGAAATTTCAAGTAACCCGTTTCGGTGAAAGCCAATTTAAAAAAATCTTCTAAAAAATGAACGTTGCTTTAGTTCCCATTCGGGTGGGGCGAGTAGTTTTATAAGCGTAGCTTCGAAACTGGAGTAAGTCTCTTCTTTAAAGTCATAGCGGAGGCGTCTAAGGGATTTGATTAATTTATTCATTTTTTTATATTTGAGAGTAGTACCTTCAAAATCCTGCGGAGTAATACCGGAGATAACTTTCTTAAGGGTAGCCATGTGTTTATCAATTGCTAAAAAATCCGAATATGCGGCATTAAAACTTCCAGTACGAGATGAACTCTCATAGTTTTTTAATAGTACATTCACACTATCCAGTATTTCAATTTGTTGCTTCGTAGGTAATTGTTTGGAAAGTAGCTTAAAAGAATTATCTAAGTCAGCAAGAAATTCTTTACCTTTATCTTCTACGTAACTAATCGCATCTTCTCTATCTTCATTATCCCACCTACCAAGCGTGGCTCCCTCGTAGGCTCGCCTTTCAGAATCCCCTGGCTTATCCGATATCAAACCAGTATCGGCTGCCAATCGTCTTAGTTCTTCAATGCAACCGCTTTGCGGGTTATCTTCTGACGAATGACCTATCTGTGACGAGCAAAATATCGTATTCGTTAGAGCTAGCATATAAATCAAACGTATAGGTCTCCAATAATTCTGCTTCATATTATTAGGTTAATTTCTAATTGTTACAAAATTATGACAAGCGATGCCGTAAAATTCACAACAATTATATACACTTTAAAGCTTCATTGATAATTTCCTCTAGTGCTTGGCAGAAATGCCAATAGGGAGGAATTTCCGTGAAATTGAATAAAATTGCATATGTATTTTCAATGTTAATTGGGATGTCTCAGATATCTCATGCTTCTTTTAAGAGCGCTTTTCTAAGTCCTCGACCGTTAGATGTGACTCTAAGTGGGCTTGAGGAAGGGGCCCCGCAACTAGACGGTGAATCTCGCTTTCTCAGCCTCTCAAATTGGTATGCAGAAGCCGCTAACGTTAGCATGGAACAGCTTTATGGGTGGTCGAGCGGACGATGTTATAATCAGGATCTTCCAAATTTAGCGATTAACGGATTGATGGCCTATGTAGCAGTGACTCCTGAGAATAATGAAGGCCCTGCATTTCCTGCTCCTGTAAAAGAATATATCATTTTAGGAACTCATCATAATGAGAGTGGAAAAGCTTTACCTTCGGATTATTTTGATAATTACGATTCAATTAATGATCCTGAGTCCATTGACGGTTTTTTAAAGCAATCAGTGGCAGGTGGGCAATTCTCCCAAGCTAAGGTTCAAGATGCTAATTCGACAGTGGAATGGTATGCGGATATCGAAAAAAACGGAAATCTTGATATTAAAGCTAGTGTTAAAAAACACGGTGAATATTTCGTGGTTGAAGTTTCAAATCTTATAAAGAACAATCCGATTTATTCAGAATCTTCAGGTAAGGTTATTAAACACAAGGTTGGCCCTATAGCGTATTGTTATTATTTTAGAAAAATTAAGAATTAGGATTCTTTTTGGAAAGTCGTATAAAGCCGACTTGTTTGAGTAGTTTCTGAAGTTTTTAAATCCAAAACAGCTTCGAGTCTTTTGGAGACAATCCGCAGACCCATGCCACTTTAGACATTTGTCTGAAGTGTTGCTTGGGGCGAGGACGTCTTCAAAAGACTCGATGCTGTTTTGAATTTAAATAATATTTACTTACTAGCTACGCTCTCGAAATTGGCGCTTTGTGTCCATACTGCGCTGTTATCTTCTAGAGCAATCATTTCTAGTTTAGTGCGGCTATCCATCATGGAGTAGAACACAGAAACTAGGTAGCTTTGTTCAATCTCTTGAACGCGCTTAGTGAGGCGGGCATCGGTGTTCGCTTCGTCAAGTAAACTTGAGAAAAGCGATTCTTTTAAGCCAGCATCATCAGAACCAGAGCTGTTAAGTCTCTTGCGCTGAATTTCTTTGCGGTCGTTCTTAATGGCGCTTTTACTTTTACGAGCTTCTTTTTTTTCTTGCTCAATTTTTTGAGCTCTTTGTTTTTCAAGCTTCGCAATCTTCCCGGATAGGCGAAGCTTTTCTTCGTCGCTGAGTCCAGCAACGAGCTCACTTCCAAGCACGTTTTTCTTCTCTCCCTTGAGAAGCATGCGGAAGTCAGCCAAGGTCAACTGAGTCCTTTCATAATGAGCAGTCTTCGAAGAGTCTCCAGCCATGGAGAAAGAGCTGCTTACAGCCATAAGGCCGAGAGCTAAAGTTTTTAATTTAGACTTTAGAGTTCTCATATAGCGTTTGCTCCTTTTGATCCTTCAAATACTCTGTCGAAGGCTCGTAAGGATCTGCAGGGAGCGTGCCATTTTCTCAAATTTGATAAAATTATTAAAATCAAGCGTTTAGACTTAATGCTTGATCTCGTTTATTGACGAACTTTTAGACGATTTTATGAAAATACAAAGATTGTCATGGGGTGAAAAAAACTTATCACTAAGTAAATCATTGTAAATATTTTAGTTTCGAGGAGCTTCCCAAAATGAGGACTCAATTTGTAGAACTTCTAGGCAGCCCTGTTTTGCTTCTTTACAGGGCGCTTTTAGATTTCTAAGCCTGAGTTATGTCGGTGTCGCGAATCAAACTTCTTCCCCCCGAGATCATCCATCGTATTGCAGCGGGTGAAGTGGTCGATCGTCCGGTTTCTGTTCTCAAGGAACTTGTTGAAAATGCCATCGATGCCGGTGCACAGCGACTCAAGATTCTAATTCGCGATGGTGGCTTGCAAGACATCGAAGTCGAAGACGATGGAGTCGGTATGACTCGTCAAGATTTAGAGGTTTGTCTTCAGCGGCACGCCACGAGCAAAATTAAAAACATTGAAGATTTGGATTGTGTGGAAAGTTTGGGTTTTAGGGGCGAGGCCTTGGCCGCTATTTCTTCGGTTTCTAAATTAAAAATTGAAACTTATTCACAAGAGGTGGCTGAGTCATGGCAATTAGAGAGTCAGGGCTCTGAAGGAATCCAGATTAAACCAGGCACTCAAAAGCGTGGCACTAAAATTACAATTTCAGAATTGTTTTATAACACTCCAGCTCGAAAGAAGTTTTTAAGAAGTGCAGGAATGGAGGCCTTGGCCTGTTCTCAGATGCTACAAGATTTAGCTTTGAGCCATCCAAAATTGCATTGGGAATATTTTATATTGGATTCCAAAGGCGAAATTAAAGAGCAGCGCAAACTTCCACCTCAAGAAGCCTCTACAAGATTTAAAGTTTTATTAGGGCTCGAGGCCGAGCTTATAGAAGTTTTTGAGAATAAGCCTTGCCCGGAGCTACGCTCGATTCAGATTTATGCGGCAAAAGCTCCAGTGGCCTTTAAGAATCAGAAGCAGATCTATCTTTTTGTAAATGGTCGTTTTGTTCAAGATAAACGACTGGCTTATTCGTTGAGAGAAGCCTATTCGGGCTTGCTTGAGGTTGGGTTTTTTCCGGCCGTGTGTGTCTTTTTGGAGGCCGATCCTCACTGTTTGGATATTAATATCCATCCTCAAAAGAAAGAAATTCGATGGCCACAAGGCTTTTCTTTGGCCTCAGTTGTTTTTAGAGTGCTTCGACCAAAGCTCAGTGTGGGTTATGAAATAAAATCTACATTTGATAATACGCCTGCTTTAATTGTTGAAGAGCCTAGGGTGAAGCCTTCTTTGTTTGAGGCTCCTAGTTTTCCCAGACATGAAAACATTAGTGAAAGATTGCTTGAGGCGGCGTGGGTCGCCCCCTTGCAAAAGCCTTCTTCATCACCAGCAACTTCCCCTATTTTAGCTAATCTTGTTAATCATCAAGTTCCAAACTTTTCTTCTTTAAGGGTGGTGGGCGAGGTGGGGGCTTCCTGGCTAGTTTTAGAATCGGCCGATGGGATTATTTTGGTCGATCAACACGCAGCTCATGAGCGAGTTCAATTTGAAAAAATACTTAAGACAAAAAAACTTCTACGCTCTAAAGCACTTTTGATTTCTCATAAAATTGAGATTCCTTATTGGCTTGAAGATAAGCGAAGTCTGCTTGAAGAGTGTCTGGAGGAATTTTCTTTTGAGGTGATGCGCCCAGCGCCCAATCCTTCGCAAATTGAAATCGTGGCTGTTCCAGAGGCCGATCGAAATATTTTGTGGGGCGAACTTTTAAATGAACTTTTCGATTCCCTTAAAGATGATAAAAATATCAAAGGTTTACGGGCACAACTAGAAGTAAAGCTTGCTGCGTCGTTGTCGTGTCATGGGAGTGTTCGCAGGGGGCAGAGATTAAGTCATGAAGAAATTAAAAAACTTATGGAAGATCTCGATGCTGTGGATTGGAAGGGGCTTTGTCCGCATGGTCGTCCTGTTTGGCAGCTTTGGACTCATCAGACTTTAGAAGAAAGTTTTCATCGATAAGAGGATTTTGAGTGAGACGATTGATTCAAAATATCTCGGAATGGAAGGCTGAAAATCTTTTAAGTGTTTTGGGGGCCACGGCTTCCGGAAAAACTCAAGTTGTAATTGATCATGTTCGGTCAAGTTATTCCGATCATAAACACCCACTTTTAGTGAGCCTAGATTCCGTGGCTGTTTATAAAAAACTCGATATTGGTTCAGCCAAAGTGATGGGAAAAGACCGTAGTGATTTCGATTGGTGTGGCCTTGATTTGGCTGATGTCGATCAAAAGCTAACGGCTGCTGATTTTGCTAGGCTTGTAAAACCACTGATTCAAAATGCTCAAAAAAACAAGCGGCCAGTCATATTGGTGGGCGGCTCACATTTTTATGAAAGAATGCTCTTGGAGGGTCCGTCCGCCGGAGTGGCGAGCGATCCTGAGTTTATCAAAGAAATTTCCAAACTTGAAAATCAAGTCTTGCATCAACGTCTTTTAGAAAAGGATGCTCGATGGGCCTCGAAAATTCATGTGAACGATCGTTATCGTTTAGAGCGTTTTTCAGATTTGGTTTTGAGGCAGGGATTAGATTTCGAAACTCTCACAAAATCTGGAGCTGATTTTCCTCTGGGCAACATTGATACGCTAATTATGGGTTCAGATAAGGCGCCTGACGATGATCTGTTTTTAGCTCGAATCTATAAGATGTTCGATGCGGGCTGGATTGAAGAAGTTAAAGATTTATTAAAAACCTATTCAGAAGATTCTCCTGGTTTTCAAACGGTGGGTTATAGAGAGCTTATAGCAGGGCTTGGGCAAGGCTTGGATAGAGCTCAATTAGGACAGGCTATACTTATATCTCATAGGCAAGTTGCAAAAAAACAACGCACTTGGCTTCGTTCTCTTAAAAATTAATTAAATTTCTGTAAACTGCTGAAAATCGTAATTGCAGAACTATAATCAGAAACAGCTTTGCTCGTCTGTAAGCTCCTTCGGTGTGTAAGTGGCGCAAAGTCCACAAAGCATCTCGCTTCAACTTCTAAGACAAACATTTGAGAGGAAAAAATGATGAGATTATTTAAGCATGCTTTATTGGCCCTGGCCTTGGCATCGCCTGTGATTAGCACACAAGCGAATGCTGCGAGTTCGAGTTCGTCTAGCTCTCAGCAAATGGAGGACTTGTTTTTAAATATTGGGATCATCTATGGAAAGTCAGATCCTAAAGTGGCTGCGGTATTAAATGCTTTAGGAATTAATACGGCTCAGGATTTACGAAAGTTTTTAAAGGGAGATTTAAATGGATCAAACTTTAAAGACATTTTGAGTCACTTAGCGTTTCAATATGCGCTAAAAAATCCAAAAGCAGCTAGTTTTCTTAAAAAGTTAGGAGTTACAGATGAGGCTAGTCTCAATAAATTTCTACAAGGTTTAAAAGACGGATCCATAAAAGATACGATTCTACAAATGGCTCTGGATTCAGCCTTGTCTAATCCCAAGTATGCTAACTGGCTTGCAGTGATGGGAATCACCGACATTGAAGATCTAAAG
>JAGNHS010000071.1 GCA_018001635.1 Pseudomonadota bacterium | reverse complement strand
GTCCGATGGTGATGGGACCGCTTCCCAAAATCATCACCGTATTAAAAGTTTTTGCTCGACTCATAGTATGGGTTCTTCCGAATAAATATATTTAACGTCAATGTGTGTGTATTGCTCGGCCTTTTGCTTCATAGCTGAAAGTTTATGAAGCAACGTTTGCCGATGAGCATCTTTTAAGTATTTGACCTTTTTAATTTGTTTTTGAATGAAGGCCTTGGCTTCATAGGGATGAAAAACAAAAGCACTTCCGAGCAATAATCTCTCGCGATATTTAAGCAAACGAGTTTGAAAAATATCACCCTTTGTAAATCCAGAAGAAAGCTCGGACTCTTCAATCACACACTTTTCACGGTCGAAAAGATCTTGTACGTAAAGATCGTTGCCTTTTATTTTTAGCATTTCATATACTGAAACTTTCGAAAGACTGAAATCGTCGTATATTCCCCGCTCTTCTTCACTCATTTCTTTTGTATGATCTTGAACAAAAGCTTTTATAGGAACAATTCCAATTTTTTTTAAGGGACGATCAAAAACATACCAATCCAAAAAGTTATTCATTTTGGCCTCGAAATGTTCAGAACCATCCGCCACATTTCCAGTAGCCGCAAAAAACTCATCTCGAGCCACTTTAATTTCTTCGTAATATTCATCTTTAGAGTAGGCTTCTATGACTCGGGCTAAATATTCATCGACTAACATAATTCACAACTTCCTCTTGAAAACGTTTAAAGAGATCAAAACAATCGAAGGGTCCAGGCGCGGACTCTGGATGAAATTGAACTGAAAAACATTTTTGATTGGGGGCTTCTAATCCTTCAACGGATTGATCGTCTGCATGGCGAAAGCTCACCCACACATTGGAGGGTAATGAAGCCTCTTCAACCTCAAAACCATGATTTTGACTTGTGATCCACGTTCTTAAGGGATTGCGAGCCTTATCGAACTGAACAACAGGATGGTGAATTCCCCGATGTCCAAACTTCATTTTTCGAGTTTTGGCACCTAAGGCAATTCCGAGAAGTTGATGGCCCATACAAATTCCAAAAATCGGAATTCGCCCTAAAAGTTTTTTTAATTCCTCGTGTAAAAAAGTGGCCGCACCAGGATCTCCTGGGCCATTGCTCAATAAAATTCCAGAAGCCTTTGTCGATAAAAAATCCTCTGCCTTAGCTGTCGCAGGTAAAACACTGACATCTAAACCCAGATAATGAAGCCATCTCAACGTATTAGTCTTCACCCCAAAGTCCCAAACTAAAACTTTAGGTCTAGTGCTAGACTCTTGACCACGCGTGATGTCTTTCATAGGCCAATAAGCCTGCGTGTCAGTAGTGAAGTTATAGGCTTTCTCACAAGAAACATGACGGCTTAATTCTAAAGACGCCATAGAGGGAACATTTTCTAAAATATATTTTTGTGCGGCTTCAATAGTGAGCTTTCCCTTTGGAAAAACCAATCCTCTTTGCGATCCTGTCTCTCTTAAAAAAATTGTCAGCTTTCGAGTATCCACTTTATCAACCAAAAATTTTTTCTGTTCTTGTATCCAAGTAGGAAGACTCAAACGCGATCGCCAACTTGAAGGCACGCTTTCTACGTGACGACAAATCAGGCCCTCAGCCCACATTTTTGAACTTTCATGATCTTCTAAATTTATCCCCGTGTTACCCACATGGGACACTGTATTGACTAAAACTTGTTTGGCAAAACTGGGGTCAGTAAGAGATTCTTCAATACCGCTCATTGCAGTGCTAAAAACAAACTCACCAGAACGGTAATTGGAAAAATCACCCCACCCGCGGCCTTCCAAAAGGGCACCTTTTTCAAGGACAATTTGAACAGGGATTTTTTCGGTCATTCTAAAAATAAAACTTTGGTCGATATTCCATTAGACTGCAAGAAAAAAGCTAGATTTTGCATCTTTGCCCCCCCCGATTTCAGAGAGACTTGCGTCATAGGAGCATTAAACTCTCTAAAGGCTTCGCGACAGCCGTTTTTAACTCAATAACAAGGCTCTCACGTGAAAGCATTTTTTACGCTGTAATGAAATTAAGTTTGCCTTAGATTCCGCGTAGAGCTCTTCTGAGAGCTCCACACCCCAATTTGTAGGACCAGGATGTAAATAAACTTGTTTTAAAGTTAAATCAGACTTTTTTAATTGAAAATTCGTAAGATAATTTTGCCACTCACGGTCACCCGAACTTGCACCATGACGCTCTCTTTGCACCCTTAAAGCCATAATAGCATCACAGTCCTTTTGAGCCTTACGGAGAGAATCAAAATAGGGTAGATCATTTCCCCAGTCTGGTCGCCAATTATGAGGAGATACCAAAGTTAATTTGATTCCCAATCTAGGTGCCAAATCGTACCAAGACTTGGCCACTCTTGAGTGTAAAAGGTCGCCCACAATAGCCATTCTTAAACCCTTAAGAGCTTTAATGTCCTTTTTTTTCGTATAAGAAAGCAGGGCCGCAGCATCGCCCAGCACTTGAGTCGGATGCGAAACAGTTCCTTCACCCGCACTAATCACATGAGAGCCCTCTAATTCCTGCAATTGTCGAAGAAGACCTTCTTCTTTTATGCGAACAATAAAATATCGGTATCCATAATCATGAAGGACTTCAAAAGTTTCCTTGAGAGATTCGCCCTTAGAAATCGAAGACTGCTCAACATCAAAAATAGAATAAGGACGACCCACAATTTGACAAGCCCGCTCAAAACTCATTCGAGTCCGAGATGAGTTTTCGAAAAAAACTAATGCCGCCGCGGACAATTTATTACTGTAGGCTTTCGAGGGTAGCTTCTCAAAAGCCGCTTTAAGAATAATTTTTTTTAAATCTTGATCACTCAAATCTGCAACATTTAGCAAATCTTTTTTAAGCATCACTCCACCTTAAGAATGGCTAAGAAAGCTTCTTGAGGCACTTCGACTAAGCCGATAGACTTCATGCGCTTCTTACCCTCTTTTTGTTTCTCTAGAAGTTTTCGCTTTCTAGAAATATCCCCACCATAACATTTGGCCAAAACGTTTTTCCTTAATGCGCCCACGGTTTCTCGAGCAATGACCTTCGATCCAATAGTAGCTTGAATAGCCACTTCAAATTGTTGGCGCGGTATAACTTCTTTCATCTTTTTCGTGAGCTCACGACCACGGTCATAGGATTTTGATTTATGAACAATAATAGAAAGTGCATCGACAGCCTCTCCATTAATTAAAATGTCCAATTTAACAAGTTCGCTATCTCGCATATCCTCAAGTTCATAGTCAAAACTCGCATAACCCTTAGTGATAGATTTCAACTTATCGTAGAAATCGAATAGCATTTCACCCAAAGGTAAATGATAAATCACAGCACAACGTTCAGGTGTGATGTAATCAATTCGCTCTTGAATTCCGCGGCGATTTTCACAAAGACCGATAATGGCCCCAACATATTCTGCGGGGGTGTGTATCGTGCCCACAATATAAGGCTCTTCAACTTTTTCAATCATGTGAGGAGCAGGAAGCAATGCGGGATTATCAATCTCAAAGACACTTCCATCAGTTTTAGTAACCCGATATTTCACACCAGGAGCCGTAGAAATCAGATTAAGATTATATTCTCGCTCTAATCTCTCTTGAACAATCTCCATATGAAGCAAACCTAGGTATCCACAACGGAAACCAAAACCTAAGGCCGCCGAAGATTCGGGCTCAAACGTTAAAGCAGAATCATTGAGATATAATTTTTCAAGTGCGTCTTTTAAATTGGGATAATCTTTTCCATCGGTAGGAAAAATCCCAGAAAACACTACAGGTTTAACTTCTTTAAAGCCTTCTAAAGGCTCAGTGGCCACAGGAGGTAAATAATTTTCAGTACTCTGTTCATGCCAATGCGTAATGGTGTCACCTATTCGAGTGTCACGAACAGTTTTAATACCACATATTAAGAATATAACTTCCCCAGGACCCGCCTCCTCAATATCAATATATTTTGGAGTGATGTATCCCATACGAATCACCTGATAAAAACGAGGCTCCTTATCTTCAGAGCGCAACATTTTATTCATGTACATCATTTGAAGGCGATCGCCCTTACGGAGGGTTCCTTCCATAATACGAATTAACATGACGGTTCCCTGATAATTGTCGTACCAAGAATCCATTATAAGGGCTTGAAGCGGATGAGAGAGTTCACCTTTGGGAGATGGAATTTTAGTAACAACCGCCTCAAGAATATCGCTGATACCAATACCTTCTTTTGCAGAAGCTGGAATGGCGTCATCGCCTGGAAGTCCAATGACGTCTTCAATTTGCTTTTTAACGCCATCGACATCCGCAGAAGGAAGATCGATTTTATTTATAACTGGAATAATGTCTAAATCATTGTCTAAAGCTAGATAGAGATTAGCCAATGTTTGAGCTTCGACCCCTTGAGAGGCATCAATAACAAGTACAGCGCCCTCACAAGCGGCCAATGAACGAGACACTTCATAGGTGAAGTCTACGTGTCCGGGAGTATCGATCAAATTAAGAACGTAATTATTTCCGTCCTTGGCCTTATAATTTAGGCGAATGGTTTGAGCCTTAATTGTAATTCCGCGCTCACGCTCAATGTCCATATTATCGAGTACCTGGCTTTGCATTTCACGTTTTGTGATTGCGCCAGTGCACTCAATAATCCGATCGGCCAATGTCGATTTGCCATGATCGATATGGGCAATAATTGAAAAATTTCTAAGAATCTTGTTCGGAGTCGTCATCGGCCTTGTCCGCTGAATCCAGCTCCTCTTCCAATCCCTCAAAGAGAGAGATTTGTCCAGGAAGACTTTCTCTATGTTGCTTTAAAACCATATCAATTCCCAATCGAATGTATTCTGCGATGGGAACACGTGTGCGCTGATGAAGTTCTTTCAACGCATCTACCTGCTCTTCTGTGAGGTAAACAGTTGTTGATATCTTCTTTCTTCCCGTCTTATTCACTGCGTTAAACCCGGTTGCCGTCCTTAAGAATCAAAAATTTCGTCAGAATTCTTTCGGAATCCCAACAGGCCCTATTTTAGCATAGAAAGTCCGGAAAATCGGAATCTCTACGATTTTTGATGTAGCTCCTCAATTTAAAAAGCTTCTAAGTTACTGAAAATTAAAAAAATGAATTTTTGGCATCTAATTTGCTAAAGGCCCGACTCTTTCCACCCTAAATGGAAATTGAAAGGATCTTTATGAAAAAAAATATAGAAGACAAAATCGATACTCAGGAAAGTTATTTTTTCCCAAACGGACTTCCAAGAAAAAATCTTAGTACCTTGCGAGCGCTGAAAGCTTCAAACGAAGCCCAAACAAAGCTAGAACTAGAAAACTCTTGGTTTTGGGGTATCAGCCCACTCATGCAAAAACTCAAAGAAGATTTAAAACTTGCCCAAGAATCTGAACTCACTGTACTTGTCATTGGAGAGACAGGCTCTGGAAAAGAAATGATAGCCAAAACTATCTATAAGCAGCATCTGGCCAAATATCGATACAATGAAATTGAAGCACCCTTCACTGCAGTCAATTGCGCAGCCATTCCCGAAAGTCTTGCTGAATCCATTTTATTTGGTCATGAAAGAGGAGCCTTCACCTCAGCTCGCGACCGACAATATGGAAAGTTTGAAAGCTCTCGAAAGGGACTTTTGTTTTTAGATGAGATCCAAAATCTTTCTCTTAATGTTCAAGCCAAACTTCTACGAGTTTTACAAAATAAAGAAATCGACAGATTAGGGTCAAAACAATGCGCCATCATCGAATGTCGAGTCGTCGCTGCAAGTAACCTTCCATTAGAATTTCTCATAGACTCGGGTCGATTCCGAAAAGATCTTTACTATCGACTCAACATTTGCCCAATCTATATTCCGGCCCTAAGACACCGCAAAGAAGATTTGCCCACACTAATAAGTGGTCTACAGAAAAAAATCGAAATAGCTAACGGAATCAAGGCCAGAGAAATCTCACCTGAAAGCTTTGAGCTCATGCTCAATCATAACTGGCCTGGAAACATTAGAGAGCTTGAACATTGCTTAATGTATTCCGGAATGCGAACTCAATCAGGCGAGATTAAAGCAGAAAGTCTCCCTCCACAAATCACAGGAAAACTCGCTCATTATTTATCGGCTGGAGAATGGCAAATTACTGATTGAAACTTTTTAAGGAACCTTATCGACTATGTAGTCTTCAATGAGTTTCCGCTCAATAAGTCTTTTAGCAAGCCGCTCTGACCATTGTTTATTCGAATGAGAACCAACAAAGACGCTATACCAAGAATTACCTTTAATTTTTTTTTCACGAATATAACTCTCAGCTACATCGCCCTTAAGAAGCAGATCAAGTTTGGCTTGGGCCTGATCTTTAGTGGGATAAGAACCCACCTGAATAGTCCAATGATCTGGCGTTGGAATAAAAACTTTTCTATCGTCTTCGCCCTGTTCAAAGAGTGATTTGACTGTAGTAGAACTCGGAGCACGAAGCTCATCAGCTACAGCTTTTTCTGGAGTGTTTTCTGCAACTGTCTCTTCGGGCGTAGGAGCTTCAGAGGCTTTGCTTTCGACAATCTCTGCCTCTGCGGGCTCCCGACCATTCTTTTGCTTTTCATACATATCGGCCTTTAAATCTGAAATAGACTTGGGCTCGACTCGATATTGTTGTTTTAAAAGTGTTTCTTCCAAAGCGAATTTTTTAGAATTTTCATAAACTTTCATCATTTCAGCTTTAGATTCAATTTCATCTGAATGAGTTTCAGCAACTTTTTCATGTCCTTCAGTAACAGACGCAGGAGATCTTTCACCATGTTCAGTCGCACCCTGTGAATTTAAAGCAACAACTCCACCAGATCTTTTCATTCCGTACATAAAACCTAATATAAAATTCATTCCTGCCACTAAAATTACAAGAACTCCCAGAATATAAGCCTCGGGGCGCTCTAAATGAATTTTCTTTTTATAAATTCGACTCATTGGCACTATTTTAGCAAGGGCTTGGCCTAGGACCTCGCCAGTTATTTGTCGTCCTAAAGAAAGGTTAAGCTATGAATATAAATAAGAACCGAGCAAAAAACAGACGCGGACAAGCCATCGCGGAGTATCTAATTCTTGTCGCTCTTGTTGGAATTGCCTCAATCGCAGTCATCCAAGTGCTCTCAACAAACCTTCGAAGAAAGATAGGAGATGTCGCAAATGCCATTGGAGGAAAATCAGCTGAGAAAATTGAGAGCAAGAAAGTCGAAGCGGATCATTATGAAATAAAAGATTTATCAAACTTCAAAGAGGGAATTAGAGATGCTGAGAAATAAAAATCCTCTTGAAGGGCAAATCATTTTAGAATTCACTTTAATACTTCTTTACTTCATTCCTGTTTTGATAGGTTTTGGATTTTCATATTTTATTTTACTGAGTAAAAATTACTTAATTCTCGACAGCTACTACCTTCTGCGAGCCCATCGATATAATAATGGAACAAAAATTTGCAAGCCCTCTCGATTATGGCCTAACAACACTTACTTTAAAATTGATTATTTTTGCTCAAACCCAAACTCTTTAAACGTAATGCTCAAATTTGAAAAAAATTCAAAACGAGAATTACTTTGGGAAAAAAGCTACACGCTGAAATAATTATATGTGGTATCTTTTGTTAAGCTTTTCTACTTTTCTATTATTTTCGATAAATCAAACATTCATTTGGAAGGACAAAATATTAAAATTAAAATCTAAAGACGAGCTCTGCGCGTTTGAAGCTAAGAAATTTCAAGAAATTTATTTAAAAATTGAAAAATCAAACCAAAACTTAAGAAACTTAATTAAATCATGTCCCGCGCTACTTATTGAACCCACAAAATCAGGATTAAAGGCCGCTCAAGCCTCCAGTAAAATAATAGTTCTTTATCAAAAGAAACTTCTCATGGATCTAAAAATAAGAAAAGAAAAACTTATGCTCCAACGATCATCAGAGAGTCCAAAATTCATTATGGCTCGCACTTTGCGAAAAATTCCTATGAATCCTTGCGAGCTGCCCAATGTCCTTGAATTTATCCAAACAGAAAAACTCAATCTAATGAGTTATCGAGAAAATTTTGCTGGCTTTAATATTTTGGCCCAAAAGCTGCAATGGATTTACGCCAATGACGATGTTCAAGCATTATGATTTTTGAATTTTTAAAAGCCACTTTAGTCATGACTATTTTAGTTGGGCTTTTAAGTTTATGGAAAAATTCAACATTAAACACTGAGGATAAAGTTTTTTATGTCAAAAGCACAAAATGAAATACATGATTTAAACTCTTTTAACTGGACTCTTCCCAAGATAGACAGAAGCGAAAGCCCTCTTGAAGCCATAGAAGTTGAAAATTCTAAAATAAAAAAAATTCTTGAGAATCCACTATTATTGAAAATCGGAATCCCCTTTCTGTTACTTATAATCTTATTTTCGATGAGCTTTAAGAATAGGACTGAAACGATAAGCCATCTTCCTTCAAATAATTTTATAGAAGTAGTCGTTTCTCCTCTTGCAATAGCGAAGGGAAGAAAAATACCTGAAGATATTCTTCAAACCCTCGGAATTCCAAGTAGAGATTTAAGCAAAGCCCAAAAATTACAACTATTCAAAGCTTCGCAATCTAACGCCATAAAAGGAAGTCTTATAGCAAAAAAGGACATACCCCCTTTTAAACCTTTATTTTGGACTGATTTAACTTTGCATCAATTACCTGAAAATGCGCCTTCAAAAATTCAAATATTATATAAAGGAGATAAATAAATGCCTTTTTCACATATTCTCTGCCTCAGCCTAATATCATTTCAAGGCACCGAGATAGCCCACGTTCCGGAACACATACGTAAACTCAGTGAAGCAAGAATTCTAAATCAAATGTATAGGGTTCTACCCGATTATAAAGTCGCATTTGAAAATAATGAATGTCCAAACAAGATTCAGTATTACTATGATTCACAAAATATCATTATCACCGGAGACAATTCACTCTGGAGCGGCCGAATGCAAGTTTCACTGACTGAGCTTTTAGATGGTAGACGACTAGCCCTTGAAAATTATGTGAAAACTAATAATACAATGACAACAACAAGTATCCCTAAAAAAAGGAAAAGTTCCTGGATCCCTTGGATACTCAGCACAGCAGTCATAGCCATCACGACTGGGGCCATTCTCGCCATTCAAAAAAGTAAGTCTCAAAACAATCGTCCCGCTGAGAATCCACTACCCACAAAATCTAATGATCCAACAAATACCGAAACCCACGCTCCAGTCCCTATTAACTTTTAGACGGACCTGGTGGGTGGCTGATTTTACACTTAGAAGATTTTTTTATTTTTTTAAAAAAACCTACGCTCGCCTCTACGGCATATAGGGCCATTCCCTGACTTTTATAATGTGCTAAAGATTCGCTTTTCTGAACAGGACTTGTACCCGCCATCGTCATTGCGTTTAAGAAGTTTCCGTTTTTATCAAAAAACCCAATATCAATATCAAAAGTAACATTCTTCATCCAAAAACTCAGCTCAATTTCATAGGGAAAAACAAACAACATACCTGTTCCTACAGGGATTCCCGTTCGATACATCAATCCAGTCGAGCGACTTTGATCGTTGTCAGCAATCTCTAATATAAGTTTTTTATTGCACACTAAATACTCTTTTTTTGCTAATACCTGAACTTTTGGAGAATAGTTTTGCGCAAACGTATATCGGCACAAAAAGATAACTATTATAAAAATACTTATTTTTAATTTTCTCAATTTGTTCCCCTTTATTATCATTTCTCAAAATAGGACCAGCTCAAGCGCGTGACTTCTTTCCAGTTATTATAAAAAACTCTAACACTTTCTCCGCTTATTCTAGAATACTTATCAAAATCTTTTAATATTTCATTGTCCAAAAAGCGCAATTCAAGCATTAAAGACTTCCAAGACTCAAAATCTTCCTCACTCAAGTTTAAATGATTAAAAAGAAAATCCACATCATCACCATAGCCTAAATGCCCCTGAAACCATCGAGCAATGCTTAACTTTAACCAAGACAATTGCTTGGCACTTAATGGGTTTTCAATACACTTTAAAGTGCGTTCAACAAGATCAAAAGCCTGAACATCAACTTGTTCATCTGGATAGAGATCTTTTAATGCCGATAAAAGAAAAAAAATAACATCAACGTTACTTAGCTGAGATCGAGCCCTTAGCGGCATATCAAGAAGTTCAATTTTTTTAAGTGTCCAAAGTTTAGTTTTTGATTTTTCAATAAATGCCTTAACCGTATTTCCAGCATCTAACTGAGTTCCAAATCTCTTTTTAGAACGAACTGCGTTTCTGGCGAAACAAGTCATTTTTCCATAATCTCGAGTGAAAAGATGAACTATCTTATGATTTTCTTCAAAAAGTTGCGCACTCACTACAAAAGCATTCGTCGAGAATTCTCCCTCAATTTCTGGAAGACGCTTTGTTTCCATTAAGAACTAAACCAAGGAAGGCTGAGGTATTTCTTGTTTATAAGTCGCAAAAAACACGGCTCCACTTAAGTTTACACAAAGAGAAACCAACTGCTGAACCGTGACTATAGAGGTTCCAAATGCAGCGCTTGGCGCCCCGAGCGCTAAAAAAATCGCTGAAAAGGCGACTTGCCCAACCCCCAAACCCATAGGGGCTACAGGGATAGCCATAGCAATAAGGCCCAAAATTCCCGACAGCACAAAGGTGCTCACACTCACAGAACCCCATGGGCTAGGTCCATATATTGTATTTGCAATAATCCAAAAACACGCCATGTTTACAATATGAATAAACACCGACAACAAAAGCACACGCCACAAAATCATAGGGCGCTTTTTATAAGCCACAATGATTTCATACAAAGGTTCAACTTTCTTATACCAAAAGCTTTCAGAATATTTTTTTGGCAAATGATTGGGAAATTTAGAACCCCAAATAGTTAAAGCAAGAAAAAAAACCACTATTGTTATCGCTCCAAGCATTAAAGTTGTGCCCAAAGCTTGAATGAGGTGAATTAAATTACCATTCCCAGCAGCCACTAAATGTCGACCAAAAAAGTATGCGGTTCCCGACAACAAGACCATTCCCAGTAGCCCCACGACTCGATCTAAAAATATCGTTGAAACAGCGGCCACTTTCTTTTCAGGAAAACGCTTGGCCACATAAACAGCCTTCACCAAATCACCACCCACAGTTCCAGGAATAACTGATGAAAAAAACTGTCCTAACATCCCAAGGCGAACAGCAGCCGTATATTTCAGCTTTAAAGAAAGGCCTCCAACCATGGTTCGCCATCGATAAAAGCTAATAAGATAATTTCCAAATATAATTAAAACGCATAGAAGGGCTCTAGAGGGTTGTTTCAAAAAAACACCCAAGTCGTTTAGAGAAATTTTACCGCTTTTCAAGAGTAGCGTTAAAATCCCAATAGCAAAGG
>JAGNHS010000070.1 GCA_018001635.1 Pseudomonadota bacterium | reverse complement strand
AATTCTCTAGCGGGCTGTTATTTTTCTGTGCGGTGAGCTTTTTTGTGTGCTAAGCTAGTCATGTATACAGTTAAGTTTCCATAGCCGACGCCGTATTCGCACCAAGAGTTAAATTGAACTCCATGATGGTCTAGAAGATCGAAGATTGCAGCCATGAGAGCTCTATTGGCTTCAGGGCCAGGTTGAGAAAAGGAACTCACATAACTTTTTAAAGGAAGGGCCTCGTTAAATTGATTGTAGGAATCGAGCCATGGAACTCTAGGTGCTTCTGCGAATTTTAATTCATCTTCGCTATCAAAAACCGCTTTGTGCTTTTGTCCCATTTCAACAATCCAGCCGTCTGATAGTCTTCGCTTGAGCCAATGTTTTTCGGCGAGAAGATCGCGAATTAAAGTGTTTGCGCAATCTATCCAAATGCCTTTTTCTTTTGATGAAGAGACTCTAAAACGTATTTGAGCCATTTCCATGGGAAGGGGATCGTTTTCTAAAATTTCCATCATCACGCAAATTTCAGGGTGAGCGGTCTCGGGGGATGTGATGTGTAAAAAATCAAAATCGTTATTAGCTTTTTGCGCTCCACGAATACCTAGTTTTTTATTCATCCACATGAGATCAAGGCGATTGCGATCTCCGATGAGTTCAGGGCGAAGAGTTCGAAGAGGATCTTTTTTATAAAGCTCAGAACCTAAGGCGTGCTTGAGTTTCCAGTCGAGTTCAACTTTTTCAGAGTAAGTTTGAATATAAAAGGATTCAAGCATGATGCTTTTTTCTCATAATTGTTAAGCTTTTATGCTATCCTACCAGTCCCTATTCCTCAAAAGAAGGAGAATGCTTTATATGGCTAAGCGAGTAGCTTGCTTGTTGTCAGGTTGTGGAAACCGAGACGGCGCAGAGATTAACGAAGCTGTCATGAGTATTTTGGCTCTTAGGTTAAAAGGTGTTGAATTAGATTTTTTTGGACTGGATCGTATTTCTCTAGACACCATTGATCACTTAAGCGGAAGAACTGCGACTGAATCTAGAAATGCCTTAAGAGAAGCCGCTCGAATTGTTCGTGGAAAAATAAAAGATGTGAGTGAACTTAAAATTGAAGATTACCAAGGGCTGGCCATTCCAGGCGGCATGGGAGTGGCTAAAAATTTTTGCAATTTTGCTTTAGAGGGTGAAAAATCTAAGGCCGATCCCAAGATTGAATCTGTTATTGCGGGTACATTAATTCAAAAGAAGCCTATTTTGGCTATTTGCATAGCACCAGCATTAGTGGGTTTAGTGGCTAAAAATATGGGGATTTCTTTAAAATTGACCCTTGGCTCACTTGGCTGCGATGCGGCAAAAATTAATACAAAATGGGGTCATAGTCTTATTGAGGCTAAGGCCTGGGAATCAGTTGTCGATAATACATATAAGGTGATTAGCACCCCGGCTTTTATGTGCGAAATAGGCATGGAAGAAGCCTGGCCTGGAATTGAAAGGGCGGCCAATTCGTTTGTTGAACTTTTATGAGTGAACGTCATCCATTGAAGCGAAAATCGGTGAAGCCCTCTTCGAGCACTGTTCGAGGAATGCTCCCTGCTGCGCAATTTCAATGTCTAGACGCTGCTATGCAAAGTTTAAGAGCGGTTGGTTTACGTTTTGATTGGGTTTGGGGCGGAGCCAGTCTTGGTTGGATTTGCGCCGGACTCATTGACGATAAAGTTTCCTGTGAAATTCTTGCTGGCGAAACTCCCTTGCTAGGTCGAATAGTTATTAAAGATGAAGATTTAGTAATTCTAAAAGCTTCTTCTGAGTTTCCCGAAAAATTTAAAAAGTTTCTTGATTTTCCAGTTGAACAAAAAAAAGGAAAATCTTTTTATGAATTGGAAATCGACACCACTGCTAAAAGAGATGTTTTTTCCGAAGTGGTGCGATCAATAGATAGTTCCTTCGGCGAAATCGAATCTTAATATAAAATAATTAATTATTGTTGGTGGAAGGAGACCACTCCTGAGCCGTCTGAATTTTCGGAGTATTGGTCTTCTAAACCATTTGGATTTTGATTTTCTGATGTTCTTAAATTTTCAACGCTCTCTACAGTTGTGTTGGAAGTATTGTTAGTTTCATTGTCTGCGACTTGCGAAGAGTTTTCTTGTTCGTCATCGTTGGAGTCGGTGTCTCCAGATGATGTCCCCGTAGATCCGCCACTGCTAGAGCCAGAGCTTCCTCCGCTGTTTCCCGCGGCGCCCGCAATCATTGAAGGAGCGGCCATAGCTGCTGCTGTCGCCATAGAGGAACCTGCAGAGCTTGCTACGCCTGCAGCAGACGTTGTTTCTTGAGAGGCTACTGCCATAACATCTTCCATGGTGCTTCCCATCGCCCACATGTCGTTGTTGTATTTCGATTGAGCATTGGCCATGCCGATGCTGGCAGCTTCGGCTTGCGATGAAGATAAAACTGCCTGCTTAGCCGTTTCATATTTGCTCTGAAGGTTTGTTGTATAAGCTTTTATGTTTGAAGCGTTGATGGCCATTTGGCTTTGTGTAGCTCCAGCCCCTGCCGTTAGGCCTGAGGCATTGACTCCAGTGGCTGCCGATACTGAGGCTTTCTGAGCGGCCACGCCACTTATACCATTGGCAGCTTGAGCCTTTATTACAGTTTTAGCTTCTTTGGCTAATGTTATGAACTGAGTACAAGCAGGATAATAACAAGATTTAAAAAGTCCCACGGCGTGCGCGTTTGAAGAAAACGTACCTATGCCTATGAGTAAGGCTCAAGGCAGAGAATAGAAATAGTTTAAGACACGTCCCATCTATATTCATTATTTCACTCTTAACTCAGTTTAAAAGTTAAGTTTTGATGAATTACTTTGTTAGCAAATCGCCACCACATGTTTAGTCGAATATGGGCTATTCTTAATTAAAATTTAACAATGTATTTTTTAAAGAATGGCTTCGCGAATTCTTGCGCTGAGATAGTCCATCACCCAAACGACTAAAGCAATCACGATAACAATAGTGCCCACTTCATTCCATTTGGCGAGACCCTGATATTGCATGAGGAGTGTTCCCACGCCGCCACCACCCACAAGACCAATTATTGTGGCCATACGGATGTTGATGTCCCAGCGAAAAATTGTGAAACTTAAAAAAGGTAAGATTACCTGTGGAACAACTGCAAACCAAACCACTTGGATTTTATTGGCACCCGTAGCTTCGATAGCTTCAACGGGACCTTTTTCGATACATTCAATTTGTTCACTGTATTGTTTGATGAGTGAAGCCACCGAATGAAGCATCAGCGCGAGCATTCCCGCAAAGGGACCAATGCCCACCCATACAGAAAAAATAATGGCCCAGATAATAGGCTCAACGGATCTTGCGAAGTTAGAGATTATACGTAGAACACTGTAAATACTGCTTCCCACTAAGGAGCCTTTGACTAAGTTTCTAGCTGAGAAAAAACTAAATATAAATGCGATAGGCACGGCTAGAGCTGTAGCCATGAAGGCAATAAAAATAGTTTGAACCATGGCCACTGAGACCATGCCAATGATTTTCCAGTTTGGATTCATCAGAGAGAGGAAAATATTTTTAGCACCTTGAATACCTTCACTACTGAAAAGAGCGGTAAAGCTAGATTCCGTGAGCTGCACTCCAAGAATAAAAGTTAAAATAAGGAGGACTAAAAAGAATAATCTTTGAATGGTGTAGAGAGCGGGCTGGGTTCGTAATGTTCTTTTTTGATTTTTAAGAATGTGGTTGGTGCTGTAAACCACCCATGTTCCTGCCGATAACCCTGTTTGAGCCCATAAAAAAGAAAGAGCTAAACTCGGCGCAGTCATCCAAATTAGACTGTTCGAGGTGGGGTATGTGGTGGCTCCGGGTTCGGCCATTAAAGTGAGATAAAAATAATAAGCTGCGAAGAAAAAATAATAGAGTAAAAGTGAATCAATTATCCAAGCGAAAATTTGGGCTTTCTTCTTTTCAGAAGCTAATTTTTTTTCGAAAACGTCCATCATTGGATTTCTACCTCACGAGCATCTTCCCCATAGATCTTCTTGAACCAATCCTGATCGATATCTTGTGAAGATCCTTCATAAACAAGTTGGCCCGCTTTAAGCGCAATCACTTGACCCGTGTATCGACGAACAAGGCTTAAAAAATGAAGATTACAGAGAATGGTTTTGCCATATTTTTTATTGGCCTTTTCTAGGTAATCCATAATGGAGTGGGAGGTGGCGGGGTCTAAGCTAGCAACAGGTTCATCGGCTAACAAAATTTCAGGATCTTGCATGAGTGTGCGCGCAATGGCCACACGTTGCTTTTGGCCACCGCTAAGTTCTGAAGCACGCTTCATGTATTTTTCTTTGAGTCCCACAACATTGAGTAAGACCATGGCGCGATCCACATCGGCGCTAGAGAAGCGGCCCATGAGGCTAGACAATGTAGACACTGAAGCGAGTTTTCCGGTGAGCACGTTAGTTAAAACACTTTTTCGGTCGATCAAATTGAAATGTTGAAAAACCATTCCAATTTTTTTTCTTTCTGAACGGAGTTCTGGAGTGCTGAGTTTGGTGAGATCTTTGTCGTTGAAATAAATTTTGCTTCCAGCAGAAGGTTCAATGAGTCGATTGATGCATCGAAGGAGCGTTGACTTTCCAGAGCCGCTCAGTCCAATGACACCTAGAAATTCACCTTTTTTAACTTTGAAATTAATATTTTTAAGTGCGTAAACACCATCGTCGTAAATTTTATTTAAATTCTCAACGCGTAATATTTCTTCCATAATTTTTATTTAGTCTTAGAGAGAAGTTCTTCAAAATTTAAGTTAGCGCTTGTGAAAATTTTACGAACATCGGCATAGGTGTCGTCGGTGACTTTTTCTAAACCTGTGCCTGTGGCGAGATCATGAAGAGCCAGTTTGCCGGCTTCAGTATCTGCGAATGCTAGAACGGCCTCAACGATAAGGTTTTTGATTTCAGTGTTTTTAGACGCATCTTCAAAAAGATTTCCACGAATCACCCAAGGTTCATTGGGAATGTCGGGAGTGAATCCAATAATTTTAACTTTTTTCTCAACGTCTGGGAATTGTGTGAGAACTCTAGCTCGTGCATCGGTAATTTTAGAAATCTTTTTACCGTTTTCTTCAACCTCTTCAGGCAATGAATAATAAGTGGCTCCGGCGTCGACTTGTTTTTGGTAAACCATAGTGACTACGTTGTCGTGTTTTTGTGCGAAAATTTGATCGGCTAGTTTAATGTGGCTGTCTTGAAGTAATTTAGCAGGAAGTATGAATCCAGAAGTAGACGCCGCATCTGTAAAGGCAAACTTTTTGCCATTGAGGTCTTCGAGTTTATTGATGCCACTATCTACTCGAGTGATTATTTGTCCCTTGTATGTGCGTTCGTGATTATTTCTTAAAACTAACAAAACAGCTTCAACAGAATATTTTTTAATATCTTTGGCTAAGACGTAGCTAAAAGTGTTGAAGGTGGCGAAGTCGGCTTTTTTAGTTCCAAAAGCTTCTACTACGGCAATATAGCTGGCGGGTACGGCGCCTTTTACATAAAATCCGGAATCTTTATTGTAGAGTTTTTGAGAAACATATTTAGCGACAAAGGCGGTGATGGATTCCGATGCCGTGCTGAGCTTTTGTGCGTCGACTGAGGGCACGAAATACATCGTGAAGGGTCGGGACTTTGAACCTACTGGAGCATCACTGCAATGCTGTAGAAAAAGAAGCGCCAAAGGGAGGATTATGCTTAGGGTAAATCTTTGTTTCATAGCCATTGGCTGAGATAGTCTTGGCCAATGGGGCAATCAAGCGGCATCTTTAAAACAATAGCGCTAGGAATCAATGAGGGATTTTTAAAAAGCCTCAGTATTATCAATGATTTTGAAGCTCTATGCCCATTTCGCTTAGCTTTTGAGCGCTATAATCGTCCATAATTTCAGCTGCGGTGAAAGCGCATTCGTTTAAAGCTTCTTCGCAAGCCTTGGCTACGCTGTCTCCATCGAGGCCGTGGTAGTTATAGATATCCACAGGGCGACCGGACTTACTATGTTTCTTTACGGCTAAAACTTTCTGTAAGGTGCCCACAATGCTTCCGATGTTGTCCAGTAAGCCACGTTCCCCGTCGTGAACGCTTACTATTGGAATTCGGCGGCCACCTAGGGTCATGATTTGGGCGCGTTTGGAAATTGCCGGACCATAAAGTTTGGGTGGGTAAGATTCTTGCGTGGAATTCTTGGATTCTGTTTTTAAATAGAGGTCTCCGTGAATTCCTAAACCTTGTCGCAGATGATGGAAATTTGTGTCTTCACCTAAATTGCCACAAATCAAATCAGGAGAGCTTACGTGAATAACGTTGGCAAAAATTCCTTTCTCCAAAAGTTTATCAGAAGCTTTAAGTGCTTCGGTGAGTGGAGAGCCCATGGCAAATATATTGATGACGTTTTCGCCGGGGCGATAGTGAGGATATCCACGATGATCGATTACATACCAGCCACCTTCGAGGCAATCTTGACGGGTGCTTTCGAGAATTTCCGCATCGCTTTTTCCTTCAAAGCGCTTATGCTTCTTGAGTCGAGTTAACATTTCTTTTTGTTCGAGTGCTCGAGTTGAACCTCGAATTAAAACTCCTGCTCGGTTCAAGGTGTTGCTTGCATTTTCACCGTTGGTGAAGCAATCCACGTGTCTTCTAATGGCGTCTACAAAGATCCATTCAAATTCTAGGGCGTATGTAGGCTCCCATGTAATCATGTTGGCAATTTGAACATCACTTTTCCAAGCATGCTGAGCTCCCTCGGGAGAAAGGGTGACGCCTGCCGGAGTTCCCACGAGAATGAAGTGGGATTTCCAGTAACAATTGTAAAAGAGTTGATCGAGTGCGCGTTTAATAAAGAAGTCATAGATAGTCATAACAGGCACTAGAGGAAGTCCGGTAAAATAAGCCATTTTTCCAAGTGAACCTAGGCAAGACATGGCATTGCCTTCGGCAATTTCAAATCGCAAGTGGCGAGACACTTCGGCTTCTTTAGGCACGATGTCGGGCGCGGTGGAATCTTTGACACCATACTCTGATTCATAATCAGTCATGTCGGGTGCAAAAACTTTTCCGTCCATACTCGCATTGAGATTGGTCGAAGAGCCCACGTCAGGAGCGAGGGTCACAACATGATTGGCGATGGGTTTCCAAAGCTTTTCAGCGTCGGTTAAAGGCTTGGCCGCTTGTTTTACACCTTCTACGTAGGTGTCTGCGATACGGTTAAGCTTGGCGCTCATTTGTCCGAGCATCCACTGAGTGTGAATGAAGGGCACAAATTTTAAATTGATATCGAGAGATTTTGGAAAGTTTTTAAGAAGTCCTGCAGTGTCGACTTCTTTTTTGAATTGCGCGAGATTGTCTTGTTTGAGTTTTTCACAAGATTGAATGCCTTTCCAAAGAAAGTCGCTTCTATCTTTTAGGTATTTTCCTTCTGGAGATTTTTCATCGAATCTTTCGAATGAAGTCAGATCGTCTCCGAATAATCCCGCCTTTTTGCGGAGTTCTCGCACTTCGTCTTCTTCGAGCATGGCAGAGTGGTTTCCCGACATAGCTTCGCATTTGAGATGCCATCCCTTAATGGTGTGGGCCACGATAAGCATAGGTTTGTCTTTGTTGTTTCGAGCGGCTTCGAAGGCATCGAGAATGAGGCCAGTGTCGTGTCCGCCTAAATCGCCTAAAAAGCGAAGGGCGTCGCTTTCGGTCATTTCGCCTAAAACTTTTGAGGCGGCTAAATCGTAGCGTGCGATGGCTTCAACGAGATCTTTGGCATTTCTTTTCGCAAGAAGTGATTGGAGTTCGTAATCGCTCATGGCGTTTTCGATGACATTTTGAAGAGCTTCGCCATTTTGGTGATCTGTGAAAATACTTTTACGGAAACTTCCGTGACGTAATTGTAAGGTGTCCCAACCGTTGGCGATGGCTGTTTTTTCAATGCGGTCGCAGTCTTTACCGCCTAAGGCGTATTCATTTAAAATTCGGTGTCCATCGAGAGATTGTCGGTTGTAATCCACAATCCAAGTGACATTCTCAAGACCGCGTTCACTGGCTTCGGGCAAAGCTTCCATGAGCGAGCCTTCGCGATATTCGGAGTCGCCCATAACGCACCAAAAGTGAGTGTTGGCTGGAACGTTCATTCCGTGTTTTGCAGCTAATCGATAAGCCTCGGCCAAGTAGAGTGCGTTGACGGGAGGAATTCCCACGGAACCGGATGGGAGCATGTGAAAATGGTCGGGATCGAATTCAGAGTGATAGCTTTGAAAAACAACTTCTTCTGGAGATTTAGGGAAATGGCGAAGGTGCTTCATGGCCATTCGCGCGCGCTCGTCGCTCATTTTGGATCCGTCGCGTTCGCGGAACATTTTTAAAAAATAATGATTGCTGTGGTCGGTGGGAGAGGCGTGAGGTTTTACGGCGATAAAATCCTGAGCTCGTCGAGCCACTAAGTGAAGTAGGCTCAGAAGATGAAGAGCAGAGCTGCAGGCTGAGGGATGTCCGCCCACTTTAGGGTCACCTTTTTGCACGTCGCTTCGGTTATTTGCCAAGTAAATCATGGTCATAGCGTGAACGTGTATGCGTTCAATGATGCGACTTAAAAGAGCATGATCAGGGTTTGGCCATAGGCTTTCCCAGGGTGAGTTATCTTGAGTTTTGGACATAAGTTTGGAGCATCTAACAAGCTAAGGTTTATGACAAGTGATAAAAAACTCTACGTAGGGTCTTTCCTTAAAGAAAAGAGAGGTTTATAAAGAGCCCAACTTTTTGTTCAAGGTCCCCATCGTCTAGAGGCCTAGGACAACTCCCTTTCACGGAGTAGACAGGGGTTCGAATCCCCTTGGGGACGCCAATGTCAATACTCTTCGAACCAATAGATTTAAAAAGTGAAGGCGGGGTAGCCGCGTGTCCTTTTTCTGCATCTTTCCCGGAATTTGGGCATAAAAAAACGGGGGAGCCGGCCGAAGCCAGCTCCCGTTCTATATAATGTTTACCCATCAAAAAATGAAGTCGAAATGTCGTTGGAAATACTTCAATCTTTTGTAAAAGCATTTGTACGATTTGTGCTCGTAGCTCACGCCCCTTTGGATCGTCTTGTAATCGACTCAGCCCACTCAAGAAAGCTTGATAGGAAGAAGTTTCGACAGGCACATCAAAAGCTTGTCCGTTGTTTTTCTCAAGTTCACTGATTGCTTTCTCTTCAACGGCTTTTGCCGTCTGAAGCTTTTCCATTTGCTTGTAAAAAGGCTCAGGTGATAGCGATGTTGGCAACACCGCTATCCTTTCAGCCAATGCATCGATTTGGCTCCCAATGCTTTGGATCTTATCAATCAGACGTTTCGAATCTGATACCCGATTCCTCTTATCGTGAAGCTGCTGAGCCTCATGTAACAATCCATCGACAATCTTCTGCTCTTTGAAAAGTTTTTCAATTTCCATCCATACTGCCGGCTCAAGCCGCTTCGCGAGGATCCGTCGATGTTTGCAGTTAAAGCATTTATCGACAAGGCAGGATTGCCTCTTCGTGCTCCAAGCATGTTCGTAGTATTGGACTTTGCCCGACTTCCCCGTTGCTGTTTTACCAGATAATCTTTCCCCGCATTCTCCACAATAAAGAATTCCTGAGAGTAAATAAGGGAAGCGATTTTTAATCCCTCTTTTTTGCCGGCGATAGTTCTTTTTCAGTAACTCTCCAGCCAGCTCAAAGCTGTCGCGATCAATGGTTGCTTCCCAAACAGCAGGTGATTCAAGTGTTTCACCATTTGTCTTGTAAGTCTTAACTCCGATATAGGCTTTGTTTTTGAGAATGCAATACAAGTTGTCGACAGTGAAGTGTCCAAGTCTCGGCTTATTGCCCCCGCCCTCCATCTTCTGCTTATAGCGAAGTCCTTCGGCATTGAGTCTTTTTGCTGCTGAAGTAAGTGTTCTATCTTTCAAGAAAGCAGCAAATGCTTTTCTCACGATTTGTATTTGTTCTTCATCCACAGCTAGATAGCCAGGTTTTTCTGGAATGAGTTTGTAACCAAGTGGAACAGGCCCTCCATTATAGAGGCCCCGCTTTGATCTTGCGACAATACTCGCGGTCACTCGCTCGCCAGTTTGCTGCCTCTCAAACTGCGCGAGTGTGGCCATAATATTCATAACCAAGAGCCCTGCGGCATTTGTTGTGTCGTAGGGATCTTTTAAGCTTAAAAAGCCGCAATGGTGGCGCCCCATAAACTCACACAGTTCGGTAAAGTCTTTTACGTTGCGAGAGAGTCTTGAAATTTCCGTAACCATTACAAAGGTGATTTCCTTGCGTTCAATCGCGAGAAGCATCTTTTGAAGTTGTGGCCTTTTCGTATTCTTAGCGGAAATACCTTCATCCGAGTAAATAGCAGCAACCTCACCAAAGTGCGATTGGCGGTTTAGTTCTTCAACCTTTTCTCGAAGTCGATGGTCTTGATTTCGTGGCGATCCCTCCGGGTTCTCTGCTTGCTCCTCTGTGGATACGCGAATATAAAAAGCGATTTTATGACTTGTCTTAGCTCTTGCTCGAACTAAGGGGTTTGATTGAGATTGATTCATATTGATTTCCTTCCTGTCGAAGAGAAATCAGAAGTCGAACTGGCACTCCAATACTCGTATAATAATTCTGTTATGTCAGCTAAAATTGTTTGATAGCGCTTTGAGTCGATATAAACCGGAATCAGTTCTGCTTTCCCAGAATGTTCCCATTTTTTCATATTTTATTCCTTTCTATTGGTTCTAAATGTTCCCCGTCCTTCGCCCGTCCCCCTTTCCACAAATAATAATCTCAATTCCACACACCTTGCCCCCGTAATCCTGCCGACCCGACCTGACCTCTCAACATCGTAGAGGGTGAGAGGTCAGGTCGGATCGGCAGGGTGAAGGGGTTTAAAGCAAGGTGTTTTCTTAGTAATTGAAATAACTTAAGTGTGCGTGCAGTTACGGGCGGGCCAAACATTCAGTTTGGGTTTCGTTTTGAGTTAATCGTAAGTTTTAAGCAGCAATAGTTGATGTAGGAGTTAACTTACATGAGTTGCTTGGATCTGTTGGCCGAAAGATATCGCTTACAAGTAAAAAAAAGAATTTTCCGGCATTCTGTATTCTAAAGTCGTGTACTTTTTCACCTATGACTTCAGTCATAATCTTTCGTCTTATAGTTTCTGAAGCCGTTACAAATAACACTTTCGAGAAAGTCTTCGACATTCTGTAGTCGAGTATGATGTGGCGATAGCGACGCTCAGATTTGGCAGTAAGTTCAAGTTCAATAGCAGTAGCTTCTTTTGTTTCGGGATCAATCATCACAAAATCAGGTATTCGTGTTTGATCGCCCACTCCTTTGATATAGCGACTCCCTTCCACGAAAACATTCTTCGGATGTTTTGATTTAAGGCTCTCCACTACATCTAGCAGTAGTAGATCATGTTGTAGTTGCTGAACCCGAATATCCGATACACTTTCACTAAATGTTTGTGATGCAAATTTATTTGCAAGCGTTCTAATCCCTAAAGAGGTGATTTTTAGAACTGTTCCAACATTTGTGAAGCGAA
>JAGNHS010000094.1 GCA_018001635.1 Pseudomonadota bacterium | reverse complement strand
GCCTTAGACCATGAAAGCATCGAATGGAACTGGTTTAGAATATTGGAACGTCCGAAAAGTATTGCTAAAAAAAAACTATGCATTCTTGTGGATTCTCATATGGAGCTTTTCCCTTTAGAAAAACACTTAATAACTTCTTTGGAAAAACATATCGATATAGAGTTTTTTCCTAAAATTAAAAGCACTATTGATTCTAAATTAATTTTTAAAAGTATAGAGCCCAAGTTCAAGCAAGACTCATCGCTTTTTTGGGCTTGGAAAGCTAAAAAACCTCAAAGCGGAGAAATTCACGAACATCTCCAACATTATTCAAAGCTTCTAGATTTACCTCAAAGCCAACCTATCGAAAAACCTGATCTCTTGAGATCACTTATTCTTTGCATTGACTATCATTATCAAGGAAAGCCCTCTTTTCATAATTATCTCCGTGCTCCCAAAGCTCAAGAGACCATGAGAGCCTATCAACTCCATGAAAGCCCGAGCAGCCATACTGTCCTAAAATTGTTCGAAACTCAGTATCCCGATGATTTTGAATCCATCCAGCAAATATTAGAATTTCTGGATTTACTAAATCCCGATGATATTAAATTTCTTTGTGATCTTTCCTTTTTTAAATCCAGCAGAAATTCTGAAACTTTTCCAGATTCTAATCCTGAAGGGCTTCCTCTACTCACCATTGAAGATTTTCCATGGTGTGCGAGTCGACAAAGTTTTTTTTGGTCTGATCCCAGCTCACTTTCAAAGTGGTGTGAAACAGATTCTGCAGAAGTCTTAGCCAGGAGATTGTTTCCACCCCAAGTAGAAAGTTGGTTAGAAGCTGAGGGACTTAGTGTTCCCAACCCTAGCCGTGAAGCGACAAACTTCAAATCATTGCTTGAGATGTTTAAAGAACATATTCAAATTGCTACTTTAAAATCTCTTCACACCAAAAACCCCAGCCCTGCACCTGCCCTGAACGCAGAACAAAATCATTCAGAAATAACTAAACTTTCTCCCACAGGCTTAGAAGCCTACAAACAATGTCCTCGTCGTTTTTACTATCAGAGAGTCCTTCGACTCAACGAAAAACTCGTTCTCGATAATACTGAAATTGCTCCACTGCAAAAAGGTTCATGGCTGCATTCCGCTCTTGAGAATTTCTTCAAAAACCCTCAATGGGACAATCCACTTTTAAGCCTTCAAACTCATTTAAAAAATTTAGTCAGCATTCTTTTTTCAGAAGATTCAACACCACCTCAGCAAGAACTCCTTAAATCGCAAAGTACAAAGCTAGCCCTGCAATTAGCCTCTCACATCACGCACTTTGAAAAAAAACTTGAAGAATCTTTTTCGATTCTTGAAAGAAAAATGGAAGAAGAACTCTCTTTTCAATACAATGAGATCACGCTGAGAGGCTTTGTGGATCGAATTGATGTATTGAAAAATGGAGTTTTTATTTGGGATTACAAAACAGGTTCCACTCACAAATCCTCCTATAAAACACTTTTTAGTAATGGATATTTTCAATGGTGGGTCTACAAAAAAATATGGGAATCCACGAATCCTCATTTACCAGTTTTGGGAGGTGGATATATCAATCCGATGAACCCCAACCATTCGAGACTCTTTATACTAGAGGGCGCCGAAAAACTGGCCCTTCTTTCTGAAGAACTCAATTTACCCTATGATGTTATCAGCCCTAAAGACAGCGTCATAAACTTCGAAAAGGAAGTTTGGATTGAAATTGATCAAATTCTTAAGGCCATAAACGAAGGCCGATTTGAAGCCTCTCCTATAAAAGACAATCTTTGCACTCGATGTTCCATGAAATATCTTTGTGGAAAACCCTTTTTAGAGGCACAAGCTTAATGAAGAGACAAATCGTTGAAGCAGGAGCTGGATGTGGAAAAACATACAGTCTCGTCTCAAGATATATTTCGGCTCTAGGCTTTGATCCTGAAAGCGGCAAAAGATTAAGCGCTCCATTAATTCATCCAAAAAATATTATTTGTCTCACTTTTACGGATTTAGCCTCTAAAGAAATGCTAGAGAGAATTTTATTAAGGTTAAAAAACCTTAATTTAAATTCACAACACGATGAGGTTTTAAGCCATTCCCAAATTTCAACATTTCATAGCTTTTGTTATAAAATAATAGCCCCGTATTTGCCTAAATTGGGATATAAAAGCACACAAATTGAAAGTGAATCTTGGGTCCAGACTCGACGAGAAACATGGGTCAGAGAATCTCTTTTTAAACATCCCTTACGCAACGAGCTGCTTTCCGAGGCCACTCTTAGCCAAATCATCGAATGGACCTGTGATTCCTGGTTTGATCTAAACGAATTCTCTGAGATCAATGCCCTCAATAGCATCACAGAAATTAAAAGGGCTTATAATGAAGTCTCCACACTTCTTAAAATAGAATTAGAAAGTTTTTCGAAAAAAAATACAAAAGCTTTGCTGGACAAGGAAGACTCTTGGCCATCACTTCTTTTAAAGTATTTTCATGGAGAAAAGGACCTCATCCACCTTATAAATTTTAAAAAAGATACAAATCCTTCATTTAAAAAGGAAGTTCCTGATCTCTATTTGACGTATCGCTCTTTTGTAAATTTCATCAAAGAAGGAAAAGATGAATTATTAAACGAGTCACACTCCCAAAGAGAACTGAGCTTTCTCAAAAACTTAACTCAGTTTCAAACGGATTGCCGCAAAATCGCAGCCAAGTATCTTGATTTTTCGGCATTAGAATATGAAATGCTCCACCTCCTGAGAGACTCGCATTCAGATTTTTGGAGTTCCTGGACAGCCCCCGAACTTCTGATTGTCGATGAATTTCAAGACACCAATCACTCACAACTCGAAATATTAGAAAGACTTTCAGGTGAAAATTCTAGTTGGTATTTTGTAGGCGACCCTAAACAAAGCATTTATTCTTTTAGAGCTGCACGTATTGAAATTTTCACCAGTCTCACTAAAAAGCTCGAACATTTGAAACTTTCCAAAAACTATAGAAGCGAAAAGCCCTTATTAGATTATTTAAATGCCTTTCAAAACTCTCTTTTTACAGACTCTGAAAGCGACCCCCCCCCTCAGTCTCTCAGCCCAGCGCTAGAGGGGTCTAACCTCAACAAAGC
>JAGNHS010000069.1 GCA_018001635.1 Pseudomonadota bacterium | reverse complement strand
AGTCAAGACGGAGCACCCGACAAAGCCGCTCTTATCATTGGTAAAGATGGAGTTATTTTAGAAGGAAGTACCATAATTGCCTTTGAAAACGCGAAACCTTCGAAAGCCTTTTTAAGAGCCGGTGTTATTGATGAGCTCAAAGTGGCTTTAGAAAATATAAAGGCAAAAGATCCTAATTTTTCTGGCACATTAATTCTTCAGGCCGATAAAGATATTTCCTTTGATGTTCTAAAGCCCATTCTTAGAACGGCGGGTGTGGCTGGATTTTTCGATATTAAATTTGCGGGGGTACTCAAAGAATGAGGACGTCATTGCGACTAGCATTAGCTTACGCATTTGTGGGAGGGCTTCAAGCCGCCACAGACAAAACTCACACCTTGGAATCATTTTCTGCGCTTTATAATCAGCATTTTCAGCAATCGGATTTGATCGATCAATTTCAAAAAATGGAACGAATACGTTCCGATGCGCAAAGTTCTCTTGATAAGTTGCTTAAAGTTCAACCTAATAATCTTGAATTTCGATTGCGTTATGGTGAATTGCTTTTACAAAGAGCTCGCGATTTGGAAACTTATTCGCTCGAGCTAGACACTATAGGTGCCACCAAAGAGGCTCAGAGTGCTTATTCCAGAGTGCGTCCTTTGTATGAGCAAGGACTTAAAATGCACTATCAATTATTGTCTTCATTGCGGGGACATTCGTTAGAGCCCAATGTTTATTTAGGTATTGCTCGTACGGAAGCGAGTTTGGGGCGTAAGGCTAAAGCTCTAGACACTGTAGAAAAAATTATTCCAAGATCAGGGCTTTCCACTGAAATTAAGAGACAAATGTGGTTGCTAAAAGCCGACTTAAGTTTCGATCTTTCACGGGCTTCAATGGCCTTAGAAGCCTACAAAAAGGCTGATAGCTTTTCGAATGAAGCGAGTCTCGAAAAATCTTACGTAGCCTATAAAATGTCGTGGTGTTATTTCAATTTGAAAGAACCTAACCTAGCCCTTCAAACCTTAAAAACAATCGTGGATTCATCATCCAATCGACTTGATTTGAAACAAGATGCTGTTCAAGATTTTGCACTTTTTGCGGCAGATTTGAGCGAATCGGAATTTAAAGAGTGGGGAGAGAGTGCTGGGATTTTTAATCTCCTTAAAAAAGGATCCAGTGAAGAAGATGCTTATAAGGCTCTTTCTTATATGGGAAGAGTGCTATTTAAAAATGGACAACGTAAAAGAGCCATAGCGGTCAATGAATATTTGATTTCAGAAATGCCAAGACATCCTCAAAACGGAGATTTGGCATTAGCACTTGTTGATTGGACGAGAACTTTGGCTGATCAGCGCGATTTGACCGAGAAATTTCTTTGGTTGTTGAATAATTTTTCTCCAAAATCGATTTGGTATTCATTTCAAAAAAATAAACCCGATATTCAAAAGGGTGTTTCAGATCGTATTGAGCAAATGCTGCGTGCTCATGCGGTGGGGCTTCATAAAGAACTTCAAAATGAAAAGTCTGTTGAGCGAAAAAAAATGCTCTTGGATGTGACTTCAAAACTCTATGATGCGCATATTGAAACCTTTACGGATTTTCCTAGAATTCATTATTATCGTGCTGAAGTGCATCGTGAGCAAAAAGAATGGCAAGCCGCGGGTGAGCATTATGATAAATATCTCATTTTGATTGCAGCCTATTCTAAACCTGAAGAGATCGATAAGAAGTTTAAGCTGGATGCGGCCTTAGGAAGTGTTGATGTGTGGGCTCGAGCCTTAGGGCAGAATAAATCTTTGACAGGATCTTTTTTAAGTTCTGTGGATCAGTTCACGACTCTTTACCCCAAGCATGAATTGGCTGCAAAAATTTCTTATGATGCTGCTCGAATCGAATTTGAAAATAAAAAGACAGCTTTAGCCTTGGGGCGTATTCAAAAAATTGTTGATCATTATCCTAAAACTGATTTCAGCGTTAAAGCTGTTCATACGGCTCTAGACATCCTCAATCAGGATAATGACTTTGCAAATTTAGCTATGAAAGCACGTGATTGGCTCAATAGCATTCAAGTATGGGCCCCCAAGGAACGTATTTCTGCAGTGACAAAAGAACTCAATCAAATTCTTTCAAAAACAGAAGCGAAAGCTTGTGAATTTCTTTCTCAAGATTCGCAAAAACTCTTGGAAGCTGCACTTTGTTTTCAAAGATATGCCATTGGTTTTGAACATGAATCCTTGGCCCCAAAATCTTTATTCTTAAGCGCGGATCTATTTGAAAAGTGGGGTGATCATGTTTCAGCTATGGATAGTCTGGAGCGACTCGTTGATAAGTATCCAAAATCCGAAGAGGCTGTAAAGGGCTTTGGTCAATTGGCTAATGTTTACGAAAAGACATTTCAATTTCAAAAAGCTAGTAAAGTTTATGAACAGTTATTGAGTCGAGATAATTTAGAAAATCGAGAAAAGGTTTATGGACGACTTTTAAGAATTCTTTATGGATTGTCAGAAGAATCAAGACTCAATAAATGGATGCTCAATAAGCAAGGCCACTCTAAAGAAGATCAAAACATTATTTCTGGAGCTTTCCGCGATAAATCTTTGATGCTTTTAAAGGAATCCTACAAATTAATAAATCAAAAGGAATCGAAAGCTTCAGCGCAATCGCTGGATTATGCTGCTCAATTGTCAAAAGCTAAATCGCAAGGTCTTCTCCCTCTTGATATTCAGCTCGAATTGGCTCGATGGGAGGGATTACAAAAATATAAAAATAATGAATTAGGAAAGGCTGATGAGTTTTGGATGGCAGGTCTTAAGTCCTATTGGAAAGCGTCTGGCAGACAGTCGCGAGACACTGAAGCTGCGGCAAGATTAAGGCTCACTCAACTTCTATTTTGGAAAGCACAATTTGATAAAGCTGATTTAAAATCCAATCCTCAGAAAAAATTGGAGCTCTATCAAAAATTGGAATCGGGTTATGCCGAAGTTATCAACATGAAGGCTCCCTCCGTGGCCTTAGAATCTCTTTGGGAGACCGCAAAGCTTTTTGATAAATTTGGCGATGAGTTACTCACATTGCCTCAAACAAAAACTCAGGGCACAGAAATGAAAACAAACGCTCAAAATCTTCTTGTGCAAATTGCTAAGAGTGCTACAGAGTGGAAAATTCTTTCACCCGTAGTCACTTTAGCACTACAAAAATTAAGGGGAATAGACACTTCTTCAAATGAAAACAGTGATGCTTTGAATAATTTCCCTTGGCCACGACTTCCACGTTGGACAACCATTACTCAAGAGCAGCAGTTCTGGGATGAGTGGAGCTGGAGTGATAAAAAACTACAGGGCTTATTGAAAAACACTAACGGCGAAAGAAGTCGAATGCAAAGAGCGGCTTTGGTCTTACTCTTTAAAGAAAATTCATTAAAGTCGCAGGAGCTAAAACGTTGGGCTGAAGTGCTCACTCAAGCTCCGGCGGTCCAATTGAGAATTCAGGCCATGATGAATGATGGTGATCTTCGTTTGGCAGAACTTTATTTAGAACAATACGAAGACATTATAGGGAAAGATGCCTTCGATTCTTATTTTCAAGCTCAATTAGATTGGCTCAAGGGCGATTACACTTCCGCCTTTCGTCAATGGTCTAATATTAAGGGTCGAGGTGATTTTAGAAGCGTTTATACAGCGGCCGCTTGGAGTTCGTCTCTGGAACAATTGTTGAAGGGGCGGGTGACTTCTGAGAGTAGTCAGGAATTTCTGGGAGCTCTTGAAAAAGTTTCTGATGAACCTTGGCAGAAAATATATTTAGCAGCACTTTGTGCTGGAGATTATTTAAATTGTCCTGTGAATGAGAAAAGTATGGCACTTTTAAAGAGTGATCAGCCTTTTCATCTTCAACCTGAACTTCAGTGGGCTCAATGGGATGCTTTAGCACTTTACAGTCAACGATTAATATCGACCGCTAAAAATGCTGAAGATTTAATAAAGGCTCGAGAGGTTCTGGAACTTTTTGGATCTAAGGCGCGATATTCTAAACTTCACGTTGAATCTTTTAATAAAATGCAAAAAGAGCTCAGAAACCGTTCTGAGCAAAAATTAATTTCATCTACAGGAGCGTCCGAATGAAAAAGATGACATATTTTTTTGTTGTGATTGGATTGAATTGTGCGGTTTTTGTTTGGGCTTCGCGTTCACAGCAGCCCAAGGCAGAAAAAGTCGTCTATCAAAAAAATACAAAACTTGATTTTGAAGCCCGTGATGTGGACGGTCAATTTATATCTCCCGACGGCAAAGACGTTGAGGGCGAAAAGAATATCTATTTTGACTCAATGTTAGAAGAGCGAAAAAGTTTCAAAAAGGAAATGACAAGAAGTTCGAGGGCAATACGATGAAAAATTGGCAAATAACAACTGAGTTTCCTAGTCAACGTTCGGTAGTTCACCGAGTCTATGGTGAATCATTGAGTTTGGGTTCTTTCCCCTCTAATGATTTTAGACTGCCTCAACCCTGTCCTCGTCATTTGTTGATGTTAGAGGCCCATGGAAATGGGTTAAAAGTTAAAACACAAGATCATTCGGCAAAGGTTGAAGTCAAAAAAAATAAAGTAGAATGTTTTTGGGATGATATAAAAATTACGATAGAACTCACTGAAGATCATTCTACTGATATTGCGGATAAAATCACTTCAAAGAAGAAAACTGAAAAGCCTAGTCCAACAGCTTGGTTGCTTTGGCATATTGTGGACGGTCGATTGCTGGAGTCTTATCCCTTGTCCACAGGGGACGGCAGAGTCGCGTACGAATTACCGGTTTCCGGGTTTAAGTTTACCTTTGATTCTTTTGCTCGAAAAATAGTGATTATAAAAGCGCAGGGAGATTTGAAATCTCTCCAGCTAGAACCGCATGGAGAATCTCTCCGAGTGGCTTTTGATAGGCATACAATTTTAATGACTCCTCAAGAGGGAAAAGAAGTCTTTGAAACATTGCCTCTTTCGGCATCTTCTATCTCATCCTCTAAAGATCATTTCTGGCCACTGATGATGCTGGTTCTCGGTTTTTGGATTGCTTTTGTAGCTTATTTGCAGAGAGATCTTGATAGAATCGAGTTGGCAGATGCCGTCGAAGAGAAATTGGCTCCTGAAAATAATAAAATCACTATTGAAAAGAAAAAAGAAAGGGCGAGTGGTCAGCAAGGCGGTGGTGGCGTGGAGAATGCAAAAGCCAACGATCCTCGGGGTGGCTCGGGTTATGTGGATGAGGTGCTTGTACAAGATCGAAATGTTTTGGCTTCTCAGCCAGGTGTGCTGACGGCTTTTGCGAATTTAGATAAAGCCATGAAAGCTTCTTCGAATGCCGTTGGTGCTGGAGTTTTTGGTGGTCAAAATAGGGCTCAAGGAATCCTTAAAGCTTTAGGTGGAATGATGGGAAGTGGCGGTGGCGGTACTGGAATCGGCGGTGTTGGTACAAAAGGTTTTGGCGGAGGCGGTGGTGGTGGAGTGGGTACGGGTTATGGAAAAGGAACTGGAAGTGGTGTGGGTAAGGGCGAAGGTGATGGGCGACAGCTGGCCTTTGAAGAGGGTGGAGTTTCTATAATGGGTGGCCTTGAAAAGTCAGAAATCAATGCTGTTGTCGAAGAGCATTTTGCTCAGATTAGATATTGTTACAATAAGGGATTGAGAACTAATCCTTCCTTAAAGGGAAAGGTCATCAGTCGCTTTGTTGTCGAAGCCGATGGGCGAGTGAGCACTTCTAAAATTGGAAGCTCTACTTTACTCAATCCTATGGTTGAAAATTGTATTTCAGGAAGAATTGCAACGTGGCAATTTCCTAAACCTCGCGGAGGTGGACAGGTGAGCGTGAATTATCCATTCTTGCTCAATAAATCCTAACCGCTTGCATAAGCTTGGAGTGTTTTATTCAAACTTATAAAGGTTATGAAGTTCGACCCATTTGAATCCGGCTTTTTCTAGATCGCTTAAGGCGTTGCGAATTTCATTGAGCCCAGTGCTATCTGTTTCGTAGCGACATTGATGAATGTCGGTGAGGTGACATGTGGGCGCATCTCCTGGGTAAACTTTGGTGCCTCGATTGAAAATGGCTTTAAGTTTAAGTTGTCCTAAAGTCTCGGGCACTTTGGGAAGACTTGTATTTTGAACATAGATATCAACGCCGTATAATTTTTGTTCCATAATAGTTCCTATAAACCTTTGATGATAGCTTCGGTGAATGTTTTAGTGTTTCCCTTGCCGCCCAAGTCACCTGTTCTTGCATTCACATCTTGAAGCGCAGCTCGGAGTGCTTTTTCAATTCGGTCGGCTTCATTTTTAAGTTCCATATAGCGCAGCATGGATACTGCAGAAAATAAAATCGCAGTGGGATTGGCGAGTCCTTTGCCGGCTATGTCGGGAGCTGAGCCATGAACAGCTTCAAAGATGGCGGTTTGTTTTCCGATATTGGCACCGGAGGCCACTCCAAGCCCACCCACAAGTCCTGCGCAAAGATCGCTGACAATGTCTCCAAATAAATTGGGAAGAACGAGCATATCAAACTGCTCTGGTTTTTTTACAAGTTGCATACAACAATTGTCTACAATCACGTCGTTGGCTTCGATGTCAGGATATTTTGTGGCCACTTCTTTGAAAACTTCTAGCCACAAGCCGTCGGTGATTTTCATGATATTAGCTTTGTGAATGCAGCTCAGTCTTTTACGACCGAGTTTTCTAGCTAATTCAAATGCAAATTCATGACATCTGCGAGCGCCGCTCTTAGTGGCAATTCTTAAAGCAATAGCGCTGTCTTCTGATTGGCGATATTCAATACCACCATAGGTGTCTTCAATGTTCTCCCTTACAATCACTAGATCAACTTTGGGGAAGGGAGTTTGCACTCCGGGGATGACACTAGAAGGACGAACGTTTACAAAAAGATCGAGAGCTTTTCGAATAATAACGTTGATACTTTTGTGTCCACTTCCAACGGGAGTGGTGGTAGGACCTTTAAGCGCTACTTTGCTATGACGAAGAGCTCTAAGCGTGGCATCGCTTATGGCTTCGCCAGTTTTTTCGTAACAGGCTAAACCGGCTTCAAGAGGAACCCATTCTACAGGGACATTGGCTGCGCTAAAAATGCTTTTTACTGAGCTGCAAATTTCAGGACCGATGCCATCACCTTCGATTAAAGACACTTGATGTTTCATACTTATTTTAAGTTAACACAAGAAGTCTTTGCTCTAGAGGGCTCCTATAAAAATCGTCTCGTCAAAAACTTGTTCCTCCGATATGGTCTTTCCCCTATGGGAAAAAATCGAAATGGAATCGTAGTAGACGCTCCTGAGCGACCTAAGGGAAGTCCACTTGCGGGTGTAAAACATGTGATTGCTGTGGGCTCTGGTAAGGGTGGTGTTGGAAAATCCACGACTGCGGTTAATTTGGCTATGGCTCTTAAAAAATTGGGTGCCAAAGTGGGACTCATGGATGCCGATATTTATGGGCCATCAGTTCCGCGTTTAATGGGGCCAGGGGCTTCCATGCCCATGCAGCGAGATGATGGAAAAGTTACAGCGCCCCTGCTTCATGGAATTCGAGTGATGAGTATGGCGCTTTTGGGAGGAGATTCTCCTGTAGTTTGGCGCGGGCCCATGGCTTCAAAAGCTGTGTCTCAGTTTTTAAGTGAAGTGGACTGGGGGGAATTAGATTATCTTATTGTAGATATGCCTCCTGGAACAGGTGATGTGCAAATCACTTTATCCCAAGCAGCGCGTTTGTCGGGCGCCATTATAGTTATGACTCCTCAATCCTTGGCTGCTGATATTGCCAAGCGTGGACTCAAAATGTTTCAACAAGTTCGAGTTCCTGTTTTGGGCGTTGTGGAAAATATGAGTGAGTTTATATGTCCTCATTGTAATAAAAGCTCTCATATTTTTAGAAGCGGTGGCGGAAATTCTGTTTGTGAAGAATTGAAGGTGCCCTTTTTGGGTTCTGTTCCTTTGGATATTAAATTAGTTGAAGAAAGTGATTTGGGCACTCCTGTGGTCTTATCTCGCCCTGATAGTGAAGTGGCGAAAAGTTATCTTGCTATGGCTGAAAAATTAGCCACTGAACTCGAAGATGTGGTTTACGGTGAACGTAAAAGCGCGCCTCAAATTGTGAGTGTTGATCCAAATGAAAAAGCCAAAATGGCAAAAATTATTTGGAGCGATGGAGTTCAAAGTCTTATCTCTTTTAAAGATTTTCGATATTTGTGTCCTTGCGCTGTTTGTGTGGATGAGCACACGGGTGAGCGAAAAATTAAGCGTGAGTCGGTTAATGACGATGTGCATCCGCTAAACATTAGGACCGTAGGGAACTATGCAGTTCAGGCTAAATGGTCTGATGGTCATGATACAGGTATCTATTCTTTCGAGTACTTACGCCATTGTTTAACCAAGTGAGTAGTTTGCCTACCTTGCAGCCTTAAATAGTTTTACATGCAATTAAAGGGCTTGCTCTTGAGTGGGGCTAAGGTGTAGTTATACGGCCTTGGCCAGCAAAGGAGGCCCTTTATTATGACTATTAATCCTTCAGGATTAACTAAAAAGCAGATCGAAGAACTCAAAGGCGATCTCGAAAAAAAACTTGCGAGTCTCAATAATGAGATTAATGAACTCGAAAAAGAACTCACTCAAGACGATGATGAAAAAGCGGCTCCAGATGAAGTCGATAGAAGTAGCTACGAAGAAGAAATGCAACGTTTACAAGTTGTTTTAGATGGCAAAAATCACCTTCGTTTTGAAGTGGCTGAAGCTCTTAAGCGTATAGGAAGCGATCTTTATGGTGTGTGCGAAGAAAGCGAAGAAGCTATTGGCTTTAAGCGCTTAAAGGCTCAGCCGTGGACTCGCTATAGTTTAGAAGCTCAGAAGGAATTTGAAAGTCGTCAAAGCTATAATCGCATCGCTATAAACGATAGTTATCCCTCTTATTCTGGAGATTCGGATGATTCTGATAGCGATGAAAATGAAGCGGAAGAATAGACCACTCTTCCTGTTAATTTTTACTTTGATTTGCTTTAACTGAAGCCGGACTTCGAGTTTTAGATTTTTTTAGTTCTTGAATTCTTTTTTCTAGTCTTTTGCTTTCAGGGTCATTAGCCATAATGCTGGCTTTAACTTTTAAACAATCTTTAGCAATGTTGATGGAATTAATGTCGCCAAATAGTTGCGTATAGCGCCGGCAAGCATCGATCGCTAATACAGGTTTTGAGGACCGGCTTGCTGTTTGAATGTAGAGACCAAGGGCACTATTTGAAACTGAAGTGTCTTGATAGAGCGGTTGTAGATATAGAAGTGCTCTGTCCATGTCTTGTGGTAGGCCTGGATTATTAAAGCCTGAGTCGGCGTGGGCTTGAAAAAGAGCCTGAGCCATTTTGACTCGTAACTCAGGATTATTCGCAAAAAGTCCAAGAGACTCCACGTAGAAGTCGTTAGCCTTTCCGTACATTCTTTTCTTGAAGGCTCCATCTCCTTTGTTCTCAGCTATGAGTGCTTTTGTTCTTCTATCGTCAAAAGATTGAATCCGTTGATTGCTCGAAAGATTTTCGGCTGTTTGGAATTCTTGGTTTTCAGCTTTAGCTCTTGCCGCAAGAGCGCGAAGTCGGGCGTTGTTTTCAAAATGAGTTTGAGCTTGATTTAAGTAGGCTGCGGCTAAATCGTACTTTTTATTTTTTCTGAGAAGTATGGCCAAGCGTTCATAGATTTCCATAGTGTATTTGTTGTCTTGAGTTTGTTTTGGGGCATATTTTTTTAGAAGATCCATAGCTTTAGTTTCATCGCCACGTAGTAAATAAAATTGTGAAAGATTGACGACGGCCTCACCTCTCTCAGGGTTGAGAGCTAACACTGCTAAAAAATGAGGAGCCACTTCTTCTAAATGTTTGAGAAGTACTGCGGCCTGCGCAATCTGGATATGAGCTTCTTCTCTGTCGGCTCTAGAAACTCCTTTAAGTTCCAATAGGGGAGTTAGGTGAAATATCAAATCACGATAGTATTTATCTTTATCGAGATCTTTAAGATGAGTCAGTTGCCAGTAAATCCAAGAATCAAAACGTCTACGATGAAAGCTCGGATTTAAAACATCAACAATCGCAGCTCTCGAAAAAAACACATAAGCTGCGGAGTAGTTCTTTTCAAGCATGAGTCTTTCGCCAACAGTAGCATTAAACTCTGGATTGCCGACAACATCACCGCCTGCGTTTTTGACGTGAGTATCGAAGGCTAAAACTTTTTTTTCTAAACAGTTAGATATATATTTTTTGGGAACTCCAGCAGGAGGGTTTTCGAGGGCTTTGAGTAGAACTCTTATGTCGGGCAAGAGCCCAATGCTCATTCGTTTTAAGCGTAATTCTGAGGGGCTATAGTTTTGCGCGAATTTTATTTGTTCACTAGCTTTGTCACAATTTCCAATATTTTGAGCCCATAAGTTTGAGTTCAAAAGACCCAAGCAAATAGCAAAAAATGAAAAAATTAATAGCTTCATGGCTCTAGGTCTTATCGACACTCTTAAGCTTAGAGTTAAGTCTAATACTTAGAATTCAGAAGTTTACATAAAATTAATAAACAGACTTAAAAATCATTAATTTCCCAATAGATTTGAGGGGCTATTCATTTCTATGGGTCGTGTGAGTGTGGTAGAAGGGTACTCATGATTTTTAGAATTTTGAAGTTAAAATCAAGTTTATTAACTATGGCTCTTATTTTGGCGAGTCATTCACTTCGAGCCGATGTTGAGTGGGTCAAAGGTTTCAACGATAAAGCCACCTTAGTCTTCCCTGATAAAATTGTAATGACGGATGGTGAAGTTGATTTTGATCAATTGATAAGTGGTGAAGCTAAAGCTCCAAGATATTTGTTGAGCTGGTCACTGGATAGAGTCAAAGATCATCGCACTTTGTTTTCAAATAGTGAGCTTATGGCTTCATTGTTAGAAAATGGCGCTCAAGTGACTAATTCTATTTTTGACCAATATACTGGAAAGATTTTAACAAAAATTCACTATCCGGAACTTTCTCGTTCCTATTTTGAAAATATAGATGAAAATTTTTCCAGACATGTAAACTTTTCGATTGAAGAAGATATCGGCTTAAAAAATACTTTATTATATATTTATCAAGGTAAATGGAGCACCATTCATATAGAGTTACTTTTTTTAAATTCTGCTAAAACAAAAGTTGAAAAGTATTCAGTGTTGAATCCTAGTTTTGAAAAATTCATTTTATTGGCCCTAGATAAAAAATATGGCAACAATGAGAATTATCAATATGAACGTAAAACAAAACGTTATGTGTTTGCGTATTCTCGACAAGTTGAGGGCGCAGCACCTGGCGAAATTTTATTTGAATATTCCTTTCTAATTCCAAAGGGTATGGGTTTATTTTCAGCAGATGGACAATTAAAAGTGAATCTTAAAGAGGGCCATCTCACTGTAAGTATTCTTTCCTCAGAAGGTCGCAACGAAGAAGGTTTTAAAGAGGAAGAATAAAACTTGGGCTTGGCTCTCTAGTTTTTTTTTAATCTCAATGCTCTTTATGGGGTGATTGCCTTATAAGGATTTTAAGTGAGCTAAATATTCTTTACTGTTAGATAGTTGCGGATGTTGATACGAAACTATCTACTTTTAGTGCTTATATTTTCTCAGAATAGCTTTGCAACTTGGCCCTGCGGTTTATGGCTT
>JAGNHS010000023.1 GCA_018001635.1 Pseudomonadota bacterium | reverse complement strand
GTGCTCACCCTTTTGTGCATCAAAGCTTGCCTCAAGGGCAATCTTTGCCGCGCAAAAATGGTGCCCGGAAGAGGACTCGAACCTCCACACCTATCGGTACCAGATCCTAAGTCTGGCGCGTCTACCAATTCCGCCATCCGGGCATAAGTGCTACTCAAAAAGCTCGTCGATTTGATACGACTTTCTTCGTGGCTTTTGCTTAATCAATTTTTGAGCCAGACGCAAAGCCCCACTTGCAAAAAGTGAACGATCTACGGCTCTATGCTGTAACTCTAAACGCTCACCCGTGCCTAAAGCAATTAAACGATGGTCCCCCACCTCAGAGCCCCCTCGCATAACCAAAGTGTCCGATAATTTTAGACCATTTTCGATGGCTTCAGCGGCCAACATTTTAGCCGTACCACTGGGGTGATCTTTTTTATGTATATGATGGGCCTCTTCCAAATAAACTTGATAATCGACGCCCAAATAAGGAGCCCACATTTGTATAGTTTTTTTCATTAAAAAAACTCCAAGACTGGTGTTAGGAACCATCGCCCAAGGAATTTTTCCATTGATTGTATTTTCTAAATTTTTTAATTGCGTGGGTGTAAATCCGGTAGTGCCTACAAATAAAGGAATGCCCCTCTCCACACACATTGAGGCCACAGCTAGAGTGTTTTCAGGAACTGAAAAATCCACAACCAGCTCTACATCTCGAGTGTCTTGATTAGTCACTCTCTCTATTTGATTAGCTCTCGGTAGAAGTAACGAAAGCGTGAATACAGGATGTTCATGCAAAACAGCCACCAAAAGCCGCCCCATTCTTCCGCCTCCACCACTGACAGCCACACCTTTTCGACCCACAGTTTTCTTTTCAGTGACGGATTTTTTCATAATGTCTAATGAGCTCTTCTAACAAATCCTCTTTCATTGGACAAAGAGGTTGCTTAAATTTCAAAGATTGAATTCTGCGAAGTTTGAATAACAAAGACTTTACTGGAATAGGATTAGACTCCCAAAACAATCCCCTAATAAAAGGATTGAGTTTTGCTTGCAATTCTTGAGCTTCGGCCAATTGGCCCTGTTCAAAGAGTCTTTGAATTTCTACAAATTCATTGCATATCAGATGGGTAGCCACACTGATAACGCCATTTCCTCCGGCCGCCAAAAAAGAAGTGAAAGTTTCATCATCACCTGAAAGTAGAGCTAAACGATCCATAAGCGCTGCGCTTTGATCCAAGGCCCTATTAATGTTTCCACTGGCATCTTTAAGCGCAACAATATTCTTTGCCGCAGCTTTTTTTGAATTTACGATTTCAACAATAGTTTCTAAATTAATCGACGAGGCACTTCGACCAGCAATTTCATAGAGACAAAGCGGTAAGCCCTCTTCTGCAAGTCGCAAAAAATGGGTGACTAAGGCTCTTTGAGGAGCCTTTATATACGCTGGTGGCGAAGCTAAAACTCCATCCACTCCAGCTCTCTTAGCTTTGTCTAAATTCTCCAAACACAATTCAGTACCACCGATACCCAGCCCCGCAACTAAAGGAATTTTTCCCTGGGCCAGATCGACGGCCTTCTTTAATAAATCAAAATAAAGCTCCGAGGACAACAACGAACCCTCACCCGTAGAGCCAGCAATCACCAAACCTCTAACACCAGAGGAAATTTGGTCCTCTATCAAAGCTTTAAGCGAACGAGCATCTATATTTCCATCATCATCTAAAGGAGTGATTAAAGCCGTCCAAATTCCTTTCCAGGATTTGGGTTCATGTAATTTTGAGGTCAAGCAATTCTCCCTCGAATAAAATTTGAGATTCACCCTGAAGATGAATCGAAGTTGAAGTGGATTTAATACTTAATGTTCCTCCGGGGAATTTTAAATTCATTGATGCTTTTCCACCCAAAGTTTTATAAATGGCCAAAGCACCACTTCCACAACCGAGAGTTTCTTTATAAACTCCTCGTTCAAAAGTAACGGCTTCCTTAGTTTTTTTAGAATACCAAGTGACATTGGCGCCCTCAGGCCCCAATGAAGCATGCCGACAAAGCGCCATACTATTTCCACTTCGATCTTCAGGATTCCAAACCTCATGATTACACATGACCAAATGAGGAACCCCGGCCTGTATTAATTTCAAATCCGATAAGCCTCTTTCATTAAAGAAATAAAGATCATCCGTTAGTGCCGAAGGAAGGTCCAATTCTTTTACAAAATCTTTTGGTAAACTCACTTCAGATTTTTTAGATGAGCCTCTGAGCTCAACAAGACCCACTGTAGTTTTTAAAGTGAATTTCTTTTTTTTGGGATATTTTTTATTGAGCAGTCGGGCCACACACAAAGCCGCATTACCGCAGAAGCTGGCACGCGAGGAATCCTTATTAAAGAAATCCCAATCCCACAAATCACCTTTACCATTTAAGAAAACAACACCATCTCCACCGACCCCAAAGTGATCAAGGCAAAGTTTCTGAACTATAAGTTTTCGCTGAGCTTCACGAAAATTTCCTATGAGTATTATAAAATCGTTGCCAGTAGCCTGACATTTGTAAAACTTCATCGCGTATTTCCATTGCTATTGTCTTTTTCAAGAAGCTCATGGGGACCGACTTCGTCATGATTGGCCTTAGGCGGCAGCTTAACGCCGCAGCGAGCAATAAAAAACAAAAGGAGCACCGCAACATAAAAACGACCCCAGAACTTCGTGTGATGACAATTCATGTTAATATGTGGTTATAGATTAGTTCATAGAATGGTAGAGGTCGAGCATGGCTGAAAAAGAAAATCAACTAGTTGAACTCATTGAATACGTTGTTAAAGCACTCGTAGACGCTCCTGACAGAGTTAAGGTGAGCGCTATACACGGCGAACAAACCACCGTTATTGAATTGCATGTCGCCAAGGAAGATCTTGGTAAAGTTATTGGTAAGCAAGGTCGCACAGCACAATCGTTGCGCACACTTCTCAATGCAGCTTCAACAAAGATGAAGATTCGTTCAGTTTTAGAAATCATCGAGTAACCTAAGTTTATCTAAGACTTTTTAAATAACTTTTCTGCCGCTGAAAGCGCTTGGCTTTTGTTATCAATTTGTATTGATTGTCCTTGTGCGGGTCTAAAGAAGTCGCAATAATTTGCCCGCTCCTTATCTTTTACCAACTCACTAATATGCTCACGACATTCCCATTGAGCCGAAGAATCATAAAACTCACAATTTCTACAACAACGTAAATCTTGATGGCATTTTAAACAATGATCCGAGCGATATACTTTTCCGTCATTTAAATTATTTTCAGTTGAGCAAGAAAAACATTTCATGGCTAACACCTATTTTTTTAAAATTTGCTCATGCCATCCCATATAACCGAGCACTCGTATTGTATAAGAACTTTCTTGTGAGGGATCAAGGTCAGCAATTTTAGTACGACGTAATTTCATTTTATTTTTGCCACAAGATTTATTGGCATTTCGTCTTTTGAGTCGAGGAATCAAACTAGTTGTGCTGTTAGCCTCTATACGAATCTCTGCACGCTCTAATTCAAAACAATCATCATCTAACCACGCGGTCATATAAACTTCTACGAAAGGAACATTGTAAACCAATTCCACTTTATCAACCTGAGGACTTCGCAGTTCCACAGATTCAAGATAAACAGCTGCGTTCGCAGATAAGATAAAAAAGAACGATAACGAAATTATTAATGTAATTTTTTTCAAGATACTTTGATTATAATACAAAAAAACCCCGGTTCAGTTAAGAACCGGGGTGCCCCAACCCTCCCCCACCCTTAATAACTAAAAGTGGGCTACCGACTTCTACCCAAAGTCGATACTTCCTTGTTAGCAAAGTGAGGATTTCCAACAACTTAAATAGACTTAAGTCTTTGATGGGAAGATTAAGAGTTTTGTGAACAATCCAGTAAGCTAGAAGTGGATAAGTCTTTAAGAAATGCGTTCGCACAAAAGCACCTCAGGTTACGCAGTGCATTTGACCAAAAAGCTTGAACATTGCTATCAATAGCGGCGCAGCATTGGAGACGTAGGATAATTGGTAATCCAGCAGATTCGAAATCTGCCGCCCCAAAAGGCTTGCGAGTTCGAGTCTCGCCGTCTCCGCCATTTTTGCGCGGCAAAGATTGCCCTTGAGGCAAGCTTTGATGCGCAAAAGGGTGAGCACCGAGCGAGCGTTTAATAGTTGCCTCGCCCCTGGCGAGAGGCGAGCGAAGAGCGCAACCTAAGCTCAAAAATCGGACGACTTAATGACTAGTGTCTTTTTCTGAATCTTTAATTCCAAAGGCCATCATTTGGCGCATCGTTCGAGTCATTCCGTCTGTAGAACCATCGAGAATAATCATATTTCCACTGCCATTTTCTGCAAAATGTTTAATAGCATCCGTCCACATCGAAAATAAAATAACATTCGAATCCAAACCAGCGGCCTGCATTTCCTGACTCGCACGACTCATACCCTTAGCCACTTCTTCTCGGAACAAAGACATACCCTGACCGCGCAATTGAGCCGCAATTCTCTCAGCATCAGCAGAAATCTTAATAGCATTACCTTCAGCTTCTGCTTGTTTCGTTTTTGTAATTAACAAGGCTTGCCCCTCATTCTCCGCAGCAGCTTTTAAATTACTTGAGGCCACAACTTTTGCCATGGATTGCATAATTTCTTGATCGAACGCAATATCGTTCATTTGAAGATCAATAAGATGATATCCCCAAGCTTCTAGACTTTGATCAAGGTGGATTTTCACCTCTTGAACAATCTCACCACGAAGCAATAGAATTTCTGATTGCTTTTTTGTGGCTACAAAACCGCGAACAGTTCCTTCCACAGTTCGAATTAAAGCTTGCATAAGATTGTCGGCGCTAAAAAACTTATAAGCCACTTTTTTAATGGTTTCTTCTTCTTGATCAATGACAGAGTACAAAAGCATAGCTTTAAAATGAACATTGGCCTGATCCGAAGTGATGGCCTGAAACACCAACTCTTCAGAACGATTTTGAATAGATATTCTTCTGAATATTTTCTCCACAAAAGGAATTATAAAATTCAAACCTGGTCGCAAAACTCGTCGATATTTTCCAAACATAGACACCACAGCCACAGTTCCTTCAGAAACTGTCACCAAGCCATTAAGGACAATAACAGCCGCTATAACGACCAACATCATAAAGCTCATTTCGAATGGAAACATAAATAATCTCCTATTGTTATGGACCTAACAGTAGCCAGCTTAAGAGTCCACCCACTCTTTGCGTCGCACAGTAAAAGTCTATGATCGGGTTTTGTAATAGGGTTGAGTTTTATGAGAATGAATCAATATAGCCACACCTATCATTCCCATCACTAAACATAATATTTGCCCCATAGAGAGGGAAACCAAAACAAGACCCAGCTGTTCGTCGGGTTGCCGAGTGTATTCTACAAGAAATCTCAAAATGGCATATCCGATTAGAAAAACACCACCAACTTCGCCTCTTCGCAAAGTCTTAGATTTAATTTTCTTAGCTTCATAATATCGAATAAATAAAAACAGCAAGACTCCTTCAGTGAGTCCTTGATAGAGTTGGGAAGGATGCCGTGGAAGCGCCAAAGAATCCGTAGGAAATACCATGGCCCAAGGCACTGAAGTGGGTCTTCCGTACAATTCTGCATTAATAAAATTTCCCATTCGACCTAAAAATAAACCAGGGGTGCAAGCATAACCTAAGGTGTCTCCCAAGGCGTAAAAATGAACTCCCTTTTTCTTTCCAAAAACAAAAGAAGCAATCACCATGCCCACGACCGCTCCGTGAAAAGACAATCCTCCATGATGGACATAAAGAATTTCTGATAAATTTTCTTTGTAATACTCTAGATTATAAAACAGTACATAAAAAGTTCTGGCCCCTAAAAGCATTCCAACAATGAGATAACTGATATAGGACTCTAAGTCTTGATAACTTAAATTAAGGAGTCCTTTGTCAGCTCGTTTTTTAAAAATTTTAAAACCAATCATATATCCCATGAGATACATAACGGCGTACCAACGAAGGGCAATCGTTCCTATACCAGGTATGTCAAACGAAAATATTTCGGGAGAAATATTAGGATAACTAATCATGTCTTCTTATTTATGCGATTAGTTTCAACGTGGAAAGACTGAAAGGCAGGAATATAGCCTGATTTTGCTGTAGCTTGTTTCACCGAGTTACGAGTCTTCTTCGCTTCATAAAGCGCATTATCACAAACCTGCAAGAGATTAACAATGTCATCGGCATGCGTAGGATATTCAGAAACGCCAATAGAGATACTCAATTTTCCCAGGGGTTGCTGATCGGCATAGGCAAACTTTTCTTTTTCTACTCTCATGCGCAATCTCTCAGCCTTTACCATGGCATCATTGAGACCCGTGTGCGGAAGCATAATAACAAATTCCTCACCACCATAACGGGCTACGATGTCAGTGGATCGAAACTCAGACTTAAGCAAATCAGCAATTCTCACTAAAAGAGCATCTCCGGCTGGATGGCCATTGTGATCATTATAATGTTTAAAATGGTCGATATCTAAAAAAATCAAACTCAACGGATGTTTAATACGTTGAACCTTTTTCAATTCTTCATCAAACTTTTCTTTAAAATAGCGAACGTTAAACAACTTAGTGAGACCATCTCGTATTGAATTTTCTAAAACCCTCACATGCAGCAAGGCATTTTCAAAAAATGTTTCAGTCGTCATCAAAAATCGATGCAGCAAGTCTTTATCAAAAGTAGGCGTTTTAATCGCAAAAAGACCTCGAGGTATCTCTCGAGTATAAAAGCCCTGCAAATGCCATCCAGCATTCCTATAAGGAAGATTCGCAGGATTGAGCTGATCCGATTGATTCAAAAAATTAGTGAACAAAGAATTCCCAGGGAGTTCATTGATAAATTTTGCGAAACCCTTGGCATCGTTAACAACATTTTCCGGAATTGGAAACTTAGGCTGAGTGCCCGCAAAAACTTCTTTTGGAGCTCTTGCTGTTGCCACAACCGTTCTCTCAGAGGGCAAGAGTTGAAAAAATACGACAGGAGCTCCTTTAAATATTAAAGAAATATAATCGCAACCAATTTCAATAGTCTTTGCGACATCAAAATTTTTCGATAGCTCATCGGTCATATCAGCAAGTCCTTGAAGCTGATTTTTTTTATGTGTGAGTTCATCGAGGAGAAACTCATTGTAATACCTTAAATAGATTCTCTCGCAAACGTGCAGAATAACAGATCGTACGTCTTCTAAATTATCAAAGGGTTTTCCTAAGTAATCGTAAACTCCAGCTTTAGTGGCCTGCACTGCTGTGTCGAAACTTCCTTGAGAAGTCATGATGATGACCTCAACTTCTTTTGAAAGTTTTTTAACCTCAGCAGCCAATTCAATACCAGTCATTCCCCCCATTCGAACATCCGCAATAATAATATGTGGAAGAGAGGAGTTTTCTATAATTTCTAAAGCTTCTTCGGCATTGGCAGCAATCTTGGATTGGAAACCCCATCCACTTAACAATTCGCCTAAAAACTTGCGTACACTTTCTTCATCGTCAACAACTAATATTTCATAATCAGCAGGATTTATCGGTGAACTTTGACTCTTCATTTTTTAGCCCCAGGCCTACGTATACTAAAACCTTCAGGTTTTACAATGTCCTCTCGGCTGCCTTCATCTCCTCGTTTCTCGGAGGGACTTCTCATTATATTGGATCGATAACTCGGATCAGTTTTTGCTGTCACCTTACTTGTCGGCGGAGGAGGAGTTCTAATCCCCGATAAAGTGCCTTCAACTTTTAAAGAAGGTTCCTTTGCTATTTCAATTTTTTCAGCTTGAGCCACGGGAGGCAGCGCTGCTTCTTTTTTAACAACAGGCTTATGACTGCTCACTTTAAATCTCTCATGAAAAGCACTGAGTTTTTCAACCATTTCAACCGTTCGATCGCCTGACACCATAAAATCAATAAAAAATGTCGTGCCTTGGCCCACATGACTCGTGATACTTATTCTAGCTTTATGCTCAGCTAAAATATTCATAGTCACTGCCAATCCTAAACCCGTTCCCTTACCCGCTTCCTTAGTTGTGAAAAAAGGTTCAAAAATCTTTTTCATAACTTCAGTAGTCATTCCTGAACCCGAATCTTTAACAGACACTCTTGCAAAAGGACCATGAAAGTCTGGATGTTTATAAGCCACCAAATCGCCTACAGGCGCCGACTTAGCGTCAGTAAACAAAAATGTTTCAAGATCTAAGACTCCGCCCTTGACCATGGCATGACCTGCATTTTGCATCATATTCAGCAAAACTTGCTCGACTTGATTGCTATTTCCCAGAACAGTTTTTAATTTGGGATCAAACTTCTTATTGATCTTAACCCCGCCCATATTTAAAGAATGCTCCATAAGTTGAATCGCGTCCCAAGCCACCAACTCTAAATCAATTTGAACCAACGCCGTAGTTTCTTTTCGAGAAAATCTCATCAAACCATCAATAATGCTTCGAGTTCTCTTAGCTTCTTTTTTAATAACATCGAGATAATTGTTAATTTTAACCTTGAGATCTTCTCCTAAATTTTGAGTGGCCATAAGAGCTAAATCGGCATTTCCCATAATACCCGCCAAAGGATTTTTCACTTCATGAGCAATACCTGCACTTAAAGTTCCCAGTGTCGCTAACTTTTCACTTTGCACCAAAGCGCCATGAGCCTCATTGAGTGCCTTTTCACGATCTGCCAAAGACTGACCCATGTGATTGAAAGCTCTAGCCAAATCACCAATTTCATCTTTTTGAATAACTTCAACTCGAGTTTCAAATTTTCCCGTTTCCATGAGTCGAGTGGCTTCAACAATTTTTTCGATAGGTTTTGATAAATGTCGAGCCAATAGAGAGGCGCCAACAAGACTCGCACCCAAAATAAGAACTAAACTAAAGACCATCTGAAAAATAAAATATTGAATACTCGACATCACACTTTCAAAAGAAACCAATGATGTCGTAATCCAACGTTGTCCAGCTTCACCCAGACTAATGGGGCTTGCCGCAAAGAGATATTGTATATTTCCGTTTTCATCGGAATAAGATTGGCTCGAACTTTGCTTAACTGAATAAATATTTTTCTTAGCATCGCCCAGCAAAAAGCTGTCAGAAAAACTCTTAAACAATTTTAGTCCTTCCTTGGAGGACAAGAAAACGTTGGACTCAAAATTTTCATGATTTTTTGATTCCTGTAAAACAAGAGTTTTCACCGGGCCACGATCTAGTTTTTTAGCCAGATAAAATCTTTCCTTTGGAATTAATGAATAAACTACAACTTCACGATTAATTCCCTTTTCTTGAGTCACTAGTTTTTCTGAAATTAATACGAAATCTCTTTTTGAAAACTGAATTGAACTGACTAACCACTTTTCTTGATAAGTTGGCAAAGAGGGATTTAGCAACACTCCAGGCTCACGAGTCCAAGTTTTATCTCCCACTTTAACCCACTCTAAATCGATGGCATTGGCATCCACAGCCCCTCGACTCGGATCTAATAATCTTACAGCAATTTCTTTCATGTCGGCCCTGAGTCCATCGATACGAGCCGCCACTTCTTTACCTGCTTGGAGTGATTGTAGAGTTTGAATTTCTCGAATACTTGTAATTTTATCTTGAAGAAAATAATCGTAGCTCAGCTTTAAAAACAAGCCGGCCATCAATATTAAAAACAACGTTAACAGCAAGACTAATTTGTAACGTATAGGAAGTCTCATTTATTACTTAACTTAAGCTTAAGCTCCCCTCGAAGAGTTTGAATTTGAAGCTCAACTTGTTCCTTGAGACTCATTTTCTCAAAACTGACACAAAAAACTCTATAATGAGGATGAGCAAATGAATAATGCATTTCAATCTGTGTAGGATTCGTTATTTCAAGAACTCTTTTAGCCGGCATACCTTCTAAAAAAATTTTAACGTCATCCGTAGAAAATCTTTCCCAAGTCGAAAAATCAAGAGCAAGAATCACTTGATCTTTGTCAGCAAGATAAGGAAAATGAAAGCCCGGTGTAAACTCTTCTTGTTTCTTTAAAAGAGTCTCATTAGCCATCATCGCCTTTACGGAGAGAAGTTCTTTTCCTCTATCAAACAATCGCCCCTCCTCCACTCGTTCATCAACGTAAGATAAATATGAACTCGAAGGCGATCTCACTGAACTCAAAACCGAGCAGTAAGATAAAAACATCAAAAACAATAAGGTGCTTAATCTCAGACATAAGCTCATAGAGAAAGTTTATAGAAATAGCTTATAAAAAGCTAGGCTATGAACTTAGACAATCCTTTGAGCAAGAGAGTCAAATTTAATCAGTTTTTGACATGAGCCAAAATTTCGCTAACTCGAAACACAGCTCGTACTGGGAGAGAAAGTTCAGATTGAATTTTTTGGAGCCCACCCATTTCTCGATCAACAAGTGCCAAAACTCCGCTCAGCGGGTAGCCTTCTTTTTTTAATTGATCGGCTGCCTCTAACGAGGATTTTCCTGTACTAATCACATCTTCAACGAGCCAAATTTTCATTGCCGCATTGGGCAGAGAACCTTCAACAGCGCGGCCTTGAGTGAATCCATGCTTTTTAGGCTCCTTACGAATCAACAAAGCTTCCCACTCTTGTTGATTATTTGACGCCTCAATTACGATTCCCGATACAAGGGGATCTCCACCAACACTAACTCCAGCCACATATGTAGGAGAATTTTCTTCTGCTTTAAGGGTTTGATAAAACATTTGAGAAAGTAATTTTAAAGAAGGCCCATGCAAACTCACTTTTTTACAATCAATATAGTAATTAGCCTTAAGACCGCTTGCTAAAGTGATGCCCTCAACTTTTTGATAAGCTCTTCGAGCTAAAAGTTCTAACATCTCTTTTTTCAAAGCATCCATTCAACACACTCCCTATAAATAACTTTACGATTCAATTCATTAAAATTTTCATGAAAATTTCCCGGGAACTTCAAAAGCTTTTTATGAGTGCTCAATCCCTCATAAAAATTAATGACCGACTGAGGATTAACAATGGGGTCGTCTTCACCCACAATCAAACAAGTTGGTATTTCCACTTCAGCAGCTCTCTGCTTCAAATCCGCAGCTGAATCCTCCATACTCACAAAAAACTTAGGAGTCGCATAGGAAAAAATGTCCTTATCTTGGGAGTGATCGTAAACTATTACGGAATCACGAGTCATTTGCTCCGATTTGAGTTCGTTATCTAATTTAAGATTCGGAGTCGACTTAAGTAAAATGTTAGCTAAAGAACGCTTCCATTCCGGTACAGGTAATTTTAATTCAAGTGGAGGAGCACTGAGAAAACACTTTTTAAATTCTGGAACAGGTCCCCTATCCGCCCAATCCGAAATTAAATGCTTTATTGATAGAAGCGACCCCATACTATGAGCCACTAAAAAAGCCTCTTTTTGATGAGCACCCGCCTTAGCATGAGGGCCCTTTAAATACCAAAAACTTTGTACCGCTCTAAAATCCTTAAGCATGAAATCAAAAGTCTGAAGCGAAGCTAATCCGCCGGCTGAACGACTCATTCCGTGTCCCGCTAAATCGAGAGCAAGAACATCATAGCCTACTTGAGTCAAAAAATTTGCAAGCTCACTATACCGAAGCGCATGTTCGGCAAAACCATGAATTAACCAAACGTATCCACGAATAGGCAAAGTGGTCTGATAGGCATTAGGCCAATGCCACAAAGCTAAACGACCGCTAACTGATTGCTGGCTTTCGCACCAATGAAGTTGTGGCGACATAAAAAGCTTATATCGAAATTGTTAAGGCGGTGATACATTATTTATTGTGCGAATAATTTACGTTTGCATTTTTCTTAGCGCCCTGTGTTGCTCACGATTTGCCCTTTCTCAAGAAAGCGGTGGAAGTGCGTCGGGCCCTATTCTTGAACCCGAAGCCTTAGCCGGTATCAATGTTCATAACGATCTATTAGGACTCCAGGGAGTTCTTTATGTTTACGGTGTCCGCGCTGGTCTTTTTGCATTAAGTCCCGACAACAAGCTTATGGCAGGTTTTTTATACCACTCTCGTAAAAACGATAAGGCTTATACAAGTGAAGTGAACTTAAGACACTCTAGCCGCGTTGCTAAAATACCAACTTTTTTGGATTTAGGAGCTCACGTTTCTCTTTACCAAATCAAATTAGATTACAAAACCGACGGCTCCTGCGTTCAACAAGGTTGCGAGACCGATCGTGGGAATTATGCAGGATTTTTTATAGGAGGAGGAATCACCCTTCCTTTTGGTGCGGTTCCCCTGAGAATGTCGCTGAGATATTATCAAAGCCCCAGCTTTTGGTTTCTAGTTGACGCAAGCGTAGGCACCGCCTTTTGATTGACTTGGCAACTTAAAAAGTCGCTCTTATAATATAATCAAGATTGGGGACTTCTATAATGAAAAATTTCAAAGTTTTAATCGTCACTTTTTTTTGTTTAAGCCTTTCATCATTTGCCAACGATAACAGCTCTGGATGTGGCCCCGGTTGGTATATTCTCAAAGAAAATTCAATGGTCTCCTCTGCACTTCGAGCCATTACAAACGGAATCCTTTTCCCCATTTCAACGCTTGGTATTACATTCGGAACCTCTAACTGCACTCAACACAAAGTTGTTAAAACAGAAAAACAAAGCCTTCATTTTGCCACCATGAACTATATGGAACTCAAATCTCAAATTGCGCAAGGTGAGGGTGAATATCTTTCGGCCTTCGCTCAAACTATTGGATGTCAGGCATCGGCCCAAAACACTTTCAACGATGTTTTAAAAACAAACTTCTCTCAAATTGTCCCCCGCGGAAGCATTCAACCCGAAAAATTACTTTTAGAGGTTTACAAAAAGATCTTAAGTCACCCTATATTAATGCGTAAGTGTTCTCTAGACGCCGCTTAATAGTAGTTTTATTTTTTTGTAGAAGTTTTCATTCATTTTCCTATGATCTCAAAGCGGCTGCCCAGGACTTACGTTGGTTAAGCCTTTATCAATATAAAATTAAAGGCAGATACATCCGTAGTGATATAAAAAATGAACTCTTTTTTTTCTCTCCCTTAGGTTATAAAAATCCAGAGGCAGAACTTCAAGCAGCTCTAAAGGCTTACAATCATCCTGAACAAAAAAACTTTGGACTCCAAAAGCTCAGTGCAGGTTGCGCCTTTCCCGCAAGAAAAAAACGCCTTGAAGAGATTCTATCCATCACCTTTCCACATGTTGATTGCCCAGACTTTGATGAATGGGAAAAGACAGTATCTGCCCAAAAAGTGTCCCTAATCTTTGCGGGAGCCTATATGAATAATCCAGCATCCATACTGGGACACACTTTTTTGAGATTAGGTAGAATACAGGAAAGTCGAGAGGGAGCCGACCTCTTGTCTTATAGTGTCGGATTTTTAGCCCAAGCAGAATCTCAAGATTCAGGTCTTATGTATGCCATTAAAGGATTAAGTGGTTCATATCCAGGATATTACGATATCAAAGCTCACTACATGAATGTGGCCCTATATAACAATTCGGAAAGTCGCGACTTATGGGAATACAATTTAAATTTATCCTCAGAAGAAACAAATTTTCTAGTTAAGTATTTATGGGAACTCCTCTTCAATGCGCAATTTCGATATTATTTTGTCGACGAGAATTGCTCCTATAGGCTCTTAACATTACTCGAGGCCGTTCGACCCCAAAGTCAATTGAGCCAAAAAATTCTGGGAATCGTGCTTCCAGTGAATACATTAAGAGTTCTCAAAAAGGAAAATTTTATAGATCCAAAAGAGCCCAAGTTTAGAACTTCCATTAAAAGAAAAATAAGCCATTCCCTTGATCATCTAACTCCAATGGAAAGAGATCAATATGACTCTTTAATCCAACAACAAATCTCTCCGAACGAAATACAAAATCCTCAAATTAGCGACATCGCTTTAGATCAAATGAAATTTCAAAGCTATCAATACAAAGGAAATCCTCCACAAAAGTATCTAAATTTTGAGAGAGAACTCCTTGAAAGCAGAAGCCGAATGATCTCAAAAAGCCTAAGTCCTCTTGAAATTCCTGAACCCGCCCCACCTCTCCAAGGACACCCTACGAGTTACTTAATGATCAAAGGCGCTTCACTTAATCAACAGGCCCTCATGCAATTTGAAAGCTTTATGGGAGCCCACGATATCAAACAAATTGAGGCTTCATTTGAAGATGTAGGGTCGATGAATTTTTTAGGAGCAAAAGTGCCCTACAATCTTCAAAGTAAAAAATTTGTAGGCACTGAATTCACACTGGCCGATGTTTATTCGCTCCCAAATTTTGATAGAAATTTTAAAAATATCGCTTGGAATTTTAATTTCCAAATAAGACAGCTCTGTGAACTTTGCTTTAATGATCTCTGGAATTTTAAAGGAGAGGCCGGCGCAGGACTCAGTCATGACTTTAAAATGGGCTTAAGAATATTTTCAATGCCTAGCTTCAGAGCTTACGCTGCCTACAAAAATGGACCTCAAGGAAGTGTTCTCATGGGTCTCAACAGTGGCATCAAAGTTAATCGAAAAAACTTCAATTTATTTTTTCAAAACAAAATTTTTGCTAAATCAAAATATTTTTTAGCTTCCTTTTCATTTGAAAATAGAATTTATCTTAAGCAAGATAAATCTTTAATTTTTGGAATTGAAAGAACCCAAGCTAGTCACAATAAAACTCAAACACTTTATTTTTCAGGCTTAGAAATATTCTTTTAGAAAAAACAACACTTAAAAGAGTTTTAAGAATTGGAATCTAAGCGCTGCCACTAATAAAAAGCCTAAAAGCCAAAGAACACTCAATCTCTCTTCTTTTAAAGCTCTATTAAAACTATAACGAGCATCTGACTTATTGACTTCAGGCAACCAAGAAGGAATCCAACGCCTAACCCTCTTCTTATAATGTAAAAAACTAGAACCCATTCTCAAATATAAAGCTCTTTCATAATTGGTGGCATTTACAGAGAGCCAAAGAAAAGCCACAAATAATCCCATCAAGGCATACCACCAAGGCACCCTGAGAAATAAAAAACCTGAGAGAAAGCATATAAGGCTGCTCATTTCCACGGGGTTTCGAACATAACGATAAGGTCCGTCCAAAACAAAAACGTCGTTCTTAAAATAGCCCTGTGACATTAAGCGTATAATCAGGCCTAAAATAAGCAATAAGAATGATCCCCCAAAATAAAGGACCTTCCAAAGGGTCGCCATTTTTGTAAAGGGTTCGGTTTCGGGACTCATAAAATATATAACCAGTATTGGCCAAGCAAAATTTCTCGAAACTCGAGTGGTCACCTGCGAAAGCTTCATTAACCAAAGCGACTGTTGGTGGGGTACCGCCGACCCCATACGCGTCAAGATCTCACTCATGACTCTTGATTTGCCCCCTCAACAAATTATAAGGGTAAGGATGAACAAGTTAAAAGTCGATATTGAATTTAAATCTCTTAAAAATTTTTCCACCTGCGCTAAGCAGACTACCCAATCTCTTGTTATTGGTGTCTTCAAGAAGGAAAAGAAATTAGCCTTTTGCGATAAAGTTCGGGCTCTTCCTGAACTTAACTCAATTCTTGATAAAATTTCGGAGACTCAATTCGACGCCAAATTTCTGTCGCACATTCCCTTATTGTGCCAAGGCAAAAGCAAAGAACTCCCCTACGATAATATTCTTGTTGTGGGCTTGGGTGAGAAAAAACACTTCACCCCCCAAAACGCCTTAAAATTAGGCGGTAGCATTTCAGAACTCTGCCGGAAATACAAACTTCAAAATATAGACGTCTTCATCGACAGTTTAAATCACGCGCCCACTTCCATAAAATCACCCGATTCACCCAAGGATTTTGCTGGTCGCGCACCTCTTTCAGGACTCATGAGCGCCGAAGAGCATTGTGAAAAATTAGCCTTGGGTATTCTTTTAGGGTCCTATACTTTTGATAACTATAAAAGCAAAGAGAAAGACGACGATAAAATCCTTCAATACTCTTTAGTTTCTAAAATTTTAGAAGCTAAAACAGGAATGGCCACCATTGAAAGAGCCCTCACTTTAAATCACGGTGTTAGCATCACCCGAGATCTTCAAACACTTCCTAGTAACGATCTCTATCCAAGTCTTTTGGCTCAAGAAGCTCAAAAAGTTGCAAAGACTTGTGGACTTAACGTTGTTGTTTTCGATGAAAAGAAATTAAAAAGTGAAAACATGAACGGAATTCTTGCCGTAGGCCAAGGAAGTTCGAATCCCCCTAGATTTGTTCAGATGGAATACAATTTATCCAAAAAGAACTTACCTCTCGTTATTTTTGTGGGTAAAGGAATCACCTTCGACACAGGTGGCACGTCACTCAAACCAGCGCCTGGAATGGAAGAAATGAAAATGGATATGAGCGGAGCGGCTTCGGTTATCGGAGCCATGTATTGCATTGCTAAACTCAAAGCCCCCATTCGAGCCATGGGTTTTATTGCTTCTGCAGAAAATCGAATCAGCCATACATCCATTAATCCTGGAGATATTTACAAAGCTCATAACGGAAAAACTGTTGAAGTCATCAATACAGACGCCGAAGGAAGATTAGTTTTGGGAGACGCGCTTAGCTTTGCCAAACAATACAATCCTTCATGTGTGGTCGACATTGCAACACTGACTGGCGCCGTCGGAATTGCACTTGGATCTCCTGCTTCAGGAATTATGGGAAATAACCACGCCTACACTCGAGCTTACCAAACAGCCTCAGACAAAGCCGGTGAAAAAACCTGGGAACTTCCTCTCTATGAAGAGTACGCCGAAGACATGAAATCCACTATCGCGGATTATCGAAACATTGGTTCAGGTCGAGAAGCAGGGGCCAGTAAAGGCGGCATCTTTTTAAACTTCTTCGTAGAAGATGCCTATCCCTGGATTCACCTTGACGTGGCGAGCACAGCTGACACTCCTAAAGGTCAAGGTCCCCATTGCCCTGCTCATGTAGGGACTGGAGTTCCCGTGCGTGGCTTGGTTGAATTTGCGATGAATTACTCTGATTACGTAAAGAGCAAATAAAGCATTAGTGCTTAGTTTTAGATTTGCCTGAAGGAGATTTTCCTTTGACGTATTTAGATTTTTCTTCAGGAAAATATTCAGCTGGTTTTTTTGTATATTTAGGATCAATGCCACCTAAGTATTGATAGGCACCGGCCTCATCAGGATCTAGTGATTTTCCATCATCTTTAGGAGCATCTTTTCTCTTCAAAGTTAATATTGTTAAATTTCCGTTGACGCGTTCTCGTATTCGCTGATCTGGCTCTGCCACAGAAAACAATCCCCTAGACTGATGGGCCGGATCCACAGGGATTTCCTTACAAAGCAACATGGCATCTAAGGCTCTTTGAAAAAATGGAGGTCTTTGCCCTTCAATGGCCTGACCCAGACTAGCCACTTTATCGGCAATATACGGATAGAGAAGTTTTTTTATCTCTTCGACGGGATAAGCTTCGGAGGAAAGATGAGATTCCGACGCACTGGATTCATTAATGTTGAAATCTTTATAACTAAAAGTTCCTTCACCAGAATCATAATCCTGGTCTTCATGTGTGAGTTTTCCATTCAAATCATAATAATGAGTCACTTGATGTTGAATGTAGATATCTGGAATGATGTCCGAAGCACTACTCAATCTAGCTTTGTATCTATCTTTAATGTTTGAAAACTTTTTCTGCCCTTTTTCCAACTGACTTTGAAAAGGAATTTCTGATTGTTTATGAAAAACGGCTCCGTTGGGACTAATCACCAAATATCCTCGACTATTATCTTTAAAATTTTTCGTATAAACAATTTCAACAGCTTTCCCTACGGAGTCAGTATCGGCCTTTAAAAATAAATCTTCCCTTTTTGAAGGCTCATATCCAACTCGCAAACGACTTTCTGAAATACCAGGCGCTCTAAAACTACTTTCCGAATTTTCTGAACTACTTTTATAGGGATAATCGGCTTCCAATTGGTTGAGCGCGCCCAAACAAGCAAACTCATGAATGAGAGGAGCATCAAACTCGAAGGGTGCCACAAGAACGGCCCTAGGAGGAGGAGTCGTTAGTTTTGTTCCTTTAGTTGATTTTTTGGGCAAGGCAAAAGATGAAAATGCAAAGAGCCAAAATCCAATAAAAAGATAAAACTTAAAAACTTGCCTCACCAAGTATAAGTTTAACCGCTTTTACAGAAATAAATTGTTAAGATTTCGTTAAGAAAAACTGTATTAGCCGTCTCTTTGATCTGGTGGAAGATCTTCAGAAGCTGGGCGATCTACGTCGATAATAGACCAACCTTGTTGAAGACGAACTTTTCTCTCAGCAATTTCACGAAGAGCAATAACGGCAGGCTTGTTATTGGGAGCATCAACTAAAGAGCGAGCTCCTTTCATCAATTGTTTGGTTCTTTTTGCAGCCAAATGAACTAGCGCAAAACGATTAGGAACTTGGTTCAAACAGTCTTCAACGGTAACTCGTGCCATAGGCTACTAACTATACGGATTTAGAGGTGTCTGGCAAGGAATTTCTCAAGAAAGCTCAGAGGGCTTAGGCTGATCTTGAGGGTCGACCCAATCACCTTCGGGCTCTTTATCAACAATTCGCCCAATATTTAAGGGGAAAAACTTGAGCTGCTCAGGGGTTAAAACCTTAAAACTCAAAGAATTATAGGGCTTTGGAAGATCTTTAGTCGTGATTTCAATAAAACCAAAAGGGGTATTGGGGGAGCGATCTCTAGCAAAAACTTCAAGTTTTTGAATCAAGGAAAAGGGAATTCTTCCTTGTCTTGGTTGCTGAAAAAACAATGGACGAACATGGAAATATTCAAGCGCCTGCGCCGATCGATCAAAAGAAATTTCCAATTTCTCCATTCGAAATAAAAAGACTAAAGCATAAAAAAATATAGAAACAGCGGCCACAAACCACATGATCTTATCTTGCATTTGAGAGGCTTCGAGCGAAGAAGCCGCCCATCCACTTTCCATAAAAAACTTAGAAGGGGCTCTGTTAATTCCCAACATAAAAGCAAAACCCAAGCCTGCAAAAGCGATAAGACGGGCTTTAATAGGCCCTAACTTAAGATACCAAGCCAGAATTTTAGCAGGTGATTTTTCTAATCGAAGGTCTAAGACACCTTTTTCAAATTGTGATCCTGAAAGTTCAAACATGCTTTTGAAGTTAATCTAGGGATCTAAAAGTTTCAAACTCTCAATTCGCTTCAAATATTGGCTGACTTCAAGTTCTTAGACTGTTAGTTTCCGCAGCGTGTTTAAAACTGAGAATGAAATTCAAAGTAGTGAAGTTCACTTAATACCCCAAATTCGATGGGGACTGGGCTATCAATTAGCCGCTGCATTGCTACGCCTGGGCCGTAAGGTTTCAAGTTTAAAACAAATTTCAGAAGACCTCGAAAAGATTGATCATCTAAAAATTTCTTTTTACTCTCAAAGTGAAATCGATTTGCAAAAAGAAAAATTTAAATCTCAAGACAATGAAATTTTTGCAGTCTTTCTTTGTCCAGAAATGGAAGTTTCTTTAAACAAGCCGCCCTCATCTTCAACAATACAAAAGCTTCTGAACTTGGCTGAAAAGTTTTTAGCAATAAATCCAGAATTACATCTCATCACGCTCTTGCCCAAGTCTGTCTCCAAAGAAGATGTTATGAGTTTTCAACTTCTCAGCCATAAAAGCACGGTCTTTCTCAGTCCAGCCACTTACGGATTTCGCGATAGAGCTTTATTAGACTTTGCCTTAAAAAATCCTTTTCATCTTAAAAAATTTTCAAGCATAAACGACAAGCTCTCGATTGCATTTTCCAGAGATATTGTGGCTTATGTTTTAAGCGCTTTTAACAAAAGTGACTGTTTTGGAAAGACTTATATTTTGCCAGAACAAATATCCTCTTTAAAAGAATGGCAAAGTTATTTCGAAAAGACCTTTAAGAAAAAATCAATTCTATCCAAAGAGGGCCTCAAAAGTCTTTTCTCCAAAACTGAATTTCCACCCCTCTCAAACATGCAAGGAAGCGCTTTTGAGCTTGAACTTCTAAAAGCCGAAGATTTTTTTCCGAATGCTCCATCAAAAACGGAAAGAAGCCTCAATTTAATATTTGAGCAAAATCAAAAACACCCCGAACTCGAAACTCACTTTCCACCTCCTCGAGCTTTATAAATTAAATTTATGAAAAAAATTCGACCCACTCAACATTGCATCACTCTAAAAGACGGCCATCGATTGCCTTTTCACAATCCCATCAAAGAACGTAGAGAACTTTCTTTATCTGATTATGTTCCTGAAAACTTCCAAAGCCTTGAAGTAGAAATCGGTTGCGGTAAAGGTGAATTTATTTCTCGTCGTGCCCTTAAATATCCCGAACGATTTTTTATTGGTATTGATCGCCGAAAAGATCGACACACACTCACTCATAAGAAACTTCTAAGATCGGATCAAAAAAATTGGTTGATACTTCACGAAGATGCTCGTTGTTTCTTAGAAACTTCACTTCCCCAAATTCAAATACTCCATATCTATCATCCTGACCCTTGGCCCAAGGAAAAGCATCATAAGCATAGATTTTTCAGAAGCCCAGAGGCTCTCAAATGGGCTCAAGCTATTCGTCCGGGTGGAGAACTAAGATTATCGACCGACCATAGAGAGTATTTTGAAGAAATTTTAAAAATTCTCGAAACTTGGGACTTCCTAGAACAGCAATACGTTTATACAAAACGCAGCGGTGAACCCATGACTCATTTTGAAAGCATTTTTCTCAAGAAAAACGAGCCCGTATACAAAGCCATTTATTATAGAAAAAACTAACTGAAGAGCCTCGAAGCTTAATTGACACTCCGCAACTAGAGTCTTATGCCCTGATAAGTGAGAAGACTCATTCTAAGTTTTGCGTGGCTTGCGATGACTATTCCGACAAGCACTCTTCTTGCCAATAATTCTGAACACAGCTCAACCCCATTCTGCAGTGAAGCTTTAGTAGCCAATATGGATTCAACAGCAACGACTTTTCCCGAAACTAAACTCAGTGGAGAGGCTTACGATGCAGCACTTAAGACATTCATGAGAAATCCCGCCATATATCAGTCTATTTTTATGGCTCAGGCTTTAATTGAAGAATTCGTAGCCCAAGGAGTGCCGAGTGAAAAAGCCACTTTAAAAAAAGTCTTTTTGAATTTGGAAGGCTTTTTAGATAGTTCGAAATTAAAAAAAATCGCGCGAAACGTGAGCCTGAGATTAGTTTTAAAAATACAAGACACTTATGAACTCAACGAAATCAATGAACTCAATAAAGCTATAAAATTTTTTGGAGTCCAAGAAGATGAGCTTTTGCTTATTTTAAAAAACTGGCGCGATGAAAGCCTTTTAGACCCTAACTTAGAAGAGCTAGAAAGCATGATTGAATTCATTTTAAAAAACCAAGCCGCTTGGCCTCTTAAACTTTTAGATGCCTATTTTAAACAAGCTCGTTCGGCTTTTAAAATTAAATTTATTCATTGGAGTCCGAGTTTTCAAAGAGCTCGCTGGTTTCTAGACATGTCCCAAAAAAAAGATTCGGAATTTTATAAATTTGAATCAAGATTTTTAAGAATTATAAGAAAAGCGAAATCTTATAGACTTCAATGTCTTTTCTCACGTTGGATAAAAAACCCTTATTTACGTAATGCTATTCATGATCACAATCAAGAATTGCCAAAATCCGGCAACACTTTAAGTTTTGAATTAGAAAAAATTGAAGCTAAGCTAATTCGATATGATAAAGTAAATCGTTTATCTCCGATCGTTGACTCTTTTAATTTTATTTCAAAAAATGATTTTAATAACTTATTAGCAAAATTAAGAGTTGATACACCCGATGAAAACGATCTCGCGAATAATAATGAAGTCCTCAATCTTCAGAGAATTGAAAATGACTTAAATTCAGATGATCCTCAAATCCGATTAAAAGGTGTTGAAGAATTAAAAACTTGGGCTACTCCTACATGCTGTTACAGCGAAAGAATTAGAATGGGCATGTTAAAAATACTATTTGCCAACCCTCTTCCTAAAAAGGGGACTTCAACATCCAACTTAAATTCACATGGAATTTATCATTTATTAATTTTTTTAATGCAGAATGTACTTTATTATCCTGTTCACCCTGGCCCAGAAATTCGAGAAAAATTTCTAAGTTTTATTTTAGAAAAAAAAGTCATTTTACAAATTGAATCCTTTTCTAGAATTAAAACCTATGAATCCGGAGCCATTCCAAGATATTTACACGAGACAGTTGAAACTTTTATAAGACATCTCGTGACTAAGCTAAACAACGTCGACTCTTTGGAAAACGCAGTTTCTCTATATCGAAATGCAAAAAGTTCAACAACTATGACAAGTCTTAAGTTAGCACTTAATGAGGACCCAAATTTAGCAAAAAAAGTCATATTTCAAGAAGCTTTTTCCAAAGCCAATGAGAGCAGAGAGTCCAGCTCTACACATGAGATCGTCTCAACTAAAATTGAAAGCGAAACTCCTTTAGAATATCTTTCTGCAGTATTTAAAGAAGCTGTAAAAACTCACGGCGATAAGGAATTAAAGGATGTGGCTCTTCCCCTCGAAATTAACATTCTATTCTTGAGCGTACAAAAAATTCGACTCCAAAAAATAGACCTAATTCATGAAGGTGAACTCTTAAATAAACTTGAAATTGTAACGAAATCTATATTTGAAAGCTTAAAAGATAAAAATCCTTACCCAGAAGAACTCATTTCGATAGTGACTCACACTCTTTTAAAAAGTCTTGAGCAAAAATTCAATCAGGAAAAAATTAGAATAGCCGTTGGTCAAACTTAAAGTAAAAAGTAAGCCAGAATTATTCCAACTAAAATTCGATACCAACCAAATATTTCGAGTGAATTGCGTTTCACAAAACCCAAAAACCAGTGAATCACCAAGAGAGCAAATACAAATGAAACTAGCGAGCCCAAGGCTAAAAGTTTCATTTTTTCAGAATCATTAAACAATTCCGGACCCATTTTACGTAAATCCCAAAGGGTGGCGGCCAATAAAGTGGGAATAGCTAGCATAAACGAAAACTCTGCCGAAGCTTCGGTATTGAGTCCTCGCAAACGAGCCCCCAACAAAGTTGTCATAGCTCGAGAAGTTCCCGGCCAAAGACTCAAACACTGGTAAAGCCCCACACAAAGCGCATCAGAGAAACTCATCGACTCAAGATTTTTAGATGATTTTTTATTCTTTAAGAATTTTTCAACAAGAATCATAGCGAGGCCACCCACAATTAGGGCACCCACGACCGGCAGCGGTCCGAATAAAAATTCTTTTATCTTTTTATGAAAGAGCAAACCCACAAAGGCTGAAGGTAAAAAGGCGACGAATACATTTATAAAAAATTGTTTAGAATTCTGATTTCCTTTAAAAAACTTCTGAACTTTATTGATTAAACTTTTGCGATAATAGAAAATGACCGCCAAAACAGTTCCACCTTGAATGACGACCTCAAAGGCTTTTGTAAAATCGGAATTTTCTAATCCCAAGAAATGAGAGGCTAAAATTAAGTGGCCTGTTGAAGAAACAGGGAGAAATTCTGTAAGCGCTTCAACAATTCCTAAAATTATAGAATGAAAATACGTCATGGATTGATTCTAACCGCGCGAACAAAGATTTCAAAATCCTAGGGAATCAAATGACTAATTTAAAATATGATAGCTTAGCGATAATCTTAACTAAGTTAATTAAGATTTAATTTTATCTGCGCTAATGGGGCGACCATATTTCATCGCAGGAATGGGTCCGCTAAGTGGAACAGCAATTGTAGTTCCTTTGTTTTCGCGAACGCGCTTAGAAGAAGCGCCAAGAGTTTTGAGCTTACGAGCTCTTTTGATTGAAGTGCGATGCCATGGAAAAGCCATGGGGAATAACTAAAACAGGGCGCGACAAGAGTCAACGCCCCGTATTTGCTTAAATGAAAGCTTTTTAGTTTCTGGGAGCACCCGATGGGTCTACTAATCGAGCTCTTAAAAAGCCCACAACAACAGAATCTGCCTCAGAGTCTCTTTGAACAAAGACTCTAATTTCTTGTCCATCCCAGACCGTAAGTGATTGATTACTTTGAACATTGTAGAAGTTTGGCTTGATATAAACGCGTCCACGATCGTCGCGAAGCTCTTCTCCGCCCGGCAATATAGAACGCAAGGAGAAGATCATGTTCACATCGATCGTATAGCCATCAGGACCTACAACAGGTTCAACTTCAAAAACGTTACCTATATCTATGGTCTGAAAAACGGCTTCGCCCTTTTCAATACTGTCTACATATCGAAAATCTTCTGTGGACTTCACAGACACTCTTACACCGCTTTTTCCAAGGCTTTCAGTGACTACTTTTAGCTCCGCAAAACCCCTTCTTACGAGGTCCATAAGAGTCTCTTTTAACTTACCCTCATCTTGATTGATAATATCAACATAAGTCGCCTTTTTAACTTTAATGAGATCTAACCTTAATTGAACTTGTTTTGGGGAACTCCCAACATTGGCCGACGCCATTCCACCCACTAAAAACAATGAACCTAAAATACGTGTGAATTTATTCATCCCCACCTCCAGAGATAACTTTTAACAGGAGAGGCAGGATAACTTCAAGAGGACCTTAATAGCTATTTTTTACGAATAGCCGCTTTAATAGAGTATTGGTTGTTAAAGAAATCCATCGGGAAATCTACCCCATGTCGACTAAAGTCATGCACAAATCTTGGAACGAAACCCAAAGAGTAAAAACCTTTAGAGGGATCCCAAGCAAAAATTCCCTGCGTAAGAATCACATCGGACTCCATATTGCCCACTTCGATAATTTCAGTAACACGACGACGACCATCTGGCGTTCTTTGCACGTTCACAATCACATCGAGGGCACCCGACATATGCTCACGAATAACTCTCATTGGAAAGTCAGTGCCCGTCATAAGCACCATGGTTTCAAGACGTCTTAAAGCTTCACGACTAGAATTGGCATGTAGAGTAGTCATACTTCCCTCATGACCTGTGTTCATAGCTTGAAGCATGTCGAAGGCTTCAGAGCCACGACACTCTCCCACTATGATGCGATCAGGTCGCATACGGAGAGCATTAATCACCAATGTTCGGATTGAAACGCCGGGATCAGTTGGTGTTTGCGGACGCGCTTCTAAACGAACCAAATTATCATTTCGAATTTTTAACTCTGCAGCGTCTTCGATGCTTACAACTCGCTCATGTGGAGGAATGAATCCGCTCAAAACATTGAGCAAAGTTGTTTTACCGGAGCCGGTTCCACCGCAGATCATAATGTTCAATCGTGCGTTCACACAGCAACTTAGGAAATAGGCAATTTTTTCATCAAACATTCCACTGGCGATGAGTTGCTCATGATTGATGGAATAAGGTGAAAATTTTCGAATGGTCACCGAGGGCCCATCAACGGCTACAGGCGGAATTACAATATTCACACGAGACCCATCGGGAAGTCGCGCATCTAAACAAGGTGATTTTGGAGAAAGCTCTCGCCCCACATAGTCAGCGATACTTTTGAGCACTTGATAGAGCTCGGCTTCACTTTCAAAACTTAAAGGTGTTTTTTTAATAAGACCCTTTTGTTCGATGAAAACTTTATTGGCCCCATTCACCATGATTTCAGTAACGCTGGGGTCGTCAAGCAAAGGAATTAATGGGCCAAAATGACTTTGCCACTGAGAATCTTTTACTTTACTGACAGCCCATTGAGACATGTTCATCTTTTCGGCCATGCAAGGACTGGGCTAAAGCCTTTCTTATTTTTTTTATTGTGCGCTAAGAAACGGGCCTGCAAATCTATTAAGATCTTTAAATTCAATAATTAGAGCGGCTTGGGCGACCCCTGATGCTCGGGGCCCTGCCCCATCGCTCACCCCAAGATGCTCTAATTATTGAATTTAAAGATCTTAATAACTTTTATTTATAATATTGCAGGCCCGTTTCTTAGCGCACAATAGAATTTAGCGGGTGGTGGGGATTGGAAGCCAGGCAGGTTGAAGCTCTTTAAGTTCTTCTTTTTCTTCCTTAGGCTTACGTTTGCGGGGATAATTTTTTGTAGGATCATCGGAGGATCCACGAGTGAAAATTAAAAGCTCAGGTATAAATTTTCCTTGAAAGACTTCAGGGTCAGATTCGGTGGCCTCTCTAAAATGAAGCATAATATCGACACCCATCCACACAAAAGAAACATGTCGTCCGTGTTCATCAAGCAATGGGACATATAAATTATCAGAATAATAAAACCAATGTGAGTTAGTTTTTTCAATATCATGATTTTTAAGCTCTCTTAAAATTAAATCTCTAAACATTGAAAAACTTGGGATGAGTGAATGCATTAATAAATGAGAAAAAGCGGCCCATACATTGGCGGCAAACGCCAAACTCATACCTGCACCAAAACCACTAAAACTTTGAGAGGCTAAACCAGCAAATCCCCCCAAGAAAAGACCCGTCTTCACTCCAGAACGAGCTGCAGAAATCATAGTGAGAGGTGCCTTAATTTTTTTAAAATAAGTCCATGGAGACACAGGATCGTTGTTAAGTGCTTTTATCGCCTCTAAAACATTTTCATTCCCAACGACTCTAATACCGAAACTAGCATGCTTGCCTTCTTCGTCGGTGCCACCAGCACTCTCACCTAAATTGAGCTCAAGACCACGAATTCGAGCAGCCAAAGCGGCCATATGTTTTATATTTTTTTGATGAGCCGAATGAGAATGCACCACATGAATATTTGGAATGATGGAATTATCAAAACCCAATGTAGTTTGTCGAAAATTTCTAAGTTCAGTCAAAGCCTCTAAAGTAACCTTACGCCTTTCGGCTTCTATAGCTCCCGATCCTTCAACAGTTAAGGTGAGTGCGGCCTCGCAAACAGGATAACCAAACTGTCGCCATCTCTCAGGCTTATATTGTTTTTCAGTTTCATCTGAAGAAACACTGAAGGTATTTAAAAGAGAAAAAGACAAAAGTGAGTATCGAAAGAAACTCGAAAAACGCATGGCCATGCTATAGACTTATTTATGCTAAGCGTCAATTAACTTCATGGCTAAGGTGAAGGATTTTTGGGAGAAATAGAGCTTATTTTGCAATCGCTCAAAAGTCAGAGGTGTTTGAACCTTATGGGTCTCCACAACTATTGGAGAAAGCTTTCTTCCAAAAGCTAATCCTATATGGCACAAACCCACAGGTTTTTCTGAAGTTCCCCCATTAGGTCCGGCTATGCCCGTCGTAGATATCACTAAAATATTAGATTCAGGAAATTGAACTTTAAGATTTTCGTAACCCTTTAAAGCCATTTCTCTTGCACATTCTTCTGAAACGGCCCCATGAGACTTCAGAAGATCAGCGCTGACACCTAAACTCAATTTCATAGCATTATCGTAAGTGACCCACGAGCCCATTAGGACTTCTGAAGCCCCAGAGATATCACTGATTCGACTAGAATTGAGCCCGCCAGTACAAGACTCAACAAAACCTAAAATAATATTTTTGCTTTTTAATTTTTCAAAAAAAAGTTCTGGAAGCTCTGAGGTATTTTCTCCATGTGCGTAGGTTGAGGGAGCTAAAATTTCAGTGATCTCTTTTTTAAAACTTTCAAAACTCTGAATTTTTTCTGGAGAATCTAAATTTCCAAAAAGTGAAATGTAATTTTCAGGAAATTTTGTTCGGAACGCTAATTCAAAATCTTTAGGCAACTTTGAAATTAAATCCTTGAGATCCATTTGAAGCGCGCTTTCGGCCGTAAATTGAGTCACCCAATGATAATGTCGATAGTCATCATTTTTAGGCATCTGAGTCTGAATTTTTTCTTCATAAATTCCCTGAAGTTCTCTAGGAACTCCTGGGAGAAAAAACCATTGGCGAGTGCGCTCTTTAAAAGTAAATGCTGGTGCTGTTCCAAAATTATTGGCGATGACCTCAACACCTTGAGGTAACATAGCTTGCTTTAACTGGGCTTCATTAACTGGGCGCTTTCTCTTTTCAAGCCAAGCTCTCACCATAATTTCGGCTTCAGTATTGAGCACGGGCTCAGAGTGTTGAAATTTGGCAAAGGCCTCAGACGTTAAATCATCGGAAGTAGGCCCCAAACCACCACTGACAAAAATAATTTCTGATCGTCGCGAAGCTATTTCAAAAGCCTCTATAATTCTAGAAATCTCATCATCAACTTTTTGTGCATGTCTTAAAACCAAACCTAAATTTTTCAATTTTTGAGCCAACCAAACAGAATTGGTATCAATCACTCTACCGTCGAGTATCTCGCGACCAATCGCAATGAACTCTACAACTTTTTGCGCTGAACTCATAAACGTGAATCTCCCGACTGAAGATGCGCTTCCAACAAAGCTAAAGCACCCGCCACTAAGCCATGATCAACTTTTTTATTAAGCAACATTTGAAAACGATCTTTAAAGGGATGCCATTGAACATCTAAAACTTCACTACCATCACCCAATACGACTGAAGGATCTAATTCACAACCAAAAGCTAAAAAAGCATGAACTCGATTTCTGAAAAGTGCGGGATTAGACGAAAAGTTTCCTAAGTAAAGCCAGCGCCCAGCTCGAGCTCCAGTTTCCTCTAGCAATTCTCTTTTCGCAGCAAGGAGTGGGTCGACGTCTTCTTCTTCAAGCGCACCCCCTGGAATTTCAAGAGTGGTGCACTCGGGTCCAACCCTGAATTGTTCTACCCAAAGCAAGCGAGCTTCTGGGCGCCTTAATGAATCGGTATCGACAGCAATAACCTGCACCCAATCTCTTGTTTCTAAAACAACAAAAGGATGTTCTAATTGGGCCACGTCATGACTATGAGGCTCACGAAATATTTTGAAATGACGTGTTTGATAGAGAAGCTGTCGACCTAACTTTCTCCACATCAAATTCATATCTAAAAAACAATCTAATCGAATTGCTCAAATGAGAAAAGACTTTCAATCACCACTCGAATGAAGCACGAACATAGTAACGGCGATCCACACCAATACCTGGCCCGCGACCTAAATTGACCGCTTCAGTCACAAAAGCAATGTAACCTGGACCAATATGCCCATAAGCTCCGCCCCCTAGGTTTCCCTTATAAAAGTGTCCGGCCAAGGCACCATGAAGCCAACGAGTGACTCTCATATAAAATTCCATTCCAATACCAAGATGCTCAATTTTTTTATCGGTTTTTACTAAATAATCACGGTAATCCACACTAATTGTTGGACGCATTCTGCCAATTTTATGAAGCGACACTGCAGCACCAGCATTCACTCTCTTTTGAGCTGGAGGAACAGTTCCTGATAAACTATTTTTCTGAAGTCGGTTATCAAAATCATTTTCAAGAACGTTTTGATATACGGCTCCCAATGACGGGACGAAACCAAAACGCCCCCAGGGCCCCCCGTGCCACTGAGTTCCTATATCCAAATCGCTTCCCCATCCCATTCCAAAAAAAGAACGTGGGTTATCAAAACTTAACAATTGTTGGTTTTCTAAAAAACTACTGTTGCTCATCCCTCGATCCATACCGGATCTAATATGCACTGGCCTAAAAGCTACACCAAACCTTAAATGATTATCAAAGAAGGGCTGAGCAAAACCCAAGGAAAAAGCTGTGTCTTGAGTCACACGCGCTGCAGCCTTCAAAAACAAAAGTGAAGGAGTTCGAATTCTAAAAGAAGATCTTAATGCCAAAAAATTTAAAGCCATGGCAAAGCGCTTTCCGTAATAACCAAAACCTGGCACCTCAATACTAAAAGACGCAGCCGTGCCATCGAAAGAATAAAAATCCACAGGCCTTAAAGTGGATCCATTTTTTTTGAGATTTTTAATTTTTTTATAAAGTTTTGAAATGCTGGGAGAGACTCCCGCTTGAATCAAATCGGGCAGTCTCCATTTTGATTCCTCTTGAAGAGCTAGGCCCGCTGGATTGGTATACAAAGACTCCCAATCATCTATGTAAGCCGTAACAGCTCGACCCATGGCAATGGATCGAGGAGTGGGAAACAGGTCATAATATTCACGCGAAAAGGCCGATGTTGCCAATAAAAAAAAGAATAGCCACCCTCTACGCATAGTTTATATCAAAGCTCTAACTTAAAGATAACGCGATCATGAAAGGAACGCAGCCTTCGATGGCTTTTTAAGACGAGAAAGATCCCTCTATGACACAGGGCTTAACGGGCTTTAGAGTTGGCCAAAGTGCGTTCCTCAAGAAATCTATCCAATTTCTTATTGAGTTCGTCTTTGCTCCCATTATTTTTTAATTCAAATTTAGCTTCACTCAACATGACGTTTTGATCTTGCAAAGAAATCATCATTTGAACTTCTTCTTTTCCCATGGAATCACGTTTAACAACTCTTGGAATAATTTTCTTCTCATCAGAAGTGATCACAATCAATCCATTGAGGTTTTTATGAAATTTTGATTCCACCAAACGAGAGCCTTCGACAAAAGCAAATTTGGCATTCATTTCACGTTGTTTACGAGCCCATTTTTCGATGTAGTCCAGAATGAGAGGATGCAAAATTTCTTCTAATTTTTTTCGATCATCTGGATTGTTCATCATCTTCATTCTTAAAGCTCGGCGATCGAGATTGCCCAAATTATCTAAAACTGAAGAACCAAAAGTTTTATATATAAGCTGAAAACCTAACTTACCTTGTTCTGTGTTTTTATCGACAACTAACCTAGACACCTGATCGGCATCCACACAGGGATACCCCTTCGAAGAGAGATAAGAAATAGCCGTTGATTTACCCGATCCAATGATTCCTGTAATGCCCCAAAGTTCCATCAGCACTCAGGTATCATAAATTTTCAGGCATCTTGCAAACGACATAATAAATATTTCTAAGTAGGCTCATTTAGACTATTTTGCCTAAAAATTGACATAGCTCTCTCCATCTATATCTGATCGCGTTTAGTCCGGATGTTACAATAATAAAATGTTCCTAAGATTATCGCTGTTGGGCGCTTTATATATACAATCTTCGCTTGCGGAATCGAAATCATGTTTATTAGAAATGCTAAAAATTTCTAACGAAAATGCAAAAAAACCCTTCCCATCATCACTTATAAATTCTGTGCATGCTCTATATCCTCAGGTGGCGCCTGCAGAAAGATACACACACTCTGAAGCCTATCAACTCATTCGCGACGAACTTCTAAAAGATTTACCCTCCAACATCTCTGATGATGTCAATGAAATTGATCGGCATATCCCTCCAACGGATTCTTCACGCATATCGGGACATCAAATCACCTGGGCAGGACGAAGCTATTTAGGATTAAAAATTAGTGTTCCGAAACGATATTTTGGAACTCCCGTAGAATATATAATTCGTATTCACGAACTTCATCATTTAACAGAATGGTTAATAATGAAAGACATCCCTGGATACCGTACTATGAAAACTCATGGCTTAAATCCAAATATACTATTTCTTAGAGAAGCTGGAGCCATGACTACAGAATGGAAATATATACAAACATTACCCTCACACGAAAGACAATATTGGATTGAACAAATAAGAAACGATTCTAAACTCAAGAAAAAAGACACCATCATTAGAGTGTTAACTAACGGAAACTTAGACGCGCAATCCTATTTGGAAGCAGAGTGGAAAGCCAAACGCTACGATAGAACAAACGTCAACTCAATTGTCATCGCTAACTATATAAACTTTCTACCTTTGACCACGGGACTGGCGTTAGTTTCATGGCATGCATGGCAAAAATGTAAAGAGGCTGCGAATTGGATTGGAGATTTCAAGTATGAAGAATACAGAAGATCCATTAGAGATTTTTGTAAAACTTTAGGTTTCAAAGCTCAAAGTTTTTCAAGTAAATAAATTTAAATATTTCTTCATTTGTGGTCGCATGCAAGTTAAGTTAAATTTTAAATATGGGAGCCAAGAAAAGGCAAAATGTCCGTAGGCACCTTGGACTTGAACTTTCCGGCCCTCGCGGCGATCACACCTTTCTTTGTGCGCTCGACGTCTTCCCCCATTCACACCGCTGCGTTCTCACCGATGTATTGCAGCCCAAAGAAGACTTCGACCCCGATCAACCCCTCATAGAAGCCATAAAAAATCTCTCATCCATTCAGGGCGGTCAATGTGCGGGGATAGGCGTTAACGCTCCCTTAAGCTTCCCCCCACTCTTTCGCAGTCTCCTTAAGGGAAAAGCCACAAGTTCAGAAAACAAAGAGCTCAAATGGATGCAAGAAACCCACAAAGAATTATTGGAAAAAATGAAAATAAAGGCTTTTTTACCTTATCTCCAAAGAGCCGGTGAAATCTATTTAAGGCATTTTACAAAAGAACGATTTCCTATAGCGGATTCATTCAGCAGCTCTGGAGCCACTTTAGCCATTCGATTACTTTACTGCCAAAAATTTATAAAAAAAACTTCCTTTAGTGAAGTCTACGCTCGTGGAGCCGTTCAAAGAATTTGCCAATCCTTAAGAATGCCGAAATTTGTTGAAAATAATTATTCGCATCTCACCAGTGGAGTCGAAGCAAGATATGAATTTTTTCAAAATCTCCAGAGCAAAGTGCCTGGCTTTTTCTTTTACGACGAACATTTAGAAACACTGACCATGCACATACACGCCTTCAATAGTTTTGTTTGTGCCCTGACTGATGTATTGAGTTTTGCCCAAGCGACCGAAAGAAAACCGGGTCATTTTCCCAGTGAAACATCTTGGATATTACTTCCTAAGCAAGTCATCACCTGGGACCGTGTTTTCAAGTAATCTCCTGTGAAAAACTTCAAATTTCGTTGTTGGAAGTAAAAAAATCCACTGCGCGGCCGCTTAAGGCCGTGCTCATAGATTTTTTTACTTCCGCCTAGAACTTTTCGTTTTTGACAGGAGACGAAAAGTTGCAAGTTACTTTAAAAAGTTTTCAAAAACTTGCAACTTTTCACCTTAAGGATGTTGACTGTCAAAAAGCCCAAGAGCGGCGCGGTGGATAAAAAAAATTGAACGTAGCTACGGCAACTTAGCCTGCGGAGGTCAATTTTTTTTATCCGAACGCGCTTGCCTTGACGCTTTGGGCTTTTTCACAGTCAACTAAGTAGGCCAAAGTAAGGAGTAATTGTTAGAGGCTGGCTTTGTTAAACCTGCTTTAAAGTCCCTGCGCCACGAAGAAAAGTTTTCATTCTCAAAAGTATTCACTTCTACGTTATAAACAAGTTCAACTCCAAGAGACTTCCATCGATCTTCTACATATTTCCAAACATGAAAAAATCTTTGGTCAGTATTTAGTAAATCTCTTTCAAAATACTTAGGATTGTCTGAAATATTCTTTGGAAACTGACTCCACATATCTTCTTTTACAACAAAACTTTTACCCGACAAAGAAGGGCCCACCCATATCCAAGTGCTTTTAGGATCACACCACTTTTCTTTAAAAGGTAAAAACGGAAGCTCTTTTTGCACACCACGCCAACCGGCGTGCATAGCAATCAAACTTTGCTTTTGATGATCAATAAAAAAAATTGGCAAACAATCAGCTGTTTTAATGAGCAAAGGTTTCTTTTGATTTCGAAATTCTTGAGAATCAACCCAAATAGCATCGGCCTCTGGAGGAGGATTTGTGGGCCAAGACTCGACCCATTTAAAACACCGATCTCCGTGAACTTGTTTTAAATGAAAAGTATTTTCTAAAGAATACTTTTGACTTTCTTCTCGATCACAAAACTCTATTCGCAATCCTTTGGCCCAAGATTGTTCTAAAGGAAACTCAAGTGCAGACATCAATCTTCGCTGGGCCTTTCAAACTTCGAAGACAAACTCAATCTCTTAATTTTACAGTAGGCCTCAAAACTTTGAGATCGTGCTTTGAAGGACATCTCTTCGCCTGTCCAAGGATGTTTAAAGCGCAAGGAATGCGCATGTAAATAAATTCTATCAGCGTCCATTCCCCCATAAAGAGTGTCCCCTAAAATAGGTATTCCTAAAGACGATAAATGAACTCGAATTTGATGAGTTCTCCCCGTCTCTAATTTCAACTCGAGTAAAGCTTCATCAACACCCTGACATAGCAAATGCATATGGCTAATAGCTTTTTTTCCTTCTCCGGAAACTCTGAATCGCAAAACTTGTTTGGGATCACGCGACAAGAAAGTCACCAAGGAGACCATACCTTCTTCATTCTGCTTAATGGCTGCCAAGCTTCCTCGAAATAATTCTTCAAGTGACTTCGATCTTTTTTGAATGGCTTGATTAAAATCACCTCGGACCAAGGCCCAATAACAACGATTCACATCTCGAGTGAGAAACAACTTACTCAATTTTTCATGAGTTTGTGGATCTTTCGCCACTAGCAAAGCACCAGAAGTTCCTCTATCGAGTCGATGAACTATTCCTGGCCTCTCCTCATCCCATAAATCTTTTTGCCAATCTTCGATGAGAGGAGAAACTTTTTTCTCTTTCAACAACCAAGCCGCTAAAGTTTGATCAAAAGGAACACCTTTTCCAGAGTGCACTGTGAGACCTTCAGGTTTATTAATCACAAGCAAACGATCATCTTCAAAAATAATTTCTGGTGCTCGCCCATGAAATGAAATTTCACCTTTTAAAAAAGCTTCAATCGGTTTGACCTCATGCTCGCCAAACCAAGACACCTTGTCTCCAAGCTTTAAACGATAGGAAGGTTTGACATCTTTTTGATTAACTCGAACCCACCCTTTTTCAATGAGTGCGGTCCATTTTGATCGAGAGTAATCATGGATGATTTTAGACAACAAAGCGTCCAAACGCTCAGACACATTGCTTTCATTAATTTCAATAGGAAAGTATTCTTCTATCTTCACGTGAGAGTAGAAGGTTTACCGAGCTTATTCTCCCTCTTGAGTCGCTCAATATAGGTTTTTGCAAGAACTTGTTCATTGGGAATTGAAAGAGCCTGACAAATAAGAACCAAATGTCCTCGCAAATAAACTGGATGATGCAAGTGCTCACCCAATTCATTTTCAATAGTGGTGATATGCGCCGGAGAAAGCCGAATTTTTTGGCACAGTTCTTCTTCGCTATACTGCCGATAGAGCCGAACGGCTTTTAAAAATTCGCCTGTTAAATCCGTGCATGAAGCAATTTTAGATTCGAATTCAGGATTGGGAACAAAATTAGATTTAACACTCGCCACGACACTAATGTTGGGATGGCTTTTTCTTGGACTGGAATTAAAATCAGAAGAAGGTGATGAATAATTTTTATTGAGATTAGCCAAAACAGAGGGAGCAGAACGAGGACGATCCATGGACTCATCCTTCCAAGAATCAAAGCCCATTTTCACATCATACTCTCGTCTTTTGGCAGGATTTCCCAAAACTGAAAAAGCATATTCAATTTCACTCAAAATACTATCTTTAGATTCATCATCAAAAACTGCGTAAGACGCTACAGAATCTTCGGAGTAAGTATTTTTAGCTCTGTTATACGCATGTAGAATATCGTTCTGACTCACGCCAGGAGTTAAATCCAAAATTAAATAAAGATTTTGCTTAGGCTTTACTGTGCTACTTTCGTTCATGGTGAATTCTTGATCTCTTCCTTCATCAAGGCCTCTGTAAGTTTTTCTAATCGAGTCGATAGCGGAGAGCGAGGAAATTCTGCAACAGCTGGTCTTTTTGAGCGAATGGCTTTCCACACCGAGTTATCGTAATCAATGTATCCAGCGTATTTAAGATCAATCCCAAAAAATCTTCGACTCACACTACAAATAGCCTTACCCACATCAATGTCGACCTGAGTGCGCACTTGATTAATGACAATATGGGGTGAAAGTGTTGAAGCTTGTTTGCGCAAAATTTCGCAAGCCTCTGGATCAAGTCGCTCTACAACAGCGAAGAGATCCACCGGGGCACGAAGACCTAATATGTTTTTAGTGTCGATAGCGGCCTCAATCACATCACGCACACCTTTAGGAACATCGGCCTGCATGAGACGCTCATAAAAGAGCGCGCGAATAAAACGATAGGCGTTTTCAACGCTCGTCGGTTCAGGGAGTATAGATAGCAATCCATTATCAGCAGCATTAAAAAATTTTATTGTAAGATCATGAGTGCCTGCACCTAGATCGATAAAAACTTCATCAAAATCCATTTCACGAATTTGATCTAAAAAAGCGTCAACACGCTTTTCCATTAAACTTAAAATTTTCAAAGGATCATTGTAACCAGAAATATGAAGCAATCCGACTTGAGCAGTCGGAACCATGAGTTGTCTTAAGTGATCGACACGACCCTCTACCCAATCACCAATTCCCACCTTAGGTGGAGTGACACCTAAACAGGTGTGCAAATTTGCGCCACCAAGATCTAAGTCAATGGCCAAAACACGGCGCCCTTTACGAGCCATCACCCAACAAACATTGGCACAAATCAAACTTTTACCAACACCACCCTTACCGCCACCCACGGCCCAAATACGAGCTCTTTTTTGTGTTTGAATGCGTGGAGAAATATTGGATGAAAAAGGATTTTCCTGAGGCTTCTGTGCCGAGCCAGAGAGAACGAGGCTTCCCTCGACACTTTCCCACTCTTTATCCAAGAAATTCCCTCCCTAATATAATAATCCCACGGCCTCGCCTTTCCCGCAAGCGAGTCCTAAGAAGGAGACCCTACTTTAAAAAATCTAACAATGAAGGGGTTATCAATCGCTTGCTCGTTTCAAGGCTGGCATTGAGAGCATGCTCATCTTTAGCCAAATCAGAAAAAACTTTAAGAGCATCAGCATCCTCTACTCTCGAGTTGAGATCTATCTTCGTTACCTCATCATGCTCCAAAGAACTTTGAACCATTTCTAGAGTTTTTTGTTGTGAACCAATCATCGATCTTGAAGTCACAACTTGCTGGAAAGCTTCCTCTAAAGAATCGAGCGCACTATTGATACCTTTCACGTTGCCGCCCTTTAAGGAATCATTAAAATCCTTTAATGATTTCAATACATTAACACCGCCGCCTGCCTGCCCAATCCCAACCTTTTCAGCAAGTTTTTCGCCACCCTTTTCGGCAGCATTTAGAGCCTCTTTGGCAGCCTGAGCTTCAGTCCCCGAAGTGGCCGCCTTGGCAATGGCAGAGGCTGGCCCACGCAATTCAGACTCAAGTGGAAGTCCTAAAGTGGGAATTCCCGTCGATCCATTTTCGCGTATTTTAGAGGCTTCTGGGGCAATTTTATCGACCCCATAAAAAACAAAACTGCCTGGAATATTCATGTTAACTTTGTGACCAGAATCCACTTCCACTTGAATAATTCCGTCATCACCAAAATAATTTCCGTCATGATCAAAGGGCGCGTTGAGCGTTTGATAACCGCCAAAAATATAACGGTCACCCACTCGGGTATTACCAATTTGCAGAGCTCGAGAAAAAAGCTGCTCAACTTCCGCAGAGGCTGATTGCAATACACTTTTCTCTTGGTTAGTGGTGTTGCTCATACTCACCGCCAATTCTTTGGCGCGAGCCAACACATCACTTAAGTCGCCCAACGCATTTTCTGAAATTTTCATGATGGCATTGGTTGAGACTACGTTAGTTTGTAGCTGTTTGTTTTGAGCTAACTGTTGTTTTAAATCTAGAGATCGCACCAAACCCGCAGGATCATCAGAGGGGCGACTAATACGTTTACCAGAAGTTCCTTGCTCTTGATTTTTAACTAAATTTCCTCGAGTTCTATTGATGGCGTTCCCCGCTTGAGAATAAACCATTTTATCAGTCACACGAGTTGTCATCTTTAAAACCTCTTAAGATTTAAAACGGTTTCTAACATCGAGTCGGCCACTTGAATAACTTTGGCACTAGCATCAAAGGCTTTTTGAAATCTCACCATATTCAAAGCTTCTTCATCGAGCGAAACACCTGATTCTTGCTCTCTTAGATTTTCAATTTGAGTGAGAATCCCTTTTTGATTTTGGAGTGTTTCCTCGGCGCCACGAGACTCAATACCAATTTTTGCAATCATCTGCCCCGCAAAATCGGCAAATGAACTTTCGCCATTAAGAACTTTACTATTTTCCAAATCGGCAAGTTTTAATAAAGCTCGATTGTCTCCAGGAGCATTTCGAGTCATCCCAGCTGCAAGCATTCCAGGACTTCTCATCAATTCATCTGTAACTGCAATTTTGGAAGCGGCCCTTTTCTCATCACCACCCACATCGAAAATATTTCCACCCTGCTGGCCATTGAGAGTGAAGCCACCTTGATGCAAATCATTCACTTGTTTAGAAAAGTTAAACGCCAAAGAATCTAAATTCTTGGCCACACCCGCTAAAGTTTCATCACGAGCTTTTAAATAAGCGCCTAACTCTCCACCCTTAACGAAGTCAGAGACCACGGTCACCGATTCCCCGGTCGAACTCTTGAGCGCAACTTGCATAGCCCCATCGAAATAACCACCAGGAGTCGTATTTCTCACAGCACTGACTTTGTAAGCATCCACTCCTGACACTAAATCACCCATACGACCAGAGCTCACAGTGATACTTCCGTTATCATTTTCCATGACATTGATGTCGACTAAAGTGCTGAGCTCTTTAAGATTCAAATCACGCATATCCTTTTCATCGTTTGCAATACCTTGGCTACCTTCAATCGTTTGAATCTGTCGATTGAGATCGGCAATACGTTGAGACAATGAATTTATCTTATCAACAGTCACTGTGATGCGACCATCTATATCGTTCCTAATTCCATCGAGAGAACCTTGAATTGAGCGAAACTTAGTAGAAAGCGTTTTCGCACTTTCCACAACTCCGGCACGCATAGCAGTTGAATTAGGTTGTGAAGAAAGATTTCGAACATCGTTAAAAAAATCACTGAAAGATTTATTCAAACCCTTTTCTGCATCATCCACAAAAATATCTTCTATCTGATGCAAAACTCCACTGTAATTTTCTGATTTACCAACCTGAGAATTAAGAGCTTCTAATCTACGCGCTACAAAAGTAGAGCTCGCTCTCGTCACAGCATTAACATTAACGCCATTCCCCACTCTAACCTTACCCAAACCATAAGGCGCTCGCGCCTCCATCTCAACTCGCTGACGAGAATACCCCTCTGTGTTCGCATTAGAAATATTATGTGAAGTGACGGCAAGAGCTTTTTGATTGGCTCCTAAAGAGGCTTTACTTTGGTCGAAAATTTGATTGATTGACATCTAAAGTCTCTTTTCCATAAGAGAACCGCCTACGGATTTAGAATCTTTAACCTTACCTTTACCGGTATAAACTTGGGACTGCTCACGAGCTTTAACGGGCTCGCGAACTCCACGAATAGCTTCACTCAAATGAGAGGCAATCTGTCTAAGATTATCAACGCTCGCCTCTATGAACTCTTTGTTAGACTCCACTTTTCGAGTCACTAAAGAAATCACTAAAGCTAAATCATTTCTCAATTGAGAAAGTCTTTTAGCCTCTAAGGGAACTTGTTCTTTAAGCTCATCAATTAATACGCGAAGACTGATATCGTCGGCTTTCCGGTTCATGATAATGGCGAACTGATCTTGAATACGCAAACGATCTTGATCGAGTGCTTTTATCACAGATAAAATTTCATCTTTTTCTCGGAGCAACGTTAAAATTAAATTAAAATCAAAAGAGATGAGGGCTTCGCGCTCACGATCTAACAATTCAATCACACGTCCATACAAAACCTGCATTCTTTCCAAAAGCAGAATCAGATTTTGAATTTTTTGTAACATGGTCCCCCACCATTCACATTATTATTTGCGACTGAGTACTTCGTTCTCCAATGAATCTTGAATCATTCTGTCAGCCACTTTATCAGCATCCACTCTATATTCACCTTTTTGAATTTGTGCTTTGAGCGCCGCCACTTTATCCTTGCGAACATCGGGCGAATTTTTTACAGACTGCACGCCTTCAGACAAAAGACTTGCGTTGTCGGACCATTTTACTCTTTGAGCTACAGACTGTTTGGCTTCAGAAAGGTTTTCTAAATTTTCCTTTTTCTTTGCGGAATCCGCACTGTCGGTGCCTTTGATTGTGCTTTCACGAATTTTATCGGCTGACACTTTAGAGATATCCATAAACCCTCCTGGTTATGTTCTTATTGTAACAAAGCTCCCTTGGGAACTCCACCTTTTCCTTCAAGCTGACGGACCACTAAATCCTTTATTCCGATTGGATTTTGACGGGCTACTTGCTCTAAAAATGCTTGATCCCTCATAGATTCAAATATTTTCTCAGCATTAGATTTCCTAAAAAGATTTGAAGCACTCTCATTCATAGAGTCTCCAGACATTTTCATTTGACTATAAAGCTGTTGAAGAAAAATGGATTCGAAAGCTGAACCAATTTTTTCATATTGCTGTTGTCGAGTCAGTGACTGCGGATTCTCCTGAGCTCTAAGATTTCCCCCTAGAGTCAGGATGATAATTAAAGATTGGATCGAGGAGTTCCCGGCTATACGACACATCATGTGTCTAAAGAGCCCAAATCTTTCAAAGACCTTACGTTTTCTCGTCCCCTGGGAGGAATTCAACAAACGCGATTCAAGAAATTCCATCCTAGAATTTCCGCATCGAAGAACCCCTCGATCCTGCCACGACACACTCGAAGTGTGCTTAAGCCAATGTCCCAATAGAAGAACACCATTCACTATAGAATCTCCAACTCGGCTTGCAGAGCGCCTTGTGCTTTTAGCGCTTGCAAAATTCCGATGAGATCTCTCGGTGTCACTCCTAGAGTGTTCAACCCACGTACAACATCCCCGAGGTTTGCTCCCTCAGGTACTGTTAAAAGTTTATCACCAGGCTCATTTATTTTAATAGTAGTTTCGTTGACAGTTGTTTTTTCTGTAGCCAACAAAGATTTGTCGGGTACCGGGCCCGACTCAGGAGCAACAGCTACTGGTTTTTCTTCAACTTTTTCCTGGCTCTTAATTTCAAGTGTCAAATTTCCGTGCGCAATTGCCACCGTCGAAATTCTTACTGTATCACCCACAACAATAGTTCCAGTTCTTTCATTGATCACAATTCTTGCAGCATTATCTTTTTCAATATCAATACGCTCTATACGAGCCATGAGATCGACCACTGAACCCTCAAAATCATAGGGCACCAAGACATCTACAGTGGCGGCGTCACGAGAACGAGCATAAATTCCACCAAGCTCTTTATTAATCGAACGGCTCACTCGAGCAGCTGTCGTGAAATCTGGGTTGTGCAAGCTTAAGCGAAGGGCACTTCGATCTGAAAAATCTTGATTCACTTCTTTTTCAATTAAAGCTCCATCCGGGACACGTCCGATTGTTGGATGATTTTTTGAACTTGATGATCCGCCACCACTTCCTTCAAATCCACCGACGGACATCGGCCCCTGAGCTACAGCATAAACTTTTTTGTCTGTGGCTCTTAAGGGAGTGACCAATAATGTTCCGCCCTGAAGAGATTTGGCATCACCAATACTCGAAACGATCACATCTATGCGACCACCCACTCTAGAGAAGGGAGGCAAATCAGCCGTCACCACAACTGCGGCTACGTTTTTGGAATAAGTGAGATCCTGCTTAACGTCGACGCCCATTTGTCTCAACATTTGAGACATAGACATACCTGTGTATTCAACTTTAGAGTCGCCCGTCCCCTTCAAACCCACAACCAGACCATATCCAACAAGCTGGTTCTCTCGCATGCCTTTAACACTCACAACATCCTTAAGTCTTAGACACCAAGCCTGTGAAATTAAGGTTAATGATAAAATAATTCCTATTCGCCTCATTTCACAATCTCCAGCTTCGATTCAAACACCAAATTCGAAGATACAATGCTCGTAGGACCAATATCTTCATCTCTAACAATTCCCTCAAGTTTCAATTTGTAAGGAGAATTTCGTATGTATATTTTTCGAGCACCCTGAACAAAAAAAGTATTTCTCGGACCATAGGCGGTGATTCTCACAGCGACATTCTCTACATCAATAGCCTTTGCTTTTCCATCAAGGGAACTCACAGTACGGTTTTTAACTTCTTCAGAAACAGCATCGCCCACAGCGGCATTACCCAAAGCTTTAGTCACTTTTTCCTTAACTTTGTTTTTCGCAGATTTTCCTGCTTCATCAGCAATGACTTGATTTAAGGTTGTTCGCCCTAACACATCGTCCACCTTTTCATTCATTGTGGTGCTCACATCAGACTCAAGTTTTACAATGATAATATCGCCTAACTTATGAAGAAGATTTTTTGAAAATAGAAAGCCATCTTGACTGTCTGGATTCCATAACGAACCTTCGTTATCAGCTTGAGTTCCATACCAAGGATTTGCGTTTCTTCTAAAACCATAAGAGGATTTTTGATTATAATGTTGCTGACCAGACATTAATTCATTTTGAGTTAAATCAGGTCCTGCAGATTCCGCGTCGGGATTCACGTTGGCGCCACTTCTATTTTCTACAGACAATTCCTGAGTAGAGGCCGGGCTACGACTATTATTTGGAGCTTCGTTACCCATCATCGCATCTCTCCAACTTTTCACAGTCGAAGCACAACTTGCCAGTAAAAATAAAAAGACTAAGCGCGACTTCACAATCTCACCTCAACCATTCGCTGACCTGTAATGGTGGCTCTTATTTTTTTCTTAGTCTCTGGCTGAACCAAAGAAATAATCTCGCCCACTCTTCCTGACTCTTGAGCCTGAACACGAGAGCGAATCATCACACCAGGACCCGAATGAATGGTTAAATCGACAAACTCACCCGGACGAACATCGAAAGGATTTTCTAACAACAAAGCAAAAACAGGCTGGCCAGCATTGATCATTTGTCGAGTGCGCTTACCAATAAGATCTTCCAACGGTTGAGCCATTGTTCCAGCACTCATTTGCTTCCAGGCCATACGCGAAAGCGTTAAATCACTTTCTTTAATAGTAGAGTCCGATGACAAACCACTTTTTGCCACATACGTCGGGCCAATCACGCTCAAAACCATTTGAACTTTAGAATCAAAAGAACCTTTTTCGGAATTAATTAAAATGGGCAACATACAAAGCCCTGAAAACCTACGAGCTGTAGCCTGTTCGAGATCGAGCACTTCAACATTTTTAATTTTTCCCATTTTTCCCACATCAACGCCCATTCCCAACAAATTAAAATTGGAAATATCAATTTCAAACAAATCAGGACTCAGATGCATTTTCTTAGCTAAAATTTTTTGAATAGAATCTTTAACCATAGATTCCATAGATAAAGTTTCCGTTTTTTTAATGGCAGCCTCACCATAAAAGCTAACTAAAAGATTCAAAATCAATAGCACTCTAAACATCTTCAAGATCCTCATTTAATCTGACTCAATGTGCTCAACATTTGATCGGTGGTTTGAATAACTTTTGAATTCATTTCAAAAAGTCTTTGAGAACGGATCAAATCCGTCATTTCAGCAACAGAATTCACATTCGATGCTTCAAGAAATTTTTGTTCAAGTCGGCCGAAACCTTGATCGCCCGGATTTCCCGTAACGGCTTCGCCACTGGCTGGAGTTTGTAAAAACAAACTCCCACCATCGGCTTGTAAACCAGCTGGATTTATAAAATTAGTCAGCTGAATTTGACCTAATTGTTGACTTTCATTGCTATTAAGAGAAACCGTTACAGTGCCATCGCCAGCAATTTGAATGGCCCGAACTCCAGGAGGAATCGTAATTTCAGGAACTAAAGGTAAACCTTGTCCGTTAACAAGTTTTCCTTCAGCATCTAATTTAAAACTTCCATCGCGAGTGTATGCAATTTCTCCGCTTGGTTTTTGAATTGTAAAAAATCCTTCACCGCCCACTAAAACATCAAGTTCTCGTCCGGTAGGTCGAGCCGCACCCATAGAATGTTCACGAGAACTACCCACAGCCTTCACTCCCAATCCCACTTGAACACCTGTTGGATTAATAGTTGTGCTTGAAGTCGCTGAGCCTGGATCCTTTTCATTTTGATAGAGAAGATCCTGAAATTCCGCTCGACTTCTCTTGAACGCAGTTGTGTCTGAGTTAGCAATATTGTTGGCAATCACTTCAGACTGTAAGGCCTGAGCGGTCATACCCGTTGCTGCTGTATTGAGAGCCTTAAACATAAATTACTCCCCTAAAACTTTCCAATCTCCGAAGCACTCATCTGGAGATTTCCAAAGGTCTGCATTAATTTTACGTTTTGCTCATAAAGTCTTTGAGCCTCTACCATTTTGCTCATTTCCTTAACTGGATTCACATTTGAAGCTTCGAGCATTCCCTGAATC
>JAGNHS010000022.1 GCA_018001635.1 Pseudomonadota bacterium | reverse complement strand
CTTCTAGAGCAATTCTTTATAATAATTCCTTCGAGGTGATTGGAGTCGGACAGCATCCTTTTCCTCAGATTTATCCCAAAGCAGGTTGGGTAGAGCATAATTTAGAAGACATATGGCTCAGTGTAAAAAAATCTATTGAAGATGCCATAAAGCAATCGACAGACAAAAACTTTAGTCCTGAAAAAATTCAAGCCATTGGAATTACAAATCAAAGAGAAACCTTTGGCTTGTGGACTCGCGATGATTCTAAACCCATTTCCAACGCCGTTGTGTGGCAATGTAATAGAAGTGAAGAATTGTGTGCGAAACTAAAGAAGAAACCAATAGCAAAATATATTGAGAAAAAAACGGGATTAAAAATATCTCCATATTTTTCAGGAACAAAAGTATCTTTTGAACTTAACAGAAGCGTTAAAGCTCAAGCATTCGCTAAAGAAGGAAAACTCTGTTTTGGAAATATAGATACTTTTCTCCTTTGGAAATTAAGCGGAGGAAAAAGTTTTGCCACAGACATAAGCAATGCCTCAAGAACGTTGTTGATGGATCTTGAAAGCGAGTCTTGGGATTTAAAAATATTAAAAGAATTAAAAATTCCTAAAAGCATTCTTCCGGAAATTAAAGCGTCGGATGCAGCTTTTGGTAGCACTTTGGGTTTAGATTTTTTACCAGACAATATTCCAATTTGTGGCATTTTGGGCGATCAACAAGCCGCACTTTTTGGTCAGGGGTGTTTTGCTAAAGGAGAAGGTAAAATTACCTATGGAACCGGTGCTTTTATGCTCATTAATACTGGAGAAAAAAAATATAGCACTAAAAGTGGGGTGACCACTGTCGCGTGGAAAATTAAAGGAAAAACTGTTTTTGCTGTTGAAGCTTCAGTTTTTATTGCGGGAGCAGCCGTTCAATTTTTAAGAGACAATTTAAAAATAATTGAAAGTAGCGCTGAGATTGAATCTTTAGCTTCAAGTGTTGAAAATTCTGATGGTGTCTTTTTTATTCCTGCTTTAACGGGCTTGGGTTCTCCTTATTGGCGACCAGAAGCTAAGGGATTGCTCGGTGGACTAACAAGACGCACTTCAAGGGCCCATATTGCGAGAGCTTGCTTAGAGGGAATTGTTTTATCTGTGGCCGATGTGTTTTCAGAATTGCTAAAAGATTCTAAATCTAAAATTAAAAAAATTAGAGTCGATGGCGGCGCTTCTAAAAACGCACTTCTTATGCAAGAGCAAGCCGATATGCTTCAAGTAAAAATTGAAAGACCAAAAGATGTAGAAAGCACCGTTAGGGGCGCGGCTTATATGGCAGCATTAGGGTCTGGAATGATTAAAAATCAAAAAGATCTTTTAGCTTTTTCTGAAACCGATAAAACGTGGACGTCAAAATCTTCGCGCAAGGAATCAAATGATAAGTTTTTAGTTTGGAAAAGAAGAGTTAAAGCACTTTTGTCAGGAGCTTTTTAGAAGTTGTAAACGTTATCGCAAGTGGTTTTTTGAGTGTCTATTGCTGTCGAGTATGCGGGAACAACACCAGCTAAAGCCTTGAGTCCATCATAACAATCTTGAGTGTTAGTACATCCGCCGGGCGATTGAATTCTTGGACCCATATAACAGACCCAAACATCATAAACAGTTATTCTAACTGCCCAGAATAAAAAGCCAAAAATGGCTGCGCAAATCATAACGACTAAGACGTATTCTAAGGCCGCCTGCCCAGCGCGTTGACGCTTGGACCGCAGCATTATGCGGCTTTTTTGGCACGAAGTAGATGGATAGCTCTTGAGAAAATCGTTACAATTTTTCATATGTCTTCAAATACTCATCGGAAGAAAAATACTTTGATTAACTTTCAAAAGATGGGTGTCGTATTATTTTCTCCGAAAAAAGTCGATCAGGAGGAGTTGGATCGAGTTTCTGTTTTGATTTGTCCTAGAGATATTCGCGATGTTAATGAATTTGTTGCAGTTTCTGAGTGGGCCGCCTTAACGCAGACCCCTATTTATTGCATTAAAACTCTTAAAACACGCCTTAAAAATGAGGGTTTTGGTGATTATAGGGTTCATTCTATTAGCCCCTATCAGCAAATCCATATGTATGGTGGAACTTTAGAGTTTATTCCTGTTAAAAAAACGGAGAAGTTTTTATTTTTTAATAGAAAAATTGAGCCTGAATATTTCCATATTCTTTTAAAGCCCTTTGGTGAGGATCCTGTTTTATATCTATCCACGCCCCAAATAACTTCTGAGGATTTAGCGGTTTGTAAAAATTTAAATGTTCGTTTTTTTGCAGACAAAGAAGTGCAAAAAGAAGAGGCTTGGGGTTCTTTAGAGAAACTTTTAGGAAAGCCTATTGAGTATGCCTCGTTTGAAGTAGAAAAGAAGCAAAAGAAGAGCACATGGAAAGCCAAGAAATTGCAGCAACATATTTTGGAAAAGCAGGAAGAGGCTCAGGATCTAGTGGAAAAAACTCTTCCGGAAAAAGCCATCGTAGTTTCCGAGTAATTTATAGTTTTGGAATTCTTGTTGTTTTAGTGGCTCTTGTTTATGCATTTTTCCCAATATTTTTTAGTGATGGCACTAAAACTTCTTATTTTTTGCACAAAGGGATTCCCTCCGCAAAAATAACGAGCGCCTCTGGTGAAAGCTTGAGTTTTGAAGAATTAATATCTCAGCAAAAAGCGAGCATGATTTTGGTTAACTTTTTTGCGACCTGGTGTGAGCCTTGTTTAAGGGAGCTTCCGCTCTTGAACAGAGCTAAAGATATTGCTCTTAAAAAAGATCGAGATATTTTGTTGATAAATTATGATGGTGGGATGCCCGAAAAAACTCGAAATCAGGTGGCAGCTTGGTCCATATCCGAAAATCTAAATTTTAATGTTTTTTTTGATTTTGAAGAGTCTTTATTAAAGCAATTAGGGGTCGAGGGCCTGCCTTTTAGTATGATAATTGGCCGTCAAAAGCAGCAAGTGCTTTGGGTTAAAACTGGTGAACTTAGGGAAAAGGATATCCAATTTTTCCTAAATGAAGAAGGCTTTTAAAAGGATCAGACCCTTTGCACTTATTTACAAAAATTTAAGGGCAATAATAAGTGACCTGACTCGTGCTTCCGTTCCAGTCGTAAGCTTCGCAATGAACATATCTATTCGGTGAAAGCTCCCAACGGCAACCTTTATCTCCAGTGGCTTGGCAAGAGATGCTTTGTCCATTCCAACAATCAGTTCTGGCCCAACAAGTGTAGGCGTTGTTATGAAGAATATTGCTATCGGCGTTGTTTCCAATTTCTCCCTCGTTAAGTCCGTTAGGCGTATTTGTTTCTACTTTAAAAGGTAGGCCTGACTTAGCTTCCGGTAGTTTCGCATGTGCAAACGTCGTTATAAAAAACCCCATAACAATAATAGATAAATATTTCATTAGATGCTCCTCCAAGAAAATACGCTAAAGAGTGGAAGGGCGGATGTCTATGACTTGTTAAGAGTTCTTTAAGTTGAGAATGGCTTGCTTGTAATCGGGTTGGGAAAAAACAGCTGAACCCGCTACTAAAATATCTACGCCATATTGTTTTGCTGTTTTTGCCGTTGCTGGCGTTACCCCCCCATCTATTTGAACGGGGATTGATCCGAAGCCCTTTTTGTTAAGCCAGTTTTTGAGTTCCTTTGTTTTTTCTAAAGCTGCGGGAATAAGCTTTTGACCACCGAAACCAGGGTTAACGGTCATGGAAAGTATTAAATCAACATCAGAAAGGACCCATTCTAGTGCTTCAAACGGGGTTGCGGGATTGATAGAAACACCTGCCTTGCATCCATTGGCTCGAATATGTTGAAGGGTTCTTTGTAAGTGTGGGCATGTTTCTTGATGGACCGTAATAAAGTGCGCCCCAGCCTTTGCAAAATCTTCTACCAAGCTATCGGGATTGCTAACCATTAGATGGCAATCCAAAAGAGTTTTTACATCCTTTTTAATAGAGCTAACGATGGGCGGACCAAGGGTCAGATTTGGAACAAAATGTCCGTCCATGACATCGACATGAATTCCATCAGCCCCAGCGGCTTCAACCGCATTTATTTCTTCTCGAAGCCTACCAAAATCACATGATAAAAGAGACGGATAAACCTTAATCATTTAATTGAAAATTTAGTGACCTTTAAGCTTTTCTGTCCAGTCTTAGAAAGTAAATTTTGGAAAATAATAAAAGCTGGTGAAACTTTAGAGCCAGGAATTTGAACTTTTTTTAATTCAATTGAGCCATCAGAACAGCCTAATAAGACTCTTTTGTCTTCAATAATTAGTTCGCCTGGGCGAATTCTTTTGTTGCCACTATCAATCGCAGCTTCGTTCATAATAATAAAATCAGGAAGATGAGCAGATTTTTCGGAGTTTTCTAAAGATACGCACGCGCGAACTCCAGGCCAAACTTCAAACCCAGCTATGCGACCGAGGCTTTGATTTTGAGTCCAGCTAGAATCCCAAAAAGCTTCTGATTTTGTAATTTTTTGAGCAAAACTAATGTTTTTAGGGTCCTGAGGAAGGCTTGGAGGTAATTGTCCACTGGTGGATAACTGGTGGATAAAGTCTTTAACTAGATCCGCGCCTAGTTCGCTTAAGCAAACACTAAGAGTGGACGCAGTTGCCGAGCTTTCTATAGGAATCCTAGTTTCGCTAAAGACTTCGCCAGCATCTAACTCCATAATCATCTTTTGAAGTGAAACACCTGTTTCTTTATCGCGAGCCTCTAAAGCTCGTTGAATGGGTGCGGCGCCTCGCCATTTAGGTAATAAACTCGCATGAACATTAATAGAGGCAAATTTAGGAATGTCTAAAATATTTTGGGGCAAAAGATTTCCATAAGCTACAACAATAAAAAGATCGGGTTTCACATTTTCAAAAAAATTCAAAAGCGACTTAAGTTCATCAGAATCTTTTTTTAAACTTGAGGGACTATATACAGTGTGACCTAATTCCTGCGCCAGTTTTTTGACATCACAAGGAAGAACTTGTTGTTTTCGTCCGCGAGCTTTATCGGGTTGAGTAATAACACCAAGTAGCTCAGTGTTTTCATGAACAACTCGCAAAGTAGGAAGCGAAAATTCAGGAGTCCCAAAGAAGCAGGTCTTCAGCTTTCGGGTCATTTTTGATTCTTTTTATATTTAGCCAAAAGGATGCTTCTAGAAAGTGCATTGAGATGGTCGAAGAAAAGAACTCCATTGAGATGATCAATTTCGTGTTGAAGAACAATCGCTCTAAGATCAGAAGCTTCAATTTCCTTTTTAGATCCAAATTCATCTTGGTATTTAACTGTAACTTTTGCTGAGCGTTTCACCATTCCGTAAACGCCAGGAATTGAGAGGCACCCTTCTTCGTATTCAGTGTCGCCTTCGTGCTTAATGATTTCTGGGTTCAAATAAAACTCAGGTTTGGAGTGTTTTTTTCTGTCTCTACGATTTTCTCTTTCAACTTCTTGGTCGGAGCTGGAATCTTGAGACTCGTCAACATGGCCAATGTCTATGACAAGAGCTCGTTTCATAAAGGCGACTTGAACGCCAGCTAACCCAATACCGCCAGCTTCATGCATAGTTTCAAGCATGCTTTGAAGAGTCTTTCTTAAAGCCTCATCAAAGACGTCGATATCTTCGCTTTTTCTACGAAGTAAAGGATCGGGATGTTTTATAATTTCGAGTAGAGCCACAGCTCAATTATCTAATACCCATGCCCGCTCGCTTCAAGCGAGGAATGTTGGTCCACATACTTACAAAAGCTTTTAAATGGCTAATAATTGCAGGCACTAGAGGTTGTTGCATTTCATAGGCGGCCAATGGAAGCGACATCCAAATCATGACGGCCTTACCTTTGATATATTTTCGATCTACAAAGCCAAAATAACGGCTATCTGAACTGTGGTCGCGATTATCGCCCATCATAAAATACATACCTTCAGGTATGGTGAAGGGGCAAACTTCGTTGAGGGCGAGAGGATCTAACAACGTATTGTATGCTTGGCCAATTTCGATACAGTCGCGACCCGTTCTGGCAAAAAGTTGTTGCTTAAAGTCGGGTAAATATTCGAGCCGATCATTATCGCGTTGGACCCAGTGAGGCGTATATTTGGAGCCAGGAATAAATTCCTTTAAAGAAAATTCGCTTTCAGAGGGTTCATGGCCAGGAATTCTTAGAGTGTCAGCCCGAGGCGACATGGCTTGCTCAATAATTTGACCATTAATTAAAGGAACACCACCACGAACTTCTACGCGATCACCCGCAATAGCGAGTAAGCGCTTAATGTAGAATTTTCCTTTGTTTTCGTCGTCTCGTGGATATTCAAAAACAATAACATCTCCACGTTGAGGGTCGGAAACTTTAATTAGAGGAACGTTCGAAAATGGAAGCCGAATATCGTAGGCGCTTTTAGAGACAAAGAGATGATCTCCAATTAAAAGAGTGGGAATCATGCTTCCAGAGGGAATTTTAAAAGGTTCAACTACGGCCCATCTAAGAAATAAAATTAAGGCAATAAGCCAAATAACCGAAAGTCTCTCAAGGTTTTTATTGACATGTTTTTTATTGCCCATTTTTGGCTACAATAGCAGATAGTGTTTAGATTTGGAATTTTAGCGCGCTATATAATAGAGGAAGTTTTAAAGCTTCTGTTTCCTATTTGGTTCGGTTTAAGTTTTGTAATTTTTTTAATTGAATGGTTAGCATGGGTGTTCAGGCTTCCAGCCGATGCCATTACTGTTTTGCAATTATACGTTGCTAAGATTCCTTCTTATATGCAGCTAGTCTTTCCTGCTGCAGTTTTGTTGAGCAGCTTAATTGTGCTTGGGGCCATGAATCGGAGCCTTGAAGTTGTGGCGGTTCAGGCTATGGGTTCGCGCCGTAGATCAATTCTATTTCCGCTTTTTGCAGCGATTATTATAGCGAGTGCGCCCTATTATCTCGTGGCTACATATATTGCTCCTATGGGTTTGAGGGCACATTACACAATTTACGATACTAAAGTGATGGGTCAGGCCTCAAGATTTTCACAAGTAAGGCAAGAGAAAATTTGGTATCGAAATCAAGATATTTTATACAACGTTGGCTTTTTTGATCCCTTTAAACAAGAACTCTACGACGTGACTCTTTATACTTTCGATGAAAACTTTTACATTTCCCAAACCATTAGCGCAAAAAAAGCCCGATGGGTGGGCACTTATTGGGAGCTCTTTGATGGCGTGGTGATGCTGACAGATAAAAACATAGAGGCTCCAATGAGCCAATCCTTTGATAAAAGAACTACGCGACTCATTGAAAATCCAAAAAACTTAAAACGTTTTGAGTTTAACGCCGACACTATGACTCAAGTTCAATTAGGACAAAACATTAAAAAATATAAAAGTCTTGGAATTAATACGGCAGAGTGGGAAGTTATTTATCATGGCCGCTTAAGCTTTATGCTTATATCTTTTGTTTTTATTTTATTGGCGTTTCCTAGAACTTTAAAGTTTTCAAGAACAGGTTCTCCCGCCTTAGACGGTGTTTTTGTTGGAGTTATCTGTTTGGTTTATTGGTTGATTTATAGTTTCTCCATGCAGATGGGGATGGAATCAAGAATACATCCGATATTGGCAGCTTGGGCCCCCTCCATATTATTTTTGCTTGGAATTATATTCTATAATCGCAGACAACTTGCTTATTAATATTAGATTTATGTGAGACGGTTTTTGTCTATTGTGCCTATTATAAAGCGGCCTCATTCTGTTTGTAATGGAAATAAAGCAACGTAGGAAAATAAAACTAGCTGTGATTTCAGACGTTCACCTTGGAACATTTAGTTGTCATGCCGAGGAGCTATTAAACTATTTAAAAAGTATTCAGCCTGACTGCTTAGTGATTAACGGAGATTTTATAGATATTTGGCAGTTTAGAAAAAGATATTGGCCCATTGCTCACATGAAAGTTATTCAGGAAGTTTTAGCGTTAATGTCTATGGGAACTCGAGTGTATTATCTCACGGGAAACCATGATGAAATGCTAAGAAAATTTAGTGATTGGGAGAATGGGAATTTTATTTTGCAAGACAAGCTTGTATTAGAAATTGATGGAAGAAAAGCATGGTTTTTTCATGGCGATGTTTTTGATTCTGCTGTCAATCAAGCGAAGTTTTTGGCAAAACTTGGAGGACACGGGTACGATTTGTTGGCCTGGTTAAATAGAGTCATAAACAAATCTTTAAAACTTATTGGTCGACCAAGACTGACTCTTTCTAAAAAAATTAAAATGGGAATTAAGGCAGCGGTTTCTCATATTAGCCGATTTGAATCTGTGATCGCAGAAATAGCGGCTGGAAAAAAATATGATTACGTTATTTGCGGACACATACATCATCCCGAAATTAAATTTATTGTTAGTGAGAAACACTCAAAGCGAGTCTTGTATTTAAACTCCGGAGATTGGATAGAAAACCTGAGTGCTTTAGAATACAACGAGGGTTTTTGGTCGATTTATTCTTATTATGCCGACATTCCAATCGCGCCTCTGAATTTAGACCATCATGTTGAAGGCGAAATTAACAATGTTGTTAATATATTTATGCCAGCATAATTTTTAAAGCTTTATAGTGGAGAGAGGTCGCCCGCGAGGCTGTCTCCGGGTTGGGCAAGAGATCGAACCCCGTTGCCAGAGCTAACTGATGGAGTTGTTGTTTGTGGTGTTGTTTTTTTAGTGGAAGCTGAATTGGCTAGGCCTGTGTCTAAGTTCTTCTTTCTTCGAGTTGTTCCGTAAATGCTTCCATTGTATCCAGTGTTTCCTCTTCCTGTGCCCGCAATAGTGGTGGCGTCTCGAGTTTCATCACGACCAAAAAGCTGAGCGTTTGTCATAGTTCCAGGGTTAAAAGTTTTTCTGTTGAAGTTGTTTTGGTAATTAATTTTTTTAACGCCACCAATTCCATAACCCGCAGCTGTTTGTTTGTATTTTCTGTTGACGTCAATGGTAGTTTTGGCGGCGTCCATGGCCTTTTTCCATTGTTGCATATAATCTTGATAGCCGCGACTTCCGGTCATGCCGTCGGTTTCTTTGCTGAAATCTTGGAAGGTCATGGCTTGTCCCATGTTGGCGAGGGGTCCTTCAAGGGCTTGAGAATAGCGTGTGTACATAAACTCTCGAACATCGTTAGAGAAGTCTGCCGAGAAGGCGGGGGAGTCTTCGAATTTTTTTGCAACGACTTGACCGTCTTTAGTGTAGTCTTCAGCGCTACACCAAACATCACGTTGTAAGCATTTTTGAATTTTTCCAATGTCTTGCTCAATTTCTTTTTTCTTTTCAGGGCTCAGATTGCCTCTGTTGTTTCGAGCTTCGGCATAAAGCTGACTTGCTCCACTGGCGTCGACAAAACGTTTTGCATTTGAAAGGCTCATAGTGCCACTAGACGCTGTGGCTCTAGCAATATTTTTTAAATCCGAATCGGAAATGATTCTTTGATTGTTTTTAGCTTTAGTTTGAAGTTGTGTGAAAAGGGCTTGTTCTTGCGCATTTAACGGTTGATCTCCCGTCGTAGGGGTTAGTGCAGTTGTTGTTGTGGGTTGAACACAGCTAGAAGTGCCGTTTGTAAATTTTTCGATAGAAAAATTACCATTAGCATCTAAGCAAAAGCTGTTGAGCTTGGCTTCTTGGAACTCTTGAATTCTTTGAGCGATAGCTTGATCATTGCCAGGGTCGTTAGAAACTAAACCGATAAATTCTGTCATGTCGCTTTTGGTGGTGGGGTCAATGCCTTGATCTTTAGTTTCAATTCCAGCAAGGCGAGCGGCGCGAATAGTTTTCCAAGCTCGTTCGGTGTAATCTTTTTTCTGTTGTTCAAGCCAACCGTATTCAGATCTTAAGAGGTCAACCTCTGCGCCCATAACTGCGGTAGAAGATTTTCCATCTTTAGTGCGGACGGTTCTAGTGACTTGGCCTTTGGAGTTTTCTGAGAAAGTACTCGAAGCACCAATTTCAGCGAGTGCTTGTTCTGTTTCTGTTCCGTTTTCTTTAGAAGTGGCATCATAAATTACTTGTTGCCCATAATCTTTACCAGCTTTAGTGGCGGCATCTTTAGCTTCAGCCGTCATATCGTAAATGCGGTGTTTTTCCATAAGCTCAGGGTTTTGTTCTGTCCCCGGGTGGGCGGGGCCCATGTCTACTAAAACTGGAGAAAGATTTTGGCAAGCCACTCCGTTGCTTCCCTGAATAAATCCATCTTTGCAGCGACCGGCGTTTTCCGTATTCTTCTTAATGGCTTCTTGTCTTTGTTGTTCGCTACTATTTTGTCCTTTAGTGGCGACGTCATCCATAGGTTTTTCAAGTCCACTAGTTGCGTCGGGGTGATAGGTTAGGCCCGTATAGTCGTCGTGCATTTCTATGTTGCCACTATATCGACCACGACCACCAACACCCGAAGATTCACGCCCTTGTTTGAATTGTTGAATTTGCTTTTGAACGTCTTTATTGAGTTTAGCTTCTTCGTCTTTGGCGATACCACCAACCTCTGAAATATTTTCTTGTGTTCCAGTAGAAGTTTTATCGAATTTTGCAAAAGAAGAAACAACTCCGAAGAGAAGTGTAAATCGCAGAAATAAAATGTAGTTCTTAAGACTAAGCACTACGCCCTCTCTCTTCTCATTATAACCCGAAATAACGCCCGGCAGCATTAAGTTGTTGTTAAAATTTCGTCAAAGTACTTGAATCTGTTATTCTTTTCTTAATGCAGGAGCTTGTTGCAAGTGTAGATCTTGGGGGCACAAATCTTCGCCTCGCTCTAGTGAACAAATCAGGACAAGTAATTGAAAAAATAGACAAATTAACAGAATCAAGGCTTGGACCAGAGTCTTTGTGTTCTAGAATAAGTCTAATGCTTGAACAGGCCTTAGTTCGTCGCTCAATTAAGGCCAAAGACTTGCTTTGCATGGGCATTGGAAGTCCGGGTCCATTAAATAGAAAAGAGAGAAAAATACTCCAAACCCCCCACTTTCCAGGCTTTGAAAACTATCCTTTGGGTGAAAAGGTAGAGGCTCTTTGTGGTGTAAAAGTGTTTCTTGATAATGATGCCAATTGCGCAGCTCTAGGTGAAAAAATGTTTGGTGCTGCAAAAGGCAAAGAAAATTTTGTTTTGTTGACCTTTGGCACGGGCATCGGTGGCGGTGTTTTTATCAACGGAAAATTAATTTATGGAAAATCTGATGGTGCCGGTGAATTGGGGCATATTCAGCTCTACCCCGATGGCGATAAATGTCCTTGCGGAAGACAGGGTTGCTTTGAGCAATATTGTTCTGCACAATCCATGACAAGGCGTGGTTCTAAGGCTCTGGGTAGAGAATTAAAATTGCCTGAACTTTTTGTAGAATGTGAGTCTGGAAATCAAAAGGCTGTTCAATGTTTAGAAGAAGTCTCTAAAGATATCGCAAGAGTATTAGGCGATCTCGTTAATATTTTTGAACCCGAAATGATTGTTCTTGGTGGTGGGGCTTTTTCTACTGGTGGAGGTCCTCTTCTTCCATTAATTGAAAAGCATCTAAAAGATGAAGCCTTTAAAAGCTCATTAGAAAATTTAAAAGTTTGTTCCTCGGAACTAAAAGGCAACGCTGGAATTCTTGGCGCTGCAGCCATGGCCCTCGGCCAAATTTAAATTTCCAGGCCCGTTTATTAGCGCTCAATGGATTTGTTACATCATTTGTTGAGGGTCGACGTCTAAGTGAAGGCGAGTTTCGTAAAGCTTCTCAAGTTTCTTTTCGGACCACATAGAGAGTATCCAATCTAAACTTTTTCTTATAGGTAAAACATCTGGACCCTTTAATAAAATATGCGATCTAAATCTGTTTCTAACTTTATAAATAGGGGCTGGTGTTGGTCCTAAAATTTGAAAACTTCCTTTAGCGGCTCGTGATAGCGCTGTGCAAATGGAGCTTGAGGCTTGATTGAGTTTCGTTTCTTTTAGGCTATCAAGGCGCAAAAGAAACATTGGGGCCATGGGAGAATAATTAAAAGCTTTTCGAGTGAGAAGTTCTTGTTTTAAAAATGCTTCATAATCATCCATAGATGTTGAGTGACTCATTCGTTGAAGTATGGGGTGTTTTTTATCAAAGCATTGAATGAGGACTTTACCCTTTTCATTGGCCCTTCCCGCGCGTCCAGAAACTTGTAGAAGTAGTTGAAAGGCTCTTTCGCTAGCTCGAAAATCTGGAATATTTAATCCGAGATCCGCCAGTAGAACTCCAACTAAAGTTACGTTTGGAAAATCATGACCCTTAGCCACCATTTGAGTGCCAATTAAAATGTCGGCTTCTCCGTTGCCAAATTTTGAAATGACCGACTCGAGTTCGCCGGCTTTTGCGGTGATATCTCTGTCTAACCTTAAAACTTTTGCGGCTGGAAAGTGAAGCTCGATGAGTTTTTCTAAGGCCTGTGTGCCGACGCCCACTTTTAAAAATCCAGACTTTCCCGAACAAGAGGGGCAAGGGTTTGGAATGGGAGAGGAGTAATTACAATAATGACATCTCAAAGAATCAAAGTGTGGGGTCAGTTTAACATCGCACGATGGACAAGAAACACTTTCGCCGCAATCGCGACAGAAAACTTGTGAACCAAGGCCACGCTTGTTTAAAAAAAGAATAGCTTGTTTTTTTGAACTTAAGGTTTCTTGAATAGCAGCGTCGAGTTCTGGACTTAAAAATAAATTTTCACGTGCCTCAGGAATTGAAAAAACAGACTCATTCTCGTGAGGTTGGGTTTCAAAAGATTTTTCAGCAATGCCCTTTTTAAGATCGATAATTTGTATTTCGGGAAGCTCCGCGTTTTCAATGGCTCTTTTTTTTAACTTATGAACTTTCGCTTTAGAACTTTGGATTAGATTATAAGTTTCAGCAGATGGGGTGGCCGAACCTAGGACCAGTTTGGCTTTGTAAATTTCGGATAGTTTTAAGGCCGCATCACGAGCGTGATAACGAAGTCGTTCTTCTTGTTTGTAGGAGGAGTCGTGTTCTTCATCAATAATGATAAAGCCGATATTTTCTAGTGGAGCAAAAAGTGCGGATCTCGCGCCTAGAGCAATTTTTTTTCTTCCATGAAAAATATCGAGCCAATTTTTTCTTAAATCAGACTCTTTTTGTGCGCTATGAAAAGTTGCTATTTGACCAGGAAAGCGCTTTTCAAATCTATTTCTCAAAAGAGGAGTCAACGAAATTTCAGGAACTAAAATCAATGCGCTTTGATTGTTTTTTAAACAGGAATCTATGAGCCTTAAATAAATTTCAGTTTTACCGGAACCAGTGATTCCCCATAAAACATGGAGTAAGTCGGTGGACTCTAAAATATTTTTATAAGCCAATTCCTGTTCTTGAGTTAAAGTTTTTTCTTTCTCAGCCTGAAGCTCCTTTTCGCTTTTAATTTTTTCCTTGTTTAGTAGTTTTGAACTCGCGTTACGGATGGCAGAAGGAAGGGCAGATTCAAAAACGCCACCGAGTGGATAATAGTAATATTCAGAAAGCCATTTTAAAAAGTGCATTCGCTTTTCAGAAAATACAGGCAGAGGAAATTTCAACGACTTAATAGGCTTAATTTTTTCAGAGTCCTTGAATTCAGTTTTCTCGCTTATAGAACAAACAATTCCCCAACTTTTTCTTTTTCCAAAAGTTAAATCCACCAGACATCCAGCGCGAATGCTCTCTTGTTGAGACTCTTCAATAGAATAATCAAAAGTTAAATCAAGCGGATAAAAAGGAACAGGAATTGCGGTTTGGGCGTATAGCACTGAGTTCTTTTAATGAGAAAGTATTAAAAAGTCTAAGAGACGTTCGCCGGAAAGGCTTAATTCTCCCCGCAAAGAGTCAAGAGAAGCAAAATCATCTTTTAATGATGTTTTATTGCTTGAAGGTGTCGCTCCTTCGTTAAGACGACGTTCGAGAATTCCGATGGGATCCTTGCCTTTAAAAACTTTTAGTCGAGTGCTCAAAATAGCTTTGAATCGAGAATTTTCTTTTTTCCCCCATTGTCCTAGTGACGATTCATAGGAAAAGAGAGCGTCGTTGAATTTGAATTGAGCTTTAACCGGAAGCAGGTGAGTTTGATCAAACTCAATGGCTTGCGCAGAATCTCCTTCGGAATATTTAAGATTTTTAATTTGTAATACGGCTTTAGGTTGATTTCCAAAATGAGTGACTATGAGTTCGGGTCTTTTGCTGCTCTCAGAGTTTTCTGTTTTTGGATCTTTAGAGTTTGTTTCGCTGTAAAGGGCTTCAGCATCGCTAATGAAAAATTCCTTTTTTAAAGATGAAACCACTTCAGTTGTTTGCGAACTAAGCTCGAGAAGCGCCCATAGGCTTGGTGCAGGACAGGGGGCCACTTTTCTTCCTGCTTGAATAAGGCACTGATCGTTTTTTCTCTGTAACTTCCAGTTGCCCGATGAAGTGCTATCGGAGTTTACAAAAGAATTTGGAACATTTTCTATGGTCACTGTGTAGTCTTTGCCAGAGCTCCATTCGAGAGAATAAGGAAGTCGCGTGCCCTGAATTTCCAATGTTCCTGAAGACACAAAAGAAGGAGAGTTTCTTTTAAGCATAGGCTGGTATCTTACGATTTGTCCGATTTGAGGGAAGTGAGCGAAAGATACAGTTGAAAAAAGTAGAGAAAGGCTCCAGAAGGTTTTCATTCTGCGATCTTATTAGATGCGCAAAAAAAAAGCTACGCTTGCCTGTTAAGGGCAAGCGTAGCTTTGAAATATGTCGAATCAGTGCGTTGCTCTTGGTATTAAGCCAGGAGTTCTTGGAGAACCGTAAAGTACTGGTTGTTGTTGAACAATCTGGGTGCAGCAACTTTGGCAACGAGGAGCAGCAATTGGCATAACGCTTGTTCCTTGAAGATACATTCCTAAAGAAGCAATTATGTTGCCGCTACCGTAAACTCCACCACCAGAGATTCCAGCGTTGTAAATTCCTCCAGCATTGATGGCACCGCCGCCACATGGAGACATTCCACAAGCACCCATAACGCCACCAGTGTAGATTCCACCGCCACATGGAGACATTCCGCATCCTCCAGAGATACCGCCGTTAATTGGATAGGGCATTTGATATTGTGTTGGTCTGTAGAGTTGAGAAAGCAAGGGTTGTTGAATGGGATATCTTCCTAGATTGCTCGGATATTGGCCTATTCCGAAATTAGGTAATTGAGTGCAAAGATTTCCGTAACCAAGCATGCTTTGATAAGCTTGGCCGTATGGCAAAATGGGTGATCCCATATAGCCGCCACCCCAGCCACCGTATGCGGGGCCGTTTCCAGTGGAGTAACCTAAGCCAATATTTCCCCCTACGGCTGAGTTGCCGTTAAAGGAACCAAAACCTAGACTTCCACCTATGGTGAAGTTCTCCCAAGCTGAAGCCATAAAAGATCCAGTTGTTAGAATGAGCGCTAATAGAATTCTTTTCATATACAAACCCCTTGTTTCAAATGAATAGTTGCAAGGAGTGGGCCAGCTAAAAAAGCCTGAAATATTCAGAACTTTGTGAAGCGAGGTCTTCAATTGTTAATGTGTTATTTTTATATAACTGTAAAAACTTTGGTCACTTTTGTTTTGGAGTCATAAAATGACAAAGACATGGGCCAAGACTATAACTTAGTTCTATGATTCAACCTCTAAGCTTAAAACATAAAATATTTTTATCTTTTTTCGGTTTTTTTTGTAGCCAGTCATTTGCTACAAAGCCTACGCAGTCTGATACTTTAACTTTAAGCGGGCCTAAATCTTCAGCAAAGGGTTCGGCTTCCGTAGCGACCCCCGCTTCCTACGATAATTTAATTCTTAATCCAGCGGCAGCGGCTATCCCCAAGCAATATAATGTTGGGGTTGGATATTTAAGCACTGGTAAAACGATGTTGGCCTCTATAGTCGATACTAAATCTAGCCAGCTAGGCGGTGGAGTTTATTATTTAAGACGCGATTCTAAGAAAAGCGCCATTCAAGATGAAGCCGCTGGTGATTTTCAAAGGGTAGAGAGTCGAGTGGGGCTCTCTTTGTTTGCGAAGGTTTCAGAAGAAGTTTCTTTTGGCGGAGGAGCTAAATACGTAAACATAAACACTTATCAAAATCCGAGTCTTCAGAATGCGACGGTTTGGAATGGGGATTTAGGATTTTATTATCAGGCCGCACCGAGCACTCGTTTAGGTATTGGTGTTACTAATTTTCTCGACGATGAAAATGATTATCTTCCAACCTCAGTGCAATTGGGAGCAGATTATCTATTAAATGAAAGCATAATTTTTTCAGCACTACTGATGCGATATGAAAAATTAGATTCTGCATCAAAGTTTAGGCGTCCTTCTGACAGTCTATTTGTTTACGCTATTGGTGCTGAGTATTTATATAAGTCACTTTCATTAAAGGCTGGTTATAGAGAGAATTCTCCATGGTCTCAAAAGCTGTTGAGTGCAGGAATGGGGTATTCTGCTGATAAGTTTAGTGCAGACTATGCGGCTACTTTTGTAACTCAAGGGAGCGGGGAGACGAAGCACGACTTTTCTTTGGGGTTACTTTTTTAGAAAGACTAAAAGAGTCTCTAAAATTTAATTTTCCTTCAGTGCAAAGCGAGAAATCATATTTTACAGGATCTTCAGGTGATAGCTTTTTAAAAACATCCGTAATTTCTCTAACACTTTTCCAGTTCATTGAGTTTGATTTTATAACGTTGTGATTTTTTCCCCATCTAAAAATATGGGTATCCACAGGATAAAAAAGTCGCTCGGGTGAAGGGCGGGGAAGTTTTGTATTTATGAGTGGGGCCCTTTGCCACAAGCCAAGATCAATCCTGTCATCGCGAATCATCCAACGAAACCACATCATCAATCGCTTACAGGTGCTTCCATCTTTTGGATCAGGAGCAAACCATGAGGCTCCAGTCCCTTTCCACTTTTTGTGAAGAGATTGATTTGTTGTTGAGTTTCTAAAAATTTGGCCAAATTTCGAAATTTGTTCTTCTGGATTCTCTAAATAGGATTCTTGGAAGTGAGCGCATAATGAGCCCTTTTCATTTAAAATATTATGGAGCACAGAAAAGAGTTCAACAATGTCGTGCTCAGTGTTGAGCCGATGAACCCATCCTTTCAAAGCTTGCGATGCTTCTTGTTTTTTAAAGCTATTCAATAGATACTTTGAAAGTCCTTCTCCGTTTTTTTTACAATTCAATTTTTCTAAGCAAAAAAGAAGATTTTTAAAGGATTTAACAATTTGCTCAACTCGTCCATAAGAAAGCCCCGCCATAATAAAAGACAGAACTTCAGCATCGTTGGGATTAAGTCCGTCTATGAGCACGTGAAGCGGGTCGAGCTCTAAATAAGATTTCTGATGAAATCGCTTATAGATAGAATCAACTTGATTTTTAATATTCATAGGTGACTTCATTATAATAAATCTTTACTTAAGAGTGTCCCAGTCGGGAATTTTACTTCTAAAATATCGAACTCTTGTTAGAGCATTTTCAATATCGTTTAAAGAGTGAACACCAAGGATAGATTCTTTAGCTTTTGTTGAAGGTTGAAGCCACTTTTCGTTTTGGGCTAAACTTAAAAAAGCCTTGAAGCTTTGAGTGTTCACCGCTTCAAAGCGTTTTGTAGAAAACTCTAATATTTTTTCCTGACCATATTTCATAAGGCGCAAGTTCCATGTTTTGTCGTCAAGCTTTAATGAGTGACTTTGTTTTAAATAACTAAGTCCCAATTGAATGTTCTCAAGAGTGTCGTCTATCCAATGAGAGAAAAACCCATAATTTAGGTCTGAAGGCAGAGCCTCTATTTGTTGAAAGAATTTTTCCTTTTCAGGAAAGAAAAATTCAAACTCTAAAAGATTCCTAAGCTCTAGAAGTTCATCCTTGTTTTTTCCTGCAATACCCCTTAGAGCCGCGAGCACAAAAGCGTGTATGACAGAGTTTTTATAATATAAAACTTGTATTCTTTCTTTCCCCGGAACTCGTAGGCCAACACCTCCGTCTTGTAAGTGATATTTTTCTACAACCTTAGAGTCGATGAGTCTCGCCAAGGCTCTTCGGCAAGGTTTAAGAAAATTCTCTTTTAGTTCAGGAGTGAGGGGAGAATTAAGTTTGAGAATGTCGATGTGAAGTTTTTCAAGCCAATTCTCTAGGTCACCTTTAGAAAGTGCGTTGCCGGGCTTTGCTAAAAGCACTCCGCAAACTAATCCCATGGGGGTTAAGAGCGTGGCTTCGTTGATTCTGTGGCAAACTTCAAATGAAAGTTTTTGAAGTCCAAAGCGCGTTCCTTTGTCGCTTATCCAATTTTCGACCGGTAGAGCATCCGCAAATCTTAAATGGACACGGCCATAGTTTTTGAAGAAAAAAGAAATTGAGCCTAAAAGATTTAAAAAACTTTCTTGAATTTTTTTTCCGCCTTCAAGCTCTCGTCGGTGGGCCTTTTCTTCGGTGACAACGTCGTATGTTATTGAAACGGGAAGAATTCGAAGGTTTTGGGTGATTTCTTTGTTTTGCGAAGCCTCATAAATCATTTTTAGAATTCCATAGCGTGGGGGTGCGGCCTTTCCATTTCTTGAACGCATACCTTCTATGAAAAACTCAAACACAATTTTATTGTTTAAAAGATGAACGATGTATCTGCGGAAAATTTCTGTATAAAGAGGGTCTCCTTTAAAAGAGCGTTGGATAAAAATCGCGCCGCCTCTTTTTAGCAAACCGCCGATGGGCCAAAAATTTAAATTGATTCCTGCCGCAACATGGGGAGGCATGAAGTGCTCATTAAAAAGCACATAAGAAAGAAGTAGAAAATCAAAATAACTTCTATGATTGGGCACTAGAATTACGGTGCCTTCCTTTGAAGCTTCTCGAATTTTTTCTAATTCAGCCCTGTCATATTCTACTCCATGGTAAATAGTTCTAAACACTCTTGTTAAAATCCAAGAGGCCACCTCAACTACGAAATATCTGTATTGGGCCGCCATTTGGTTAAAAAGGAAAACACTTCTTTTGTTTAAAGACTTTTCTGGAGTTCCTGTTTCATTTGAGAGGTTATTTAAAAAATTTTTAAACGAAGGACTTCCAAGAACTTCTTCTTGAACAGAGTTTGTGGATTTGTAAATTGGACCAAGTAAAACTCTTTTTTCATGTTGAATGGCTAGGTATACTTTTCGCCGAATGACGTGGGGCTCATATTCTTGAATCGAAAATGATTCGGTAGCCCTTAATACACTTTTTGAGTAACCACGCATAATGAGAAGGAGTTTTCGAAGTCCCTTAGGAGAATAAGGGTCGCCGAGCAAAAAATACCAAGGCAAAGACAATGGAGCGGCTAATAATTTTAAAAGTTTTTCGTTAAATCCTTTAGGCGCTTCGTCGATCACCTTGGGTGCCCGCTTCCAAACGAAAGCAATTGGAACAATGATTGAGTTGGGATGATATTTTTTTATGGCCGACAAGTAACGTTCGCTAGGCGCCTGTTCAAAAACTTTTTTGTTGTCTAAAACCTTCATGTTTAGAAATAGAGGTTTTCCTTCTTCAAGTGATTTTAAACAAACTGCTAAATGAGATTTTTCTTTTCTAAGCAGGCCAATCGAAGACAAGGTTCTTTTTAAACGAAAAGAAAAGAAGTCTTGTAAAAAGCGCGAAATTCCAAGAGCGTGCGACAGCTCAAAAGTTTCACCAAATTTATTAAAGATAAAAAGGCGGACGGCAAAGTATTCAATTAAGCCGGCATTAAACAAACATAAAATGAGAGGCTTTTTAGGATGTTCACTTCGAAGCCGTTCAAGTTGTTCAATAAAAAGTTCTTGAGTTTCAAAGCTTCTAAATAAAATGTTGGCAAAAAATTGTGGAATGCGAGTGGTGCTTTTACTCAAAGTTTCAATTGTCGCAGTATTTTTAATCATAATACAGTCGGGACCTCTCTGAGTTGCACAACGTCAAAACGGTACCTTCATGCTGAGGACCCTTTGTGTTTTGACGTTATTTGTTCTAACTTTTTAAGTCTATGAATAAGTTTAAAAACTATCTTTTTTCAGGTCTTTATGGGGCTCTTTTTCTATTGGCAATACAAGGTTTTGGCCAAGAGCTTAAAATAGGTGGTCAAGTCGGTGGTTATGGAACAGATAAGGCTTCGTCAATTGGTTACGGAGCCGTTTTTGGAGTGAATCCTTATGGATGGATCGCCTTTCAGGCCGATTTTGCAACTGGCCAAATTAAAAGCGAGACACACTACTATTTCAGTCCCGCGATTGTAATTTATCCCGTGGATTTCCAAGAGTTTCGCCTCGGTATAATTGGTGGTGCGGGCTTTTATAAAGAAGCAGGTATTTCAACAAAGTTTGGATCAAATGGTGGGATTAGCGGTGATTTTAATCTAACGGATAACTTTGCTGTTGGTATGCAAACCCGCTATCATGGGGTTCTAGATGCTCCTGATTTATGGACAGTTTTTATTACGGCCTCGTATAGATATGAACTCGGAGGAGCTTGGTGATGGCTGATATCGTTTCAAACATGACCGGAACTGTTTTTAAGGTGTTGGTCAATGTGGGAGATTCTGTCTCTGTAGACCAAGATGTTCTTATTCTTGAAAGTATGAAAATGGAAATGATGGTTCCCTCTTTAATTTCAGGAAAAGTAAAAGAAATTAAAGTTAAGATTGATGATTTTGTTCAAGAGGGACAGGTTTTGATTGTTCTTGAGTAGGGGATAATGAAAAGTTTTCGGGGGAAAATATTTGAAGTTGGACTTCGCGATGGTTTGCAAAGTGAAGCCAGACATTTTTCCCTAGATGAAAAGGAAAAAATCCTAAAATCTTTAATTGAATCAGGACTTGAAGATATAGAAGTTGGTTCGTTTGTTAGGGCTGATAAAATTCCTCAGTTAAAAGATTCTGCTGAAGTGCTTAAGCGAGCTAAAGAAATAAGAGCACAAATCAAATCTAAAACAAAGTTCTGGGTTTTTGTGCCCAACCTAAAGGGTTTTGAGTTGGCCAGCGAAGCTGGCCCCGACGGTATGAGTTTTTTTTACTCTACAAGTGAAAGTTTTTGTAAAAAAAACGTTAATAGAGGTCAGATAGAATTGCTGTTGGAATTGAAAACTCTTTTAGCAATGGCAAAAAAGGCAAAAATTAAAAGTAGAGTTTATTTGTCGACTCTAGTTTATTGTCCTTACGAGGGTAAAATTCCAGAAAAGAAAGTTTTTAAAGCCGTTAAAGAATTGTTTGATATTGGTGCTCAAGAAGTTGCCCTGAGTGATACTACGGGTCACGCTACACCGCTTCAAGTTAGAGCTTTATTAAAAGTACTTCTAAAAAAGCATTCCGCATCAAAAATTGCGCTTCATTTGCACGATACAAGAGGTTTGGCCTTGGCTAACGTGTGGGAAGCTATGCAATTTGGAATTTCAAGATTTGATTCTTCTGTCGCGGGATTGGGTGGTTGTCCTTATGCGCCTGGGGCCGCGGGAAATCTTTCTACCGAAGACCTTTGGAATTTTTTAACAGAAACGACAAAAGAAAAAGCGCCATATATTGAAAATATTGTAGAGGCGGCTCTTTTTACTGAGAAATGTTTAGGACGCAAGTCGACCTCTAAAGTTTTAAGGAGTCTTGAATCAAAATATGTCTCTAATATTACGTAAGGAAAACAACGGAATTGTTGAATTGATAATGAATAGGGTTGAACAGCACAATGCCCTTTCAAGTGAATTAATAACTGAGCTTCAGGAAAAATTAGACATTGAAACTAAATTTTCTGATGAGTTTAAAACACGAGTTTTAATAATTAGTTCTGCGTCGCCTAAGGCCTTTTGTGCAGGAGCAGACTTGAAAGAGCGATTAAAGATGAGTCCCGATGAGGTGATGCAAACTCTCGATAAACTCAATAGGCTAATGAATACGATAGATGAAATCTCATGCCCAAGCATGGCTCTGATTGAAGGTGTTGCTTTAGGTGGAGGTTTAGAATTGGCTTTGGCTTGTGATTTTCGATTGGCCTCTCCTAGTGCCGAAGTGGGATTAACCGAAACTCGTTTAGCGATAATTCCTGGCGCTGGAGGCACTCAACGACTGACTCAATTGGTGGGTCCTTCAAAATCTAAGCAGATGATTTTTCGCGCCAAGAGAATGAGTGCTCAAGAAGCCTTTTCCATAGGACTTCTTGATTATGTTGGGGATAATCCTAAAGGCGAAATTCAAAAATGGTCTGAAGAGATTGTTCAAAATGGACCCATGGCGGTAGTTCAAGCTAAAAAAGCAATTAAAATAGGAAGAAATCTTAATCTTGATGAAGGATTAAAAGTTGAAAGAGAAGGATATAAAGTTGTTTTAAAAAGCGAAGATCGTGTAGAAGCGCTCAAGGCCTTTAATGAAAAACGAAAAGCTAAATTTTTAGGAAAATAAATCGTATGACTATTAAAAATCATGACAATCTCGCTCAATGGAAAACTCTCGAGGAAAAACTTTTAAAGGGCGGTTCCGAAAAATATCACGAACAAAATGCCAAAGTCGGAAAACAATTTGCTAGAGAAAGAATAAAAAAACTTATCGATTCTAATTCCTTCATTGAAGAAGGACTTTATGCAAATTGCCAAGAAGAGGGTCTGCCTTCTGATGGGGTGATTACAGGATTTGCTAAAGTTAATGGAAGAAGTGTTGGAATTCTTGCGAATGATTCAACAGTTAAAGCGGGCTCCTGGGGCAAGCACACAGTTGAAAAAATGATTCGTTTGCAGGAGCAGGCAGCAAAGCTTGCGATTCCCATTTATTATTTAATTGATTCTGCAGGAGCAAGAATTACAGACCAAGTCGAAATGTTTCCCGGAAGGCGGGGCGCTGGAAAAATCTTTAATTTACAGTGTCGACTTTCGGGTTATGTGCCCCAAATTTGTTTGTTGTTTGGGCCCTCTGCTGCCGGCGGAGCGTATATTCCTGCGTTTTGTGATGTTGTAATAATGGTTAAAAATAATGCCTCTATGTATTTAGGAAGCCCTCGAATGGCTGAGTCTGTCATTGGGGAAAGGGTGACTCTTGAGCAAATGGGTGGAGCTCAAATGCATTGTTCTGTGAGTGGAGTGGGAGACATATTAGCTGAAAACGAAGATGAAGCCATAAAACTTGGAAAAGATTATTTAAATTATTTTCCACAAAACTTTCAAGAAGCCCAAAAACTTCAAGCTCCATTGAGCCCTCTTAATCCATTAGAGATTGAAAAAATACTTCCAGAAAATCCAGCGGCTCCTTATGACATGAAGAAAGTTATAGAGGGGCTTGTTGATTTAGGAAGTTTTTTTGAAATGAAAAAGCTTTTTGCACAAGAACTCATTACTGGCTTCGCGCGCATAAAGGGAAGAGTTATTGGTATTGTTGCTAATCAACCTAGAATTAAAGGCGGAGTTATTTTTGTGGATTCTGCAGATAAGGCAGCTCGTTTTGTTTTTCTTTGTGACGCCTTTAATATTCCGTTGTTATTTTTATCCGACGTTCCCGGTTTTATGATTGGATCTCAAGTTGAGAAAATGGGCATCATAAGACATGGCGCCAAAATGGTTTTTTCTATTAGCGAGGCGACTGTTCCAAAAATTTGCGTAGTTGTAAGAAAAGCGTTTGGTGCGGGTTTGTATGCGATGTGTGGTCCGGGCTTTGATCCTGATTGCACTCTGGCTCTTCCCACGGGTCAAATCGCAGTGATGGGGCCCGATCCAGCTGTCAACGCAGTTTATTATAATAAGATTCAAGAAATTACTGATATTGAATTGCGTAAAAAATTTGTAGAAGAAAAAAAGGCTGAATACGAAAAAGATGTGGATTTGAAAAAACTTGCTTCTGAATTAGTTATAGATCAAGTTGTACAACCTGAGAAGTTGCGAGATGAATTGGCGGCTCGTTTTGATATTTATTCTGCAAAAGATTTAAAATATTTTCCTCGAAAACACGGGGTTGTTCCAGTTTGAAGAAGCTCACGGGGCTTTTTTTAGTTTTACTACTAAGTCTCGGTCTAATAAAAAACACTTATTGTGAAGTAGAAACTGAAGTTGAAGCTCTTTCAGATTTAGAGGGTAATAAAAATCGTTTAGATGATTTTTTGTCACAAAGTGAAAATCTCATTCTTGATGAAAAGGGTAGGCTAAAAGTTAAAGAGGGTGCTCATTTTGTATATGTTGGCGATGTCATGGACAGGGGTCCTAATAGTAGAAAAATACTTGAAATGTTGGTGGATTTAAAAGAAAGACAGCCAAATCAAGTAACTTTGATTGCGGGGAATAGAGACATCAATAAAATTCGCTTAGCTTTGGAGCTAAACGATGAGGCTCTTTTTAGAAAAAGATCAGAACGCTCGAAACTTCCTTACTTTATTGGGAAGTCTGGTGGTGCAACTTATAACTCTCAAACAGACACAAAAATAAATAGGCTTAAATGGATGTTGTCAGAAACGCTAGGAGCCAAAGATGCTTTTGAGTTCCGTCGAAAAGAACTTTCTTCGGCAAAGGCGACTTTAGTTAATGATGAAGAAGTTTATAAAAGCATGCTCTCAGACGTTGAGAGTGGCGGACCTATGGAAAAATATCTTGAGCACGCCGAAGTTTCCAAAATTATTGATGGAAATATGTTTATACACGGCGCCTTTAATGACGAAGCCTATTACGCTTTAGAAAAAGAATTTGCTCAGGGTAGTCTTAGAAAAAATCTTGAAGAATTAAATAAAAAATATAAAGCGGCTGTAGATGATTATAAGAAGGGCAAGTCAACACCTCTCACAGATTGGCTTATTGCTTATCAAGAGCCCAACAAGATAACTCCTGGTAGAAATAATGTAAGCTTAGTTTATAGCTATTATTTTGTTGGTGATGAACAGCCAGAAATGCCCACGGCCGAGACACAAGATAAAATTAAATCTGAGGGAATTCATAGAGTTTTGGGCGGCCACTCTCCCCAGGGGAGCGAGGGTACTCTAATGAAGTCCAATGCTTTAGAAATCGTTGTCATGGATAATTCCTATGCTTCTCACGATAAGGCGAATTTAGTAAGAGTTCAGGCTCAAAACATGAAAATGAAGGGTTACGAAGAAGGATTGGGTGAGATTACAACTCAAACGAAGATTGGAGAAACATCGTTTCTAGGAAAGCTAACTCAAGATGGATATATTGTAGTTGGAAAGACGAATGATGGTCATTATTTTGCTAAAAAGAGACTTCCTAAACATAAAATAGATACAAAGCTGTTTACTAAAGAAGAATTAGAAAAAATGACTCTTCAGATTCCTCAAAAATCGAAGTTAGCTCCTGAGTTTTTAGTTCAGTGTGAAGCCATGCTCCGGGCTCTTCATCGTACAAACTAAGAATTATTGAGCAACTCACCGCAGAATTAGGAATTTTATCTTTGGTTTTTTGGAAAAGGCCCCCTATTCTAATCATGGGGAGAATTCATGAAATTTTTTGGAGTGCTTTTACTAGCCTTGCCCTTATCAATGGGGTGGAGTGGGGTTCCTATAGATATTAATCAGCAAGACTATGAAAAGTTTGTTGCGCAAATAGATAAAACACTTCAAGAGAGTCCCCATCCTTGGGAAGATTATAAAATTGTTGGGAAAGAATTGATGCTTCCTAGTGGTGCAAAGTTTGGAATAGAAGACATAAAGATATTAAGTCAAATGACTTACGACGATCTCCTTAATGAGTTTTCTAAAAGAGGCTTAGCCGTAAAAATTTATTGTGAGGCAAGAAAGAACTTTAAAAAAGAAATTACAAGCACGCCCTGTAATAAGAAAGAAGAGTTTAATTCAGAGTTTTTGAAAGAAAACATAAATGCGCAATATGTTTCTCAATTTTCAACTTTAAATAAATCCAATAAACCTGAGCTGCTTATTAGAGCAGATGCGCCTAAGTACAGCGTCATTCACGAATATATTCATCATCTGCAGGAAACAATTCCTCCTGCTTTTATAAAGGACTATAGGCTAAAAAGTCTTCGCGTAGCACTGGGCGATTCCCTCTTTGAGAAGGGCGAAAAAAAGAGAAACAATCTTGATAAATTAGTTTTTCAAGAGTTGAGATTAGTTCAGTGGCTTCTTGATGAGGCTGAGAATTATGCAGCTATGCTAAAATTCTATGAAATTTTCAATTTACATTTTAGCGATGCCCATGAAGTGTTCTGGAAATTTAACACTTATGTTTCTCAATGTGGAAGTAAAAAGTGTAAAGCAGAGCTTGCTCGTGCTCAGGAGTTTTTTGCTAAAGCTCAGGAAAGTGAAGTTAAAAAAAGATCTCCAGAAAAGCTAGAGCTAAGCATTCCACCAGACGTCATTGAAAAGCATCTTGTTGCTCAAGCGAGTGCTTCAAAATATGAAGATTGGTTTAAGTCTTTAAAAAAAGATGTTTATGAGAAGAATAATCTTTATGAAATACAGCAAGAAAACTTAAAGCTTTATGATGCATTAAATAAGCCTGAATATCCTTATAAAGATAAAAAAGAGGGATTTGAAAAACTTTTAGTTTGGATGGCAAAAAATGCAGTGATTCAATTTAGAATTCTAGATGTGTCTTTGGCGGCTAAAAAAGGTGAATTAAAATTCAAAAATGAAATGGAAAAGGATAGGGAATATTTTAAATCCTTTTTGAAGTAATTAGCGCAAGGAAAGAACAGACACTTCTAAATCTTCGTTTCCATCTCCCGTTTTTTGCTGAACTTTAGTTTCTCCGCCGTACTCTACGCTAACGAGGGGTTTGGCTATGGTCACTTGTTTGCGGCCTTCTCTACGACTGATGTTGATTTCAACCAAAAACGAGGAAGTGTCTCCAAGTTTTTGCTCACTTAATCGTTTGGGCGTTAATTCTACAAAAAACTCATTGTTGGGGTCGTTGCTTAGGCTTTTAATGTGCTCATGCTGATTAAAATAGAGTTCATGTTGGCTTTTACTATTAAAGTGAAGTCCTTTGATTTCGAGTGCTAGTTTTAATTTTTCACTATCATTTTCAGTGCTTGCACCCAGGCAAAGCGTAGCTGATATCAAAAAAACAGGAGCTATTAGCAGCCTTTTTTTAGCCATAACTACATCATAAGGCTTTGTGCGATGCCCAAAAGAGTCAATAATATGACTCAGCAATAGGGCCCCCCCCTGTCTTGCCATAATTCATACCTTAAGATTTGATTGCTTTATGGAATTTTCAAGGACCCAGTTAATTGAAGAAAGTATTAAAAAAGAAGATGTTTGTCTGAGCTCTACGGGAGCTTTGTTGACGAAGACGGGAAAATATACGGGAAGATCTCCTGAAAACCGTTTTATCTCTGAAGACCCTTCCATTAAAAACGAGGTTTCTTGGGGAAAAAATAATCAAGGAATGGATCACGATTTGGCGGGCAAGTTCATTTCATTGATGGCAGCCCATGTTGAAAAAAAACATCATTATACATTTAAAGGTTTTTTGGGGCCTTATACATTAAGACTTAAATCGACATCGGCTTGGCATACATTGTTTGGGGCAACAATGTTTCGCTCCACTGAATTACAAAATTTACTTCAAAGAAATGAAGGCATTGAAATTTATCATGATCCCATGATCACACCCAAAGAGTTGGGATTGAATTATGACAAAGAAGCCTTGGTGGCTTTGGATTTTGTGAATAAAAAAATTGCTATTGCAGGCACTCAGTATGCGGGTGAAATAAAAAAGGCAGCTTTCACAATTGCAAATTTTTTATTACCTCCTTTGGGAATTCTTCCAATGCACGCTTCGGCCAATTGTTTTCCGGACGGCAGTCATTCTTGCGTGTTGTTTGGCTTGTCCGGGACAGGAAAAACGACTTTATCAGCAAGTCCGGATAGAGCTTTAATTGGAGATGATGAAATTATTTGGACAGATAAGGGGCTCTATAATTTAGAGGGTGGTTGTTACGCTAAGTTAATTTCACTTAAATCAGAAACAGAACCAGAAATTTATGCGGCTGTGAATAGATTTGGAGCCATTCAAGAAAACGTTGTTTATGATCCCAATACAAGAGTTGTTGACTATGACAATGGTAGTATCACGGAAAATACTAGAGGCGCTTATCCTATAGATTTTCTAAAAAATATTTATTCACCCAATAAAGCGGCGGCTGAACCAAAGACAATAGTGTTTTTAACGGCAGATGCCTTTGGAGCGTTGCCGGCGGTAGCACGGCTCAATCCTGAGCAAGCACAATTTCATTTTGTTTCTGGTTACACTGCTAAAGTGGCAGGTACCGAACTAGGAGTGAAAGAACCTAAGGCAGTGTTTAGCACCTGTTTTGGAGCGCCGTTTATGCCTCGACCTCCTATGGTTTACGCAAAAATGTTGGCTGAGCGTGCCGCTAAATCTGGCGCCTCCTTTTGGTTGCTCAATACAGGGTGGACTCAAGGTGGATATGAAAAGGGACAACGTTTTCCATTAAAAGTGAGTCGAACCCTATTATCTATGATTCAATCGGGGCAGTTGGAAAAAGCCAGCACTAAAAAGCACCCTATTTTTAATTTTGAAGTGCCCATGACTTGTCCAAGTATTGAGGACAAGTGGTTAGAATCTCCCCAGGGAAAGCAGGTGGAAGATTTGCAGAGTAAATTTGTTAACAATCCATTGATAAAAGAAGCTGGATTAAGAATTTAAACAATAAAAAAATTATGAAAAATAAAATTTTAACATCTTTGATTGTTTTATTATTAGCAAACTGTTCATCAAAAGGATCAAAAGACGGTGGTGGTGGAATCGGGTCTGTCAGCGATGCTGAAATTAATAAAACAGCGGCTCAAGCGTATGAGGAAATTAAAACAAAAGAAAAGAGATCTACAAATGCGCGATGGACTCAAATGGTCGAGAGAGTGGCTAATAGAATAGCGCTTGCTTCCGGTGAAAATTATCAATGGGAAGTTATGTTAATTGAAAAAAATGAACTTAATGCTTGGTGTATGCCTGGTGGAAAAATGGCCGTTTACACAGGAATTATGCCTGTTCTTAAAACCGAAGGCGCATTAGCTGCAGTCATGGGGCACGAAGTGGCTCACGCTACTCGCAAACATGGCAAGCAAAGATACGCACGCGCTGTAAAGGGGAATCTTCTTGGTGCTGGAATTGCTATTGCTTCTGTTGTTGGGGGGCAGCTCTTTTGTAAGTCTGATTGGTGTCGAATGGGAACATCATTAGGCGGAGTCGTTGGTGGATTTATGGTGAGTTTCTTTGATCGAAAATTTTCACGTGAAGATGAAACAGAGGCCGATCAAGTTGGACAAATTTATATGGCAAGGGCGGGTTATGATCCATCTGAAGCCACTCGTGTTTGGGAAAGAATGCAAGCCGCAAATGGCGGAAAAGCGCCTCCAGAATTTATGTCGACACACCCAAGCGATCAAAGACGTAGAAATAATTTAAATTCATGGTTAGCTGGTGCAGAGGCCGAGTATTCTCGCGCACCGCAAAAGTTTGGAGTGGGTGAGAATATTTAAAATTCTCGCCAATACCCTACCCTAAAGCTAAGAATAACAATTGTTCTACGGAGGTTTGGCGTGGGGAATTTTTTTTCTAGATTAATAATCATGGGCACACTACTTTCATTTTTGTCAGCGTGTTTATCAACTGGATTGGAAAAAAGAAGCCGGCCGATAAAAATACATGGGCATCGAGGGGCGCGTGCAAAATTTCCTGAAAACACTCTTCCTGCCATGGAATATGCGATGTCATTAGGTGTTGATTTTCTTGAAACGGACATGGGTGTTACTAAGGATGGAGTCGTTGTTTTAAATCATGACACCTCAATTAATCCAGACTTGTGTCAGTATAAAAACTCCAGTCCTCTAACAAACCCAATACTAATTAGAGAACTAAGCTTAAAAGAAATTAAAGAATTTGATTGTGGTTCTAAAAGGAATAAGAAATTTAAAGAGCAAAAGCTCATTGCCGGCACGGAAATTCCTACACTAGAAGAGCTTTTTATAATGGTAAAAAACTCAAAGCTCCCAAACGCGCAAAGCATTGAGTTTAACCTAGAAACAAAAATAGAAGAGGATAAAGATGAAACAGTTGATCCGGAAATTTTTGTGAAATTGGTTTTAGAAGTTATAAGAAAACATAAAATGCTTGATCGAGTTATTTTACAGTCTTTTGATTTTAGGACATTAAAAATTGCTAAAAAGCTTGAACCGAAAATTAGAATCTCTGCCTTAACAGAAAATCATGAAGATTATTTGGCTATAGCTAAAGGATTATCTGCAAACGTTGTTTCACCACAATGGAGTGAAATCAGCACAGAAGAAATTACAGCTCTTCATGATATTGGTGTTGAAGTGGCGCCTTGGACACTTAATGGTCCCTGGTCGTGGTCGAAAATGCTTGGAGCCGATGCCGACGCTATTATTACCGACGATCCCGCTGCACTTCAGGCATACATTAAAAAATATTCTAAAAACTAGTAGAGCCTGTTGTTAAGCTAGCTTCAGGAGCGATGCCTTTTGAAAGTGTGCATTGATAACCGGATTTTTTAAAAAGCTTGCAGTAGTAAGCGGGCTGAGAATCTTTGGGGGGCAAAGAATTTTTAATTTTTTTAAATGCTGAAGCCTCTTTAGTGTTCTTTAAATTATAATTTACCTTTTCTAAACTTATATCATTTGTAGAAATGCTTCTGTTGTAAATTGTGAATTCCATGAAATTAGAGTTTTTATGCTCGATGTCTAGGAGGGTAGCCGTGGATTCGCTGTTAGCCCAAAAGCTAAAATCGTGGAGACGAATAGTTTCAGCGTCTAAAAAATCTTTAGAGGGTCCTTGATATAGAATTTTATATTCACGATGATCAGCTTCGATTTGTGAGTCACTTAAACTCACTAAATAGAATTGATTAATGCTTTGTATTTTAGCGTTTGGAATGGTTGAAAAAATTTGAAGTGTATAGGAGTCTTCAATTAAAGTGTCTTCAGCGGCCTCTAAATATTGTTTTGCAATTTTCTCAAATGGGATGATTTCTGGATTGCTTAAATTATCAATTCTAATGACTTTAGCTCGAGCTTTTCTTAAGGGATTAGTGGCGCATGAATAAAGCAAGGCGATTGCAAAAACAAACGAAAATACTTTCATGCTTAAAGTATATACACTTTTTAATGAGTTGAAACTTAGTCTGGATTTTCTGGTATTGGATCTGGAGTCGAAGAAGTGGGTTTGGCTCCGGTAGGCGCAGGAGGTGCTGTGTTCGGCGCTGGTCCATTGGGCCCTTGTGGTGGAGTAGGAGCTTGCTGTGTTGATGCTCCGTTCTTTGGAGGAGGAAAGCTGCAGAGTGGTTTAGTTAAGTTTCCTGGAAAATTTATTTTGATGTTTTTAGAATCGCACACTGGGGGATGTTGTTGGTTTAGTTCGCAGCTTAAACTAAGGCCGCTTGAGCCGTTGTTTAGGAAACTTAATTTTATAGCGTTTCCGTCGAGTATCTTTGCAATTTTTCTATCAGTTTCTTCAACTTGTGTGTTTTCAACGTTGTTGTTTTGAATGTGTAATCCTAAATGTTTTGAATACAAGAGAAGAAGTAGTTGCTTCTTTTTATCGTCTGGAGAGTTGGGTTGAGCGTCTTTAAGCGTTTTGAATTTATCTGAGAGTATTCGACCTAAGCTAATACCCACGTTGTTACTGTCGGGAGGGTTGAGAATATCTGTGAATACAACATTAGGGTTGTCATTGTTATTTATTTTTGTGCAAAAAATTTGAGCTAATTCCATTTTTTGCTTTCGTTGTTCATTGTTTAATTGAACTTTAGCTCCTTGTGGGTTGTTTGCTTGCGGAGGCTGGCCATTCGATGGATTCGCTCCACCTTGAGGTGGATTGCTTTGTGCTCCATTGGCTTGTTGCGGAGGGTTTGAGCCTGGATTTCCTGCCGCTCCATTTCCTTGCTGATTAGCGTTTGGATTGTTTGGCGGGTTGCTGTTGTTTGTGTTGCTTGGTGTTCCAGCTGCTTCTCCGCCGCCTCCACCAGTAGGACTTGCGTGTGGGAGATCGGTCACAGTAATTTTATGAACTTGGCCACTGTTTGTTGAGGGTTTAGCAGCAAAAAAACTATTATAAATCCAGTAACCTGCAAAACCGCCCACTAAGCCTAAAATGAATCCCATCATCACACTCATTTCGGCGTTTGCTGAGGGGATTATTTCATAATGACTTTTTGAAATTTCTAAGCTTTTTTGAATTTCATTGGAAATTGTTTCCAGACTTCTTTTGGGAGTCATAGAGATTTTGTGTCCATTCGGAAGGCCTAGAATTATAGAGTCCTCATAAAACACTTCGATTTTAAATGAATTGTCTTGATATTTAATTTTAAAAGAATTCTCACCTACTTCTAGGTCTGGTAGCTGTGGAAGCTTGCTGAGTTGTGCCTTCAAATAAAGTCTATCTTGTCGGTTTAAAAAATCTGCGTATTTTAAAAATCCTTCAGGTCCCGTTTTAAGATAACTATTCTTTGCTAAATTATAGTTTTGAACAGACTTTTCAATGGATTTTTGTAAGTCACCGGGGATGCCAAAAGCTAGGTTTAAAGTTAAAAACAAAGTTAAGAGATATCTTAAAGGCGTCATCTCTATAGAATAAACCTAAAGAGCATCTATTGATAAGGCCTTAGGCTATGTCAATAAAACGTCAATATTGGTTTAGGTTTAGTTTTTCAAAATTTAAAAGTGGTTTGGGTAATACAGAAATTCCAAGTCTTAGAGTTCTTTCGTAGACGTTAGGATTATCAATTAAGTTTGTGCTTAATATCGATCTGTCGTAAAGCTTCATTTGATCAATCAAATCAATACCATTCATGTTGGAATTAAAAAAGTGGTAATCGATTATGCAATAGTCGGCCTCGCTTCGTTGAGAGTCATTAATATAGGCCTCAGGGCTGACATAGCTTCTAATTTTAGGAAATTTTGATTGCCAGAATTTTCTAATATGCTCTTCGTCGTCAATGATGCAAAGAGAGTTGGTGTTGATTTCTGAAAGTTGAGAAAGAGATAAAATTTTAGCCTCAAAAGCACTTTTTAGTTTTAGGTCAAAACAAGTTCCTTCATTAATAATTGAACTAACATCTATAGTTGAAGACCAGCTATCCAAAGTTGTTTTTACGTAATAAAGACCTAGTCCTGTTCCGCCTCTTCCTTCTTTTTTGTCGAAGGAAACACCTTTATCAAAAATTTTGTTGAGTCTGTCGTTTTGAATCCCTTTACCGTTATCTTTAAAACTAACAGTGATATTGTCGTCACTTGTTTGAGCTTTCTGAATTTTAATATTTAATTCAACAAATCTTTGACCTGGCTTCTTTGCTTCGGCCGCATTGTATATGAGATTTGTGAAAATTCTTTTCAATTGCTCAGATTCAGCCTTCAAATAAAGACCTAAATATTCTTCAGCGCCTTCAAGAGAAATTTTTAATGAATCGAGAATATCTTGATCGGCTCGTATTTCTTCCATAACTTGGACTAAGGCTGAGATAAGATGAGTTGCCTGTGAGTTGGCTCTCTCAAGTTCAAGTTGTTTTTGCTTGGCTTTGTTGGCAAGATCTTTGGTTATTCCTCTCATTCGAGTGGTGATAGATTTAAGAAGTTCTTTCTGCGCGCTTGGCAATTCGGTTGTAGAAATAGAAAGAGCGTCTAGAGCGGCAATTGGAGATCTTAAATCGTGGGCGAGCTGAAAACACAGATCTGCTTCGCTTTGTAAATCGGCCAGGTTTTGCTGTGATTTTTCTAGCCGGAGCTTTGTGGCGAGCATGGCTTGAATGGATTCTTTTAAATAATATTCTTCTTCGGGGTCGTTGGAAGAAGTTTGAATTTTAATTTTTTCAGGCGCCAATGTCGTGTTAGCTGCAAAATCATGTAGATTTTGAGATAAAAGTCGAATTCCTCGAAGTTTTTTTCTAGCCGTATAAAAAACTACAAAAAATATTAAAAAACTGAAAACTAGAGATCCTAAAAATAAGGCAAAGCGAAATCTATTCAAAGTTTTTTGTATCGAGAGATAACTTATGGCCACTCTTAAATAGCCACAAATAGTTATTGAGTTCTGACAGCTAATGGGAGTTGTAATGAGTGAAAGTCTATCTCCTTCGGCGGCCTTTTCTGGATAGAGCGCTGCTAATTGAGCTGTAATTTTTGTGTCAAAGAGTTGTGTTTTATCACTCAGAGGAAGCTCAGGTTCCCAGCTCATTCTACTTTTTCCTTGAAAGGCACTTTTGTCCTGAGCCAGGCCCTCTATTCCTATTTCAATGTCGCCTGAATTATTGAGAATGTAATTGTAGAGGGTGTTAGGAGCTGCGTTTAAATAATCAATGTGCTCTTGAAGGTGTATCCAGTTTTTTTGGTTATAAAAATAACCGAGCAAAAATGAGTTCACTTTTGTGATAGTTTGTTGGGTGTTACTTAGTAAATCGTTTTCATAGCGCGATTTAAAATAGGTATAAGCACAGTAAGACATGAATAGACTTAACAAAGTTGAAACCAGTGCACTTATAATTGCGCACTGGACAACAATGCTTCGTCTGTCTTGAGTCATTAATTATTAAAAGTAACAGATTTAATATAAAAGAAACATCGGGTTGGTTTATCAATTTGACAAAGTTGAGTGGGACCACCAAGCCAAGGGTTAATGGCTTTCCCATTCCATAAATAGCAAAATGCATAATCTTTTGGATTTGAAATTTTTTGGGTATTACCGTTAAGTGTAAAAATATCTAGCGATTTAGTTGTTTCTGAAAAGCCAGGAACTTTAATCATAGATAGACAACTAATTTTAACTTTATCTTTGCTAGGCAAGGCATTTGAAATTCCTACGGGGTAAGGAGGTAGTGCAGAGGTTTTAATGTCGGGTTTAAAACTTCTAAGATCGAGAGCTTTTCCTGAAATTTCAATAACGGGTGGGATTTTACCAATCACAAGTGCTTTGTTAAACCAGGCCCACCACTCACCCGATCTTAGGGGGTTTTTCTCATCTGCTAATGGGTGAATAATTTGCTCTTCTCCAAGCTTGTGTCCAATACTTTGGCCATTGCGAAGAGTGGCTACAAAGGTTTTCTCTTTACGAATAGTTTCATAATCAAATCCAATAGTATAATTATCATTGGCTATAATACTGACAGAATCCTTAGCGCCAATCTTAGTTTTATTTGTAAATTTAATAAGCGAAAGTAGGGAGATCCCTTCCCAGAGATGTGTTTCATTGTTGGGGTTTGTTGTGGAGTGAGGAACGGAAACTTTAAAAGAAGAGTCTCTTTGAAATTCTTTTAAGTCAATTTTGCTTGAAACTAACTTTTTATTGTCAGGTGAATGATAAATGAAAAAGTCTTGTCCTAGAACTTCGTATACAGAAAAGAGGAAAAAAGCTAAACTTAGTTTTGTGAGCATATGGGACATCGTAATAATGTGCTGCGGCAGAGGGTGTCAACGCGGATAATATATGGCAAAGCTAATAAAACAAAAAAATGAAAAATTAACTGTAGTTGTTGTAGGTGCTAGCCGAGGTATCGGTTTGGCAACGGCTCAATATTTTGAGGCACAGGGTTGGAACTGTATAAGGGCGGCCCGTTCCTTAAGTTCCAAAAAAGCCAATGAATTTAAACTCGATGTCACTCAGCAAGACTCAATCAATGAGATGTTTGATGGGCTTTCAAAAGCGAAAACAAAGGTAAATTTATTTATTTTTTCAGCTGGAATTGGTCATTTCGGCCCGATTGAAAAACTTTCTAATAAGGCCTGGGATGAGTGTATTTCAGTAAACCTAACTGGGGCTTTTATGTTTTTAAAAAGCGCCTATAAGTATTTTTTATCTCAAAAATCCAAAGGAAGAATTTACGTTATAGGTTCCGTTGCTGATCACTTGGCGCTTGAGGGCAACGCCGCCTATGCCGCTTCTAAATTTGGCTTAAGAGGTTTGGTGTCAGTCATGCATGAAGAGGGTCGTGTTCATGGCATATCTTCTACGTTATTAAGTTTGGGAGCGACTTATACAGACATTTGGAAAAGTCGACCCGAGTTTTCTTCTAAAGATATGTTAACTTCAAAAGAAGTTGCTCAAACAATTTTCAATTTAGCGAGTTTGCCTGAACAAGTTACAATTCCTAGTATAGTAGTCACCCCTCCAAAAGGAATATTATGAAGATCCCTAATAATTGTGTTTTGATAACCGGAGCTGCCGGTGGAATTGGTTATGTCATTGTTAAAAGCTTGTCTGAGCAAGGATTTAAAATTCTCGCGACGGATTACGCTGATAAATTAAAAAAAATTAAAACATGGCCTAAAAATGTTGAACTTTTTGCTGCTGATTTAACGGATTCGAAAGAAGTGGATAAACTTTCTAAAGAAGCTCTTAAGTTTAAGATTAACGGCATTGTTCATTGCGCCGGTTATGGGGGGCCTTTTGTAGATATCGTTGAATCTTCATTGGAGGAATGGAATAAAGTTTTTGCGATTAATGTAAATAGTTTGTTTATCATATTAAACAAAACGCTTAGTTCCTTTGTAAAGGCAAAATACGGAAGAGTTATTGCTATATCGTCAATCCAATCCTTAATGGGCTCCCCGGGTTCTGGGGCCTATGTGTCTTCGAAGCATGCACTTAATGGATTGATTAAAACTGTAGCTGCAGAATTTGCTCCAAAGGGTATAAGGGCCAATTTAATTTGCCCTGGTTACATTAAAAGTCCCATGGGTGCGAATGATAAAAAAATAGATAATTACACTCAAAAAGTTTTAGAAAGAACTCCTAATAGAAAGTTGGGAGAAGCCTCCGAAATCGCTCGATTGTGTTCTTTTCTCTTGGAAGCCTCAAATGATTATATTAATGGAAGCGTGATTACAATTGATGGAGGTATAAGTGCCGATGTGGGTGTTCTCTAAAAGAGATTTTTTAGTAATTTTTTTCTTCGCTGTTTTTTCTTGTTTTGGAAATTCTAATTGTGACCGTCCATTGTATCCCCACCCCATTGTGGCTCAAGAGCAAGGTCACTCTTGTGGTGCTGCATGCTTGAGAAGTATTTTTTATGCTCGAGGTTTATCCGATACACCGGAAGAAGTTTTAGTAAATGAACTTCAGAGTAGTCCTGAGTTTGGAACTTCTCCGGATTATATAGTTGCTGCGATTTTACGACGTGGTTTTGGCGCTTATTCCCAGTTTTATTTAACAATTGATCAATTAGATTTTTTTGCGCGTCAGGGTGAAAGTATTATCGTAAGTCTAATGAGTCACGGAGTTCCTCACTATGCTGTATATAATGGATTCGACGGTTATAATGTCTATCTCATGGACCCATGGTCAGCTCGAACTAATGGAAACTTGCAGAGAGTTGTTCCATGGCAGGAATTTTTAGCAGAGTGGTATTATAGAGATACGAGTCGGGCATTTTTTGGACATGTAATACGCGTATGGTCTCTGCCCAGTCCTGATCAGCCCTAAAACTTATTCAACATTCGGGAAAAAATCTAGTTTTTCGCCTATGAGATGTCCTGCATTAATCGGGATTCCAATCTCATCAACAGTAAAAACTGATGATTCCAATTTGAGGGATTTTCTGAGTTTGTCCATGGTTTCTGGGACAAAAGGATAAAGCATAATCATAATGTTTTTTAAAACATAAAAACAAGTATAAAGAGCGTCGCTTCGTTCCTTAATGGGGTGGCGGTCGTCGTGTGGTTTGAATTGAGTGAAGAGACTGTTGATTTGTCTGGCGTAGTTTTCGATTAAGTTAAGTAAGGTGATGTAATCAGCTTTTTCCATTGAGCGCAAATATTTTTGAAAAAGTTTTGTGGTTTCTGCTTTAACTTTTTCATTGAGCTCTCCCTCAGGAATTTTGCCATTAAATTTTGAATGACAAGCAGAGATAGGTTTTTCAAAGGCCGCATTGAGCGGGCCAGCTAAGAACTTGTTTCGTTCGTTTAAAGTGTTGAAGTCAAAGTTCGAACCCTTTTCTGGGAGACTTAAGGTGGCTAAAAAATATCTAATTTGATCGGATGATAATTTTTTTTCTTCTATTAGCTGATCTCCGGTGTAAAAATTACCTTTAGACTTGCTCATTTTTTCGCCGTCTACCATTAAGTGGAATGCACTGAGAACATCAGTCAATTGAAATTCCCCTGGATTAGGCAGTCTGCTTATATCTTCTTGGGAGCCGATCCACATGGCCCCTTGCATGAGCACGTAAAAATATACATTGTCCTGTCCCAAAAATTGATAAATCCGAGCCTCAGGATCGGTCCAAAACTCCTTGTATTTTTCGTGAGATTGATTTTTTATCTTTAGTGCCAATTGAGAAAAAGAGATTGGAGCCACTAAGGAATCTGGCCAAACATAAAAAGTTTTTCCGGCCATATCTGGGTCTAAGTCTGTTGGCATAGGAATCCCCCACGCAACATCTCTCGATATTGAACGATGAGCCCACCCATCCATTAAAGATGAGACGATTCCTGCCTTTTCTAAAAGACTTTTTGAAATCATTAAATCGCTTTTGTTTTCAAATTGAAGAAGAACTTTTTTCCCTTGGGCGTATTTGCTTTTGTGTTTTGGAAGCGTTTCTTTAAGGCCTTTGTATTGTTCTTCAAATGAATTGGCAAAACTCAGTGCAGGTAGAACTGTGTTAAGAGCTTCTGTGTATACTGCAGTTCTCCAAGATTTTTCTTTGCTTTGAATCCAAACTCGCAAAACCTCAGAAACTTTCCATAGATCTAACCACCAGTGAACAGTTTCTTTAAGTTCGGGAGTGGCATTGCTCATGGCACTTTTGGGATTGATGAGTTCTGCGGCCTCATATTGGGCGCCACAATCATCACATTGATCGCTAAATGCCGATTCATTGCTGCATTTGGGGTTGGGACATTTACCTTTTACAAAGCGGTCTTGAAGAAATCTTTTTAGTTCAGGGTCAAACCATTGAAGGCTAGTCTTTTTTTCGAGCATTCCATTTTTATGCAAACGTCGTATAAAGTTTTGAGAAAGCTCTTTATGGATTGGAAAGCAATCAGGTTGAGAGGTGCCAGAGAAAAGATCAAAGCTAATATTGAATCTTTTTAGAGTATCTAATTGAGTTTCATGAATTTCATCAATGAATTGTCTGACGGATTTGCCCGCTTTAACCGCAGCAAGTTCACTAGTTGAACCGTGATCATCGTTTCCAGAAATAAATAAAACGTTTTCGGCTCCCACAAGCATGCGCATATAACGAGCATGAATGTCGGGAGGAACAATGGCACCCGCTAGGTGCCCTAAGTGAATCGGGCCGTTGGCATAAGGCATTCCCGCGGTGACAACAACTTTTTTAGGTCTAAAAACTTGCTTCTTTAGATCTTCGATTGTGGGGGCCTTATATTGAGGCGAGTTCATAGCTTAGTTATAAGGTCGGAGTGTCTTGAAAACAAGAAACTTTGTTATAAGAGCTATACAATTTGCCCACTTGCCAAAATAAGAGACTCCTCCATAATCAAGTTTGAGGTTTTTGTTTTTTGAGATCAAAGCACCTTTTGTTCTTAGTCTGTTTACTTTTTGTTGGGGCCTGTGCCTCGTTGTCACGTGAGGACAGACATCAATATGTTTTGCTTCAAAGTGAACCCTCGGGAGCTCAAGTCTTTGAAAACAATAAAGTGATTGCTCAGACTCCTGTATTTTTAGACCAAAGGCGTTCGTTTTCTCCTGAATTAAAGTTGACCTATAAAAACATGTCTCAAAACGTTAAATTATCGACTCGATACGATTGGGGCCATAGTTTTTGGCCGAATTTAATGTTTTTTTATTTTGCGCCCATAGGCTGGCTAACAGATATTATTACAGGTGCGGCCTGGAAACTAAAGGATCCTCCGGTCGTAAGTTTTCAATCTAAAACAGCTCTGAAGGATGAGTCGCAAAACATTGTGGCTATTGCGCCACCCAAAGCCTCTTCAAAAGTTTTGTCTGACAAAGTCGCTTTATACTGGGAGATTAAATCGTCTCAAATATTTAAGGGTGCCAAAGTTCTACCGTATCACGACACAAGAGCTAATTTTTTTAAACATCTCTATAATCATGAACAAAGACCTGGGCGCGAAGACGAGTATTCAATATTTGGAAAAATTAAAAACGAATGGGTATTTGAATCTGAGGTTTTAGAGAAAAACGATAAAAACATTTTAAAGGGTGCTTTTAGAAATGTTTTTAGCGGAGAAATGAAATTTCCCCAAGAAGTTGAAGTTTCTGATGTTGATTTGAGTAAAGCAAAAAAAATTCCTTGGTATGCACGTGATGATGGTGTCTTTCAGTTCGTTCCAAACACGTTGAGTTTCGATTTAGGTTCTAATGGTGTTGAGCTTGAATCTGGCGCTGAGGTGTATAAAGCTAAGCCCTCTAACACTCTTAATGAATGGCAAAAGATGCTATCCATTGTAAAATCATTTGGAATAACGAGACTTCAAACTCTTTATCATGAAAGTGGATACCATTGGCAATTTCACTTTGTTCCGGCGTTAATGTTTTCATATTCTCAAATTTATTTTCCTGAGCTTAAACCGATTAATGATCAATCCTTTAAATATTTTCAATTAGGCGCTGGATATGGGGCTCAATTGGGATTGCAAAATGGCGCCCATTTTTTTTATTTCTCGATAATTCCAATTTTAAGTTACTATAAATTAAAGTGGTCCACCTGGGGGACGCCTCATAAAATTACTCAAACTGTAATTAATAGTAGATCAGAGCTTGGTTACTTATATTTTTGGACGCATCATTTTGGAACAAGACTATATACAAAAGCGGCTAGCATGCCTTCTTCGATGTGGAATAAAGCTTTTGCAACAGTTGCGCCTAATGTGCCAAAAATTTCAAATGGCTTTGATTTATCTGCAGGTCTTTCTTTAAGTTATACTTTTGATTAAGGGCAAGCTTTGTAGCGATTTTGGTTGCGCTCTTCGCGTAAAAATGGGGTGATCGACGGGAGTTGAACCCGCGACATCCAGAATCACAATCTGGCGCTCTAACCAACTGAGCTACGACCACCACGTAAGGGGAACAAGCTAGCGGATTTCATTTGTGAATCAAGTGGAGATTTTTACGCTCCAGGCAGTGCCATCCAGGCCATCCATAATAAGGAGTCCTTCAGCCTCAAGGTCCTGGCGAATTTTATCAGCTTCATCAAATTTCTTTTGAGCTCGAAGTTCTTCTCTGAGTTTAAGGGCATCGTCTATGCGCTTACAAAAGCCCTTTTCTTTGCCCATTCTATTGATTCTACGATCTTCAATTTCAGAAAGTGCCTTTTCCGAAGTCTCTAAACAAAGAGCAAATATTTCTTGAAAAAGAGAAAGTCCTGAAGCCCAGGTTTCCCAGTCTGCTTTTTCATTAGTTTTAAAGGCTTGTCTTAATGCTTTCAATAAAAAGCCTAGGGCTTTAGCCGTATTAAAATCATCGAAAAAAGCTTCTTCCATTTCTTTAGTTAATGCATTTTGTGAATAACTAATGGATATCTTTTGTTGCTCGAGAATTTTTCGGCCATGATAAAGTCGAATGACGAGCCCTTCAGATCGCAAAATAGATTCATCAGAAAAGTCTATTGGGCTGCGGTAGTGGTGTTGTAACAAAAGTAAACGGAGGGTTTCTGCTCCAAAGCGTTCAATAAAGTCTTTGGTGAGGAATATATTACCAAGCGACTTCGACATTTTTTCGCGTCCAATGGTGAGAAGTCCATTGTGAATCCAATAGGGCGCAAATGTTTTTTCGTTGGCTGCTTCGCTTTGTGCAATTTCATTTTCATGATGGGGAAATATTAAGTCCAGCCCCCCCATATGAATGTCGAGACCATTGGGAAAATGCTTTTGAACCATGGCCGAACATTCAATGTGCCAACCGGGTCGACCAGCACCCCAAGGACTTTTCCATTCAGGCTCTCCTGGTTTTGCGGCTTTCCATAAAGCAAAATCAAGAGGGTTTTCTTTCATTTCACCTGGCTCAATCCGAGCCCCTACCAGCATGTCGTCTAGTTTTCTTTTTGAAAGCTTACCGTAGCCTTTAAAATCATGAACTCTGAAATAGACATCATTTCCAAATGGAGTTGTGGCTGGATAAGCCATTCCCTTTTTAATGAGAGTTTCAATCATCGAAAGCATGTCTGGAATATGTTCGGTGGCTCGAGGCCTTACGGCGGGGTCTTGAACCTTGAGTGCCTTCATTTCGTTTACGTATTGAGTCTCGTAGGTTTTGGCAACTTGATCCGTTGTAGAGCCTTCCTTTTGTGCAGCAGCTATAATTTTGTCGTCGACATCGGTGATATTGCTAGCCCACTTCACAGAATAGCCCGCTTTTTTAAATATGCGTGCTACTAAATCTGAAACGATGGAAGCGCGAGCATTTCCTACATGGGTATATGAATAAACAGTAGGGCCACAGGAATAGATGTCTACATGACCAGGAACGCGAGATTTAAATTCTTCACGTTTTCCGCTCAGCGTATTATGCAAAAAAATCTTGGCTTGAGACATATTAAAAGCTTTATGGGCCAAAGGCCCATCTTCAGTCAATTAGTCGTTCTAATTAACAGCTTCTAAAGTGTTTTCAAAAATCTCTTTGATTTCGTCTTCAATGGTTTCTTCTTTGATCTTTTGGGCCAAAGAAAGTTCCTTAACAAGAAGACTTTTCGCAGTGTCGAGCATCTTGCGCTCGCCAAAGCTTAAATCTTTATCGGTTTTAAGGCGATAAAGGTCTCTGAGAACTTCAGCAATTTCATAGATGCTGCCAGTTTTAATTTTTTCCATGTATTCGCGATAACGACGATTCCAAGTTTGAGAATCTGTTGCGGTTTCTTCGGCACGCAAAATCTTATAGATTTTTGGCACGTCTTTTTTGGTGATGATAGACCGAAGGCCAACATCTTTGACCTTGTCTGTAGGAATTAAAATAGTGCTACCGTTTTCAAGCAGCTGCAGAATGTAAAAGTACTTTTTACGACCTGCTACGTCCTTTTCTTGAACGCCCCTAACGACCCCAACACCGTGAGATGGGTACACAGCATTGTCTCCGACTTTAAATATTGCCAAGGATTTAACCTCCAATCCTTTGAAAGTTCTACCCTTCGAGGCTTGACTCTCCCTCAGTCGGATCTTAAATCATTCTAAGATCCTAAGGAGGTCCTGCTCTTCGAAGTCTCTCTTTAAGAGTACGCAATATACACTAAGTGCCTCAAAATTACAAGGTTTTTCTTGCCTCTCAGTCTCCACGTCGCCGAGAACTTTTGGGAAGTTTATTTAATAATATCAATATTTTAGACATTTCCTTTGACGAGCCCAAATGCTTGTTAAAAGAAAAGTCAACGGATTTTATGTGGAGATGCTTAGAGGTTAAGTGGCAAAGCGCATCTTTGTTTTTGCCGCAGAGCGCAAGCGGATTGCTGGTGGTGGCAGATACTATGGTTGTTCTGGGTGGGGAGTTATTAGGGAAACCGGAAACAATTAAAGAAGCCCAAAAAATGCTTTCAATGCTTTCTGGAAAAAGACACGAAGTTCTTACGGCTTTTCAGTGGGGCCTCTGGAACAAAAAAAAATTAATAAAATCTCAAAAGAGAATCGTAAGTTCTAAAGTTGAATTTAGAAAATTGAAGCCAAAGGAAATTGTTCAATATATTAAAACGGGTGAGCCTATGGATAAGGCAGGCTCCTATGCTTTTCAGGGAATTGGTTTAAAGTTTATAAAAGAAACTAAAGGTTCTTATAGCAATATTATTGGCTTCCCACTTTTAGAGTTTAAGAAAAGTTTAAGGACAGCCGGACTTCTATAGACTCAGTCATTATAAATTTATTCTTGCCATAGATTTTCACGGGCTTCTTTGTAAGATTGAGCCAGTCATGTCGCTTGATTCGGTTTTGAAAATTATTGAAAGTGCTTGTGAGCGTTCAGGTCGAAAAACAAGTGAAGTGCAACTGCTTCCAGTTTCTAAAGGACAGTCCGTAGAAAATATTTTGGAAAAATTAAGCGATCCAAGCTTTCCGCGTTGTCTTGGGGAAAACTACTTCCAAGAATTGTCAACTAAAAAAAGGTTGCTTTTGGAATCTTATAAAATTGAATGGCATTACCTAGGAAATCTTCAGAGTCGAAAAATTGCGGAGATAGCGAGCGCGGTGCACACAATTCACTCTGTTTCACGCGTAAAAGAGCTTGAGATGATCGCTAAGTTGGAATTAATTAATATTCCTTATATCTACTTACAGTTTAATGTTTCTAAGGAACTAACTAAAAGTGGTTTTGATTTGGGAGAAGCTGAGCGAGTGAAAGAGTTGTCATTAAGTTTAGGCCTAGAAAAAAATCTAGTAGGTCTGATGACTATGGCTTCGCCGTTGAAAAATAATAATGAAGCTCAAGTTAGAAAAGAATTCGCCTCTCTTCGAAAAATTAGAGATCAATATTTTCCTGGTCTTGGTCTAAGTATGGG
>JAGNHS010000068.1 GCA_018001635.1 Pseudomonadota bacterium | reverse complement strand
AGTCCATTTAATAGATCTAGAGCTTTTGCATAACAAAAATGAAATTTTTCACTATCAAAACCAAGATTTTCAACTACTTCCCAGGCCCGTTTCCTCGCGCACAATTAAAAATCAGGGCGAAAGGGAGGATAATTACCAGGCGGCGAGAGGGGGCATTGAGCAGAGTATGGCTTCGGGGTTGCCGCCTGATTGAAAGCCAAATTTAGTGCCTCGATCATACAATAAATTGAATTCTACATAGTGCGCTCTTTTGTGGAGCTGTAAATTTTTATCTTCAGCTGAAAAGGCTTCGATGTGTCGCTTTTTATAAATAGGGATAATGCCCTCTAAAAAATGATCGCCTACGCTTTTCCACATCGCAAAATCATTTTCAAAATGACCTGTATTATAATGATCGAAAAAGATTCCCCCGACGCCTCGTTCTTTTTGATAGTGAGGAATGTAGTAATATTCTTTAGCCCATTTAGAAAAATCTGGATAAAGATTATCTCCAAAGGGTTTAAGAGCTTTTTCTGCAGTTTTGTGGAAATATTCTGTGTCTTCAGTGTAGGGAAATCCCATGGGAGTTAGATCAAATCCACCTCCAAACCAAAACTTTTTTTCTGTTTGTAAAAATCGAATATTAAAATGCACCGTGGGAGCTTTGGGATTGTTCATATGTGTGATGAGACTAACGCCTGTAGCGAAAAAGGGTCCTTGTGCATCATCCATTGGAAATTTATCCCCCTGAACGCCTGACCAATTGACGGCGGCCTTTTCAAAAACTTTTCCCCTTAAAACAGAGATTTCTCCACCACCATTTCCTTTGTTGTAATTCCATTCTTTTCGTTGAAAACGAGCTTCATTTTCAAAACTTTCAAATTCAGAACAAATTTTGTCTCTTAAAGTTTTTAGATATCTAACAATAATATCTTTATCGGGTGTCATGATTAATGAATTATGAATCGCTTGGCCCACTGTCAAAGGAAAACAGTGAGGCGCTAGGCTATGTATTCAATAAGGTGAATCAAATCACTGTTGAGTTGCTGTTTGTGTTGGAATTTCAAGGCCTAGTTGAGAACAAATCCAATTCCATTGCTTGCCAATAATTCGATTGCTTTCAATTTCAACTTCTGCAGTTTTAAGAGCGTGGCTGATAGTTGAGGGATCTTTTTCTAGGTAGTGAGCGATGGTGCTGTTGGTAAGACCTAAAAATTTTGAAAGTGATAAGCAAACAAAGCGCCTAGCTAATGTGATTTCTGCGCGACGACTGTGGCCTAAGAGTGCGCTGGGCCCCACGCCGCAAAGTCGGCAAACACTTTCTATAAGTTCTTTGGGTTGATGATTTGATATGGAAGTGCTTTGGGCTTTTTCGCCAATGGTGTGCTCTAAAATAATAACGTCTTGCAAACTAAAGCTTCTAGTTAGTGAGAGACGGCTAATGACATTAATAAATAATGAGTTGGCTTTTCTTGCCGATGAAACTGGAATGCTTAATAATTTTTCCTGAACAACTAGATCGAGTTCGTAATCTTTCAGTCCGTTTTCATCAAGAAGTCTTCTGAGCAAAGCTTCTTTGAATCGACGATCTGGTTTGGGCATTTCAATGGTCATGCCCGATAAGAGTCTGCTATAGAGTTGCGCTTCTAGTTGATCTTTTAAACTGGTTGGATTGTGTGTGCTTGAAACAACTATATGAGCGCCTCTTTCAATTAGGGCACTTATAGTGAATAGAACTTCTTCTTGGGTTTTCTTTTTTCCAACTAAATCATCGAGGTTTTCTAAAACAAGAACGTCAATGTCTTTGCGGTATTTTTTTATGAATTGAAAAGTGTCGTTGTTGTCTAGGGCCTGTCTCCATTCTTGGAAAAAGGAAATGACATTAACAAAATGAAGTCGTTTGTTTTGAGCAACCCAAGAGTTTAATTGTTTGAGTAAGTATGTTTTTCCGCTTCCCGCTGCACCAAAAACCCATAGAAGACTTTGAGAGGGCGCACTGGGATGAAAAAGATTATTGGCCCATCGTTTTGTAAGCTCAAAAGCTAATTGATAAGCGGGACTATTAATATAAAAAGGTGCTGTTGATCGTCTCTCAAGTTCTCTTTTTTCAATCTCTTGAACGGGATTAACGGGAGCCAGAGGTAGAGCTACTTGATGGTGTTGATTGGGGCTGGGGAGATGATCTTTTTTGACTCTTTCTTGAACAGATACATCGACACTTTTAATAGAAATGCCGCTCACCTTTTCGAGTTGATCTTTCCACTTTAAGAGAGCTTGTTTGTGGAAATTTGTTGGAACAGAAAGTAAGACTCCATCACTTTCGATGATGGGCTTTGAAAAAATTAAAAAACGATCATAGATAGATTGTAGTTCTGAATTATTGGCAAAAAGATGTGCAGGAAACACGTCCTCGAGACGCGACAACGGCAATGCACTAGATTTCAGAACAGTTCTCAAAATTTAAGTATCCCAACCCACGAGTAAGTTCAAAAGAACTTACTGTAAGCTGATGTTTTTAGTCTGAAATTCCCAAAATTTCTTTAATTAGGATTTCTTAACAAAAGTTGTCCACATAGGGTGAAAAACTATACTTATAAACATGTTATCCACATTTTATTTTGTCATAACTAAAATCTAGCCAACTGAAACTTATCAACAGTCTTATCCACAATTGACTGTGGATAATTATAATCTTCATTTTTCCTTATTTTTGCCTTATTTTAGTTGTTTTTGGCTATTTTCAAATGATGTTGCTTTTATGACGTAGTGAGATGTGCACAGTTAACAAAGATTAACTTTATTCGTTTAAGAACTCATAAAAGGCATGAGCATTTAAGAGTCCTTTGAGAAAATTTCGTACTCCTCCAAGTGGAGGTTATTATCTACTTTGATGGTGACGCGCCGTTTTATTTTCTGCTCAAGTTCGTCAATTGCAGGCTTTTCTTCGTCGGTTAGAAACTCAGAAACACTAGGATGGCAGTAGACAGCTAAACCCTGTGCGCTTGAGTCTTGCAATGCTTCCCGTTCGCATTCTCTAAGTATTTCGTAGGCGATTGTTCGCAGGGATTTAACATAGCCCTTACCTTCGCAGTATTTACAGGAAGAGGTTAGCTTCTTTCTAAGAGACTCTTGGCTGCGCTTGCGCGTCATTTCTATGAGACCAAAAGAGCTGACTGGTAGAACGTTTGTTCTGACGGGATCTTTACTTAATTCTTCGCAAAGTACAGTGTAAATTCTTTCTCGATTGTTCTCTTTTTCCATATCGATAAAATCAAGAACAATAAGTCCGCCAATATTTCTGAGGCGTATTTGGTAGGCAATTTCTTTTACGGCTTCCATGTTTGTTTGGAAAATAGTTTCTTCAAGATTTCGTTTTCCAACAAAACGACCTGTGTTGACGTCGATAGTTGTCATGGCTTCAGTTTCATCGATGATGATGTATCCACCTGATTTCAGCCAAACCTTTTTAGATATAGCTCTGTTAATGTCGCTCTCAATGCCGAAGTGATCGAAGAGTCCTCCGGGTTGCTGAAATAGTTCTACTCTTTTTTTGAAGCGGGGAAGAAAAGATTGAATAAATTTATTTAATTTTTTTAAAAGTTCACTGTCATCTACAATGATTCTATCGACATCATCAGAAACTCTGTCTCGAATGATTTTTAGAGCTAAATCAAAATCAGCGTAGACTAGACCAGGCTTATTTTGCTTTTCAAAATTCTTTTTTATAGAGCCCCAAACCTTTAACAAATAGTCGAGATCATCTTTAAGGTTTTTGTCGCTCGCACCTTCGGCCACAGTTCTCACTATGATTCCGCCGTTTTTCGGTTTGTTTTTTTCTACTAGTTCTCTTAGGCGATTTCTTTCATCGGGATCTTCAATTCTTCTCGAAATTCCAATCATATTAGTTTCAGGAATATAAACTAAATAGCGACCTGGAATGCTGACATATCCAGTGAGGCGAGCTCCTTTATTTCCCATGGGCTCTTTAGTGATTTGAACGAGAATGTCTTCCCCTTCTTTTATAAGCTCTGAAATGTTGGCCGCAGGAGTTTCTGGGCTTGAATCTTCATCGAAATCCTTATCGGTGCTTAAAGGATCGTCGTCTTCTTCAAAATTTGAAGTTTCATCACTAAGATTTCTATTGGGGTCGAGTATTTTATTAACATATAAAAAGCCTGTTCGAGCGAGGCCTATGTCTACGAATGCGGCTTGCATGCCGGGGAGGACTCGAGTGACTCGTCCTTTGTAAATATTTCCCACCAAGCCGCGCTCTTTGCCATGTTCGAGATGAAGTTCTGCTAAGTGGCCATTCTCAAGTCTAGCAACTCTTACATCTCGAAGACCTTTATTGATGAGAATTTCTGTTCCCATGGATTCAAAAAACATAACATGAGTAGAGGGCTGACCCAAGACGATGGTTAAGATTGAGTTAAGATTCTTGAATTATGTGATTTAAGATATGTCACATTTGGGCCGATAAGTGTTTGATATGAGCACTCCATTGGTGGCTTTTCTTCAAATGCTAGTGAAGCAAAGGGGAAGCGATTTACATTTGTCGACCGGAAGCTCTCCTATGATTCGTATTAAAGGCGAGCTCTGTAAAGTAGAGCATCCCATCCTTACGGCACAAGAAATGGAAACTGCCGTAAATGAAATCACAAATAAAACTCAAAAAAATTCTTTGCTCCAAGATCGATCCATAGATTTTAGCGTTAAGGTGAACGGTTTGGGGATTTTTCGAGTCAACGTTTTTTTTCAAAAGCACGGTCTGGCGGCTGTGTTTCGTGCTTTAAAAGAAACCGCACCTAGTTTGGAAGAATTATCATTGCCTATGATTTGTAAAGTGGCTTGTGGTTTTTCTAATGGACTTGTTCTTGTTACGGGGCCTACGGGTTCGGGAAAAACAACAACTCTTGCAGCCATGATTAATTATATAAATGAAAATGAAAAAGCCCATATTCTTACTTTAGAAGATCCCATTGAATATCATCACGAAACTAAGCGTGCGATGGTGAATCAGCGCCAATTGGGAATTCATTTTACCAGTTTTTCGAGTGCACTTAAGGCCGCTCTTCGTGAAGATCCTGATGTTGTGCTCGTCGGAGAAATGAGAGATCCAGAAACAATGGCTCTTGCCATTACAGCGGCAGAGACTGGACATTTGGTTTTTGCAACACTTCATACAAATTCTGCGGCTAAAGCCATAGACAGAATTATTGATTCTTTCCCGGGAGATCAGCAACCTCAAATTCGCTCCATGCTTTCTGAAAGTTTACGCGTAGTTTTGTCGCAAAAATTAGTACCCACTCAGCAGGGAGGAATGGCCAGTTTTCATGACATTTTAGTAAACACTCCTGCGGTTTCGAATTTAATTCGTGAGGGTAAAACTTATCAGTTGTCCTCTATTATGCAGACTTCTAAGAAAGATGGAATGCAATTGTTGGACGCTGTATTATTAGAAGCGGCAAACTCAGGTGTTATCAGTGGTAAGAATGCTTGGGAAAACGCTAATGATAAAAATTTATTTTTAAAATTTGCGCCTAAAGAACTTCAAACATTAACTCAAAGCATGCGTTCGCAGGTCACTCAGCCCACTAAAAAAGTAGGTTAAATTATTATTGCTGAGGGGCGGGAGCTGCGGGGGCTGGTGGAGTTGCTTGTGCGGGTGGTGGAGTTGCAACTGCAGGCGCAGCAGGTTTCGGAGCTGCAGGCGCGACGGCAGCGGGTTTGGCTGGAACTTTTCCTTTTACTGCTAGGATTTTAATTTGATCAGGTAGAACAAAAGATTTTACATCTCCTCGATATCCAGGAGGTGCATACCATGTGCCATCCCATCTAAGTTCAACGACGCCAGCATTACTTAGAGAAATTTCAATTTTTTTTCTAGATTGAAAAGTTTGAGTGGCACCATTGGCCAATTGGAAACCTTGAGACTCTTTCCCGTCAACGCGAACATTGATCCAGCTAGATTTAATTCCTCTTAACTCTAGAGTGTGCGCCACTCCTTGAGGTGCTGGTGGAGTTGTAGGGGCAGGAGTTGCTGCGGTCGCAGTTACAGGAGCCACTGTGTTTGGCGTAGTAACAGGTTGGGGTCCTACGTTTTGTTGCGCACTCGCTTCAGTCGTTGTTGCGGGTGGATTTGTTGCGGGAGCTGCATTTTCAGGTGTGTTTTGAGTTGTTGGAGCTGCAGTGTTGGCTGTGTTGGAAGTTTTCTTTCCTAAAGATACTAAAAAAGCCAAAGTGCTAAACAAAATAACAATCACTACACCTATGGCGATATGTTTGCCCGAAAGTGGAATTTTTGCTTCAGGGCGAGGATCTGATCCTGGGGAATGTTTGATTTGTGGTGTTTCTACAATTTTTACTTTTGGATTTGATGTGCTGACAGCCGCACGATTTCCAAAACCAGGAAAACCACTTTCTTTAACTTCTGGTTGAGTGACCTCTTTGTAGCGTCGCAAAATTTCATTTTCATCAAAGCTAATGTGCTTGGCATAGCAGACGATAAAACCGCGAACGAAGGCGGGAGAGGGAAGTTTTTCAAATCGATTTTCTTCTAAATGTTGAAGTTGGCTGATGTGGATTTTAGTGACAGCCGCAATTTCTTCAAGTGAAACGCCCCTTTTTTGGCGAAGGTCTTTAAGCCATGTTCCAAAGTCGACAGCAACAGGTGTTGTGACAAGGGTCTCAGGGGTTTGAAGGCCATCAGACGGAGGGGTTTCTTCGCTCATTTTTTTGATCCTATTAAACCACTGAAGGCGATGTTTGTAAGATAGTCAATGTCTTAACAGTGTCTTAGTGGATTTATTGACGATTTTTTTGGAGCTGTAGAATTGTTAAGTTTGTTATACTGAGATTATGGGACGGAGTTTGAGGGGTTTTTCGGCACCTCTTTTTGCGCTTTTTTTTGGTTTTTGGTGCTCTGTTTCATGGGCTGAAAACGAAAACGAAGCTCCAATAAAAGTGTTCTTTCAATTACTTCAAGAATATTCAAAAGTTCCTCAATTGCTTCCAGAAATTAATGAAGAAGAAAAAAAGGAATTTCAAAAAATTAGCTTAGAACGCTTAAAACGATTGCCTGAAAAATCGATGGAGTCGCGTTATAAGCAGTTTAACGTTGATTACAAAACCTATGTCAATCTTCAGAATCAATTGGCAAGAGAGCTTAAAACTCGAGAGGCTGTCCTCGATCGCACTCCAGTGACGGCAAAAGATAGAACTTATATTGAGACCACTGTAGAGGCTCAGAAAGGACGTCTGGCCACCATTGGTCGATATCTTTTTTATTCCTCCGTAAATGCCAATCGCTCTGTGTTGTCTGCATTGAAGACCTTCAGTCCAAAGGATGAGACAGCTGCAAACGCTTCTACAGGTGAGGGATCTCCTAGCGATGCTAATGCTTTAACGGCCGGACCCGTGACTCCTCCTAAAATGCCTGGTGTTTACGGTGGTTCAAGAGAAGATCGCATGAAACAAGCGGAGTCCGAAAAAATAAATTTAACTCCTGTAGATGCTGAGTTTTATGATACCGAACTCGGAAAAAAAATGGAAAAGGATCTCGGTGGACGAGCCGATTTTTGGTCTTATGATTACGAGAAAGACGAGCTTTATATCAAAGTGAAGGATGATACCGGTAAATTGAGTGTTAAAGATGAAGGTTCTGGCGTTCGATTTGTTCAAACCAAGTCGGGGCAGGGCTATGTTGAGCCCGTTGGATCGGCTATGAAAGTGGATCTTTACAAGGCTCAAGGTCGCTTTTTAACAGGAGATCTCAATCAGGAGACCTTATTTGGTCCTATGCCTCAAAAGGGCGATCTTTTAATGGATGAGGACGATATTAAAAAAGGTATTTACCGACTTCCACCAAAAACTCTACCTGCGCATAAAGGTTCTCGATAATCATTTAGATCTAGTCTTTACTGAGTGAAAGTCACGAATTAACCTCAACAGGTTATGAGTAGCACCTCAGATATTGAAGTTCTTGGAGCCAGGCAACACAACCTTAAGAATTTCAATGTTCGTTTTCCTAAGGGACGCTTAAGTGTAGTTACGGGTCCATCGGGAAGTGGTAAATCTTCTTTAGCCTTCAACACTCTTTTTGCAGAAGGTCAGCGCCGATATCTCGAGTCACTTAGCACTTATGCGCGACAGTTCATGGCTAAGCATGAAAAACCAGATGTAGACGACATTCGCGGAATTTGTCCGACTATAGCGCTAGAGCAGAAAAATCACACAAAAAATTCTCGTTCTACTGTGGGCACTGCCACTGAGATTTACGATTATTTTCGATTGCTCTTTTCTAAGTTAGGGCAAATGTTTGATCCTGAAACTGGAAAAATCGTTAAAAGAGATATTGTCGTTGATGTTTTGGAAAAAATTTTAAAGGACTATAATGGTCAAAAAATATATTGGCTTTTTCCTTTAGATGTTCGAGCGCAATCAACACCCGACGAGAGAGCTCGTTTATTGGCTTCCTATCTTGAGCGTGGCTTTACAAAAATACTCATGCCACAAGCTTTAAAGGCAAAAGGCCCTTTAGAGTTTTTAGAGCTTGAAGATCAAATCAAAGTAAAAAAAGGCGGAATTCTCAATAAGATTTCAGGAATTAATAAGCCTTGGATTTTAGTGGATCGCATGGAAGCCTCCGAAGAGTTTCGGGGTCGAATTGAAGAAGCCATTGTGGGCGCTTACCGAGAAGGTTTAGGGCGCGCTATTTTTCTAAGTTTAGACGATGACAATCATTTGTTGGATCACAAAACATTTACGGAGTTTCCCTCTGTGGATGGTGAAGAGAAAAGATTTCCGGAACTCAGCCCTCAACTTTTTTCTTTCAATTCACCCGTGGGAGCCTGTGCGCGATGCCATGGATTTGGAAACGTCTTAACTCTCGATCCAACCTTGGTGATTCCTAATCCAAATTTGTCTATTTCCCAGGGTGCTGTCGAGCCTTTTACGAAACCTTCTGCTCGAGATTGGTTGAGGGATTTGTTGAAGTTTTGTCAGGCCAAAAAGATTTCTCTCAACATGCGCTGGAAAGATCTAGAAAAAAAAGATCAGGACAGAGTTTGGAATGGTGAAAAAGATTTTGCAGGCATAAAGGGAATGTTTGCTGAATTAGAAGATGAAAAATATAAAATTCAAACTCGAGTTTTTATTTCAAGATACAGAAGCCCTCAGCTTTGCGTGGACTGTGGCGGGGAGCGACTTTGTAAAGAAGCGCGATTTGTGAAATTTCATTCGAAAAATATTTCTGAACTCTGTGCTATGAGTGTTGAAGATCTTGCCCTATGGTTTCAAAAATTGAAGTTGAGCTCAACGGAAACGGCAGTAGCCAAAGATGTTCTGCCTCAAATCACTCAAAGGTTAGATTTCTTATTAAGAGTTGGTTTGGGTTATTTAACTTTAAATCGACTGGCAAAAACTTTGTCTGGTGGAGAAGCACAAAGAATTGCACTCGCCAACCAATTGGGTTCTCGTCTCACCCAAACATGCTATGTGTTAGATGAGCCGAGCATTGGACTTCATCCTCAAGACACTGAGAAATTAATAAGTATCTTAAGAGATTTGAGTGCTCTTAAAAACGCTGTTGTTGTTGTTGAGCACGATTCAACGATCATCTCTGTTGCCGATCATTTAGTAGACATCGGCCCCTTTGCTGGAGAGCGTGGTGGAGAGTTGATGTATCAGGGCGACATGAAAACTTTTATGTCGAAAGATATTCCTGGAAGTTCAACTTGGAGATTCCTTTCGGGAAAGGATCATATTCCAATTCCTCAAAGAAGAAGACTGGATCGGGTTAAAGATCAGGGTCGTCGCACCAATTGGCTTTCGATTAAGGGGTGTCGCTCTCACAATTTAAAAGATGTTGAATTGAAGATTCCATTAGGGGTTATGACTTGTGTGACGGGAGTCTCTGGCTCTGGAAAATCTACAGCGGTCAGAAAAACACTTTATCCTGCTTTAGCAAAAATATTTATGCAAGATTTTGAAGAGATCGGAATTTTTGATCAAATTTCTTCTTTTGAATCTATTAAGTCGGTGGTGTTAATTGATCAGCAACCCATCGGAAGAAGTTCTCGGTCAAATCCTGTAACTTTCATGAAAGCTTTTGATGAAATTCGAAGTTTGTTTGCAAATTTATCAGAAGCCAAAAAACGAAATTATCATGCAGGATTTTTTTCGTTCAACGTCCCAGGGGGGCGTTGTGAGCATTGCGAGGGCGAAGGATACACAAGGGTGGAAATGCTTTTTATGGAAGATATGTATCTTCTATGCGAGCATTGTGAAGGTAAAAGATTCACGAAAGAAGTTCTTGAAATTCGTTTTCAAGGAAAAAACATTCATGACATTCTCAATTTAACGGTCAGTGAAGCAAGGATTTTTTTTGCTTCACAAGCCAAGCTCAACGTCACATTAAAAACATTGGAACGAGTGGGTTTGGGGTATTTAAGATTAGGCCAATCTTCAACCACTTTGTCCGGTGGTGAATCTCAAAGATTAAAAATTGCTCGTGAATTATCTCGAAGTGATAACAAAGGCGTTTTCTATATTCTTGATGAACCGACTACCGGGCTGCATGTGAGCGATGTTAAAGTTTTGGGACGAGTGCTTAATGAACTTGTAGAGCAAGGAAATAGTGTTGTCGTTATTGAACACAATATGGAACTTGTGAAATGTGCGGACTGGGTTATCGATTTCGGTCCTGGCGGTGGTAAATACGGTGGCAGTGTCCTCGATGAGGGAACTCCCGAAGATGTGGGTAGAAGAAAAAAAGGTCCTACGGGTGAGTTTTTATTAGAGGCTTTAAAAAACTCTCCCGCATTAGCTGTTGAAGAATTTCTCCGCGCCTAGTTGCCCAAGAGATTTTACGCGAACAAATTCACGAATGACTTCCTAATATTTTCCACTTCCCGATTTGAAGCCATAACGTCCATTTAATTCTTCAATGTCTTTAACCATGTCTTGAGTGGCTTTGACTCCCGTGAATTGCATTTCCACTCTACGATTTTTAGCTAGGGCTGCGGGAGTTCCTCTTCTGTCGACAGGTTTGTCAAAGGCAAAACCTTTGTAAGTCATTTTGTTTTTTGGAACACCTGCTTTGGCTAAAATATCGTAAACAGTTTTAGCTCGAGCTTTTGAGAGCACTCGATTCACTTTTCGTGTGCCTCTTTTGTCGGTGTGGCCAGTGATTTCTAGTTTTTTCCACTGACTTTTATTTTGACTTAAAATATCGCCATATTCGCCCAAGTAGGCGCGTGTTTCTTTGTTTCGAATGTGAGACATTCCTGTATCAAATAGAAATTTATCAGAAGGTAGAGTGACCAGAATTTGTTGAAAACCCGTCTCTTTAACTTGAGGCATAGGAGGAGCTTCTTCAATAATGGGAAGGGGTGGAGGGGCCACTTCTTCAGCAATCAAAGAATCGTCTTTAAATTCTTCTTGTGGAGGAGGGGGAACTTCTTCAACAGCTTCTCGTCGAGGCTCTTTTCGTTCACCGCCAAGAGCGACTCCAAATTCGATGAGTCCATTTAATTGCATGGCACTACGACTAGTTTCATTGAAATCCATATAGGCTTGGAGCCCCAATCGCATAATCCAATTGAGATTGATGGGCCTGTCGTAATTTAAATGCGCACCATAATAAATTAATGATTTCGTAGACGCTGCAGGAGACTCGCTATGACCTACGTCAGAGCCATAGTGTAATTGCAAATAGGGTCCCGCTTGAAAGGATTCGTTGAGACGATATCGCGGACTCAGTTCAAAATAGAGATTCCGCAAAGTCATTGTGAGATTCACTTTGGATGTTGTGGCTGCGTTTCCTTTGGCAATTGGATCGGGATCAAGATTTTTATATTTAAATTGCTGCATGCTGTATCCAAATCCAAAATCGGTGGCCCACTTTTGTGTGTAAAATGACAGAGATCCTTTTCCAAAAGCATCCCAACCACTTTTGCTGGAAAGTTCTTTGAAGGTGCCATTAGAGCCACTAGTGCTTTTCACAGAGGCAGAGCTTGATACAGTGG
>JAGNHS010000067.1 GCA_018001635.1 Pseudomonadota bacterium | reverse complement strand
CTCTAGTATAGGAATGCGCGGTCTTTTGATGTTTGGAAATAAAGAGCAGAAAGAACGATATCTTTCAAAGCTCGCTTCTGGTGAAATGATTGCCGCATATTGTCTTACTGAGCCAGGATCAGGATCTGACGCTGCTTCGATTAAAACCAAAGCCGTAAAAAACGGCGATGAATGGCTCCTTAATGGTCAAAAGCTCTGGATCACTAATGGTGGTATCGCTGATTTCTTCACTGTTTTTGCCTCTACTGAAGGTGACGGCGGAAAGATGACCGCATTTATTGTAACCAAAGACATGCCCGGTGTTAGCGTCGGTCCTCACGAAGACAAAATGGGTTTACGTGCTAGCTCCACTACAACAGTGCACTTCGACAACGTTAAAGTTCCTCATGCCAATGTCCTCGGCGAAGTGGGCAAAGGCTTTAAAGTGGCCGTAAAAATTCTCAACAATGGCCGCACAGGTTTAGGTGGCGGATCCATTGGTGGAATGAAACGCTGTATCTCCATGGCGGCTAAACATGCCAACGAACGAAAGCAATTTGGGCAACCCATTGCTGAATTCGGTTTGATAAAAAAGAAAATCGGGCAAATGGCCGTAGATTGTTACACTACTGAAGCCGTTGTGAACATGGTTTCAGGGCTTATTGATCAAGGATACGAAGATTACGCCGTTGAAGCCGCCATTAGCAAAGTTTACGCCTCTGAAATGCTTTGGAAAACTGTCGATCAAGCTCTACAAATTTCAGGTGGTAACGGCTACATGAAAGAATATCCCTACGAACGCATTATGCGAGATTGCAGAGTGAATAGAATTTTTGAAGGAACCAATGAAATCCTTCATCTCTTTATTTCCTTAACGGCGATGAGCGACGCCATTGATGAGCTCAAAGAACTCGCTTCTACCGTAGGAAATATTGGCCAGGTTTTCTCCGATCCTATTAAAGGATTTGGAGTCTTTGCCAATTATGCTCGTAAACAAATCAAGTCTTCAACAGGCGTGGGCCAATCCACCGTATCGAAGGCTCACCCTTCATTACGCGCTCAGTGCGTGCTTTTCGAAAGTCATGTGCGTAAAATCAGCGCCGCTGTTGATCGCATCATTCGCAAACACGGTAAAGCCATTATCGGCAAACAATTTGCGACCGAGCGACTAGCCGCGATCATGATCGACATGTTTGTATTCGCTTGTACGTTAAGTAGAGTGTCTCAATCTATCGAAGAAAAAGGTGCGGAAGCAGCGCAAAAAGAAATTCAGATTCTTGAAACTTTTGCCTTCCAAGCCAACGATAGAATGCTCAACACTCACCGCATGATCGACGAAAATATCGATGAAAACATCAAAGATATCGCCATTTACATTTGTGAAAACGAGAAATATGTTTGGGATAACCTTTAATTATCAATTTCGATATTAAGGCCCTAGGAGAAGCCAGATGAAAAAGCACTTGATTCGTGTTTACCCCTCTAAAGAAAAATTAGTTCGTGAGGAAGAATTTGCATGGAAACTTGCTTCCATGGCCACTGACGACGTGAAAGTTGATGCCGATGTTATCGAAATGATCGGAAATCGTATTATTGATAACGCTTCAGTTGCCATCGCAGCTATGAATCGAGGCCCCGTAAAAAATGCGAGACTTCAGGCCCTAGCCCATCCCTTAACTCAAAAAGGAAGCACCGTATTTGGAATGCCCAACAATCAGCATTTCGACTGTGCCTGGGCCACTTGGGCCAATGGAACTGCTGTTAGAGAATTGGATTTTCACGACACCTTTCTGGCCGCTGACTATTCTCATCCTGGCGACAACATTCCCGCTCTTATTGCTGTAGCTCAACAATGCGGAAAAAACGGAAAAGATTTAATTCGCGGTTTAGCCACTGCTTATGAAGTGCAAATTAATTTGGTTAAAGGAATTTGTTTGCACAAACATAAAAAAGATCACGTGGCTCACCTAGCTCCTGCCGTAGCTGCCGGCATTGGAACTATGTTAGGCCTCAACACTGAAGTGATTTATCAAGCTGTTGGCCAAGCACTTCACACCTCCTTTGCCACTCGACAATCTCGAAAAGGAACCATTTCTAGTTGGAAAGCCTATGCTCCTGCACATGCCGGCAAATTAGGAATTGAAGCTGTGGACCGCTGCATGCGCGGCGAAGGCAGCCCTGCTCCTATTTATGAAGGAGAAGACTCCGTTATTGCTTATATGCTTGATGGGCCCAAAGGCTCCTATGAAGTGCCTCTTCCTGCTAAGGGCGAAAGCAAAAGAGCCATCATGGAATCCTACACCAAAGAACATTCTGCCGAATATCAAGCACAAGCTTTGATTGATTTAGCTTTCAAAATGAAAAAATCAATTACAAATTTTGAAGACATAGAAAGCATCACGCTCCACACCTCTCACCACACTCACTATGTGATTGGTACCGGCTCTGGTGATCCGCAAAAATTTGATCCTAAATCCACACGTGAAACTCTTGATCACAGCATCATGTATATTTTTGCTGTAGCTCTCCAAGATGGAAAATGGCATCACGTTAATAGTTACACTACTGAGCGAGCCAACCGAGAAGACACTGTTCGACTTTGGAAGAAAATCAAAACCCAAGAAGATCCTGTTTGGACTGAGAGATATCACGACCCCGATCCAAGCAAGAAAGCCTTTGGCGCAAGAGTGGAAATACTCTTTAAAAATGGTCAAACTCTTGTTGATGAAATGGCTCGTGCCAACGCGCACCCTGCCGGTGCACGTCCATTTCAAAGACCACAATACATACAAAAATTCCGCGAACTCACTGAGGGCTTAATTTCAGCCGAAGAGTCCGCCAGATTCTTAGGCTTAGTTGAAAGACTTGAAAGTCTAAGCGCTGCTGAAATTCTAAACCTCAACGTGCAAGCGCTTCCTGAAGTTCTTCAAGGAAGCACAAGGGACACCAAAGGCATATTTTGATGAAGATCAGGGGAATTTTTTCCACTTTAAAAGTTCCCCTCTCTTTAATCTCTTTAATTTTTTTTTCACAGATTTCATATGCAAAGGATCCCGTCACAGGGTCTTACTTTCTTTTATTTGGAGCAAGCGGCGGCGTTCAACGAATTTACCCCACTAATGACCCCGTATCTTTTAAGAGAAGCGTCGATGCTCAAGTTCTCGATTTAAAATTTGTAAGCTCAGGCTATCTCTCAAGATTCACACTAGACTGGGCCTTTGGACTAGAACATGTTCCATTATTTAAAGACGCCTTACGATCACCCAGAAAATCTTCTACCGGATTATTTGGGGAATTCAGTCCACGATTTCGTTTTGGGACTTTAGGAACTTTTCAATTCGGACCCACCGGAAAAATTATTGTTAGCAAAGATCCCACTTTTGCCGTGAATCAACCTTCTGAACAATTCATTTTAGCTCAAGTAGGTCCACAGTTTGTTTATGACATTCCCTTCCAAGATAAATATCTTGCCCGCATTGAAGTCCTCACGCTGATAGACGTGAACGTACCCCTTAGAAAACTCTACAGCATCATCATGGGTTTACAAATTGGATATTTATCGGACACCTTCACGGATAAAGAGTTTGCGGGTGAACGAGTGGCCGAGCAAAAAAGATTTTATTTAGATGAAGTTGAGCGTGATGTGAGCCATCCTTCAAAAAATCTCATAAAACTCACTCTTCGAAGCGATTTACTCAGATTCAACGCGGGGCAATCTGACATCAGCAAAAGAAGTAAATCTTATTTATATAAAGTGGCTTACTTTCTCAACACCAATCCCAAAACTTGGAATCACTTAGATATTTTCGGACACACTGATAAAACGATTTTAGAGCGAAGCCAGCCTACTCTCTCAAAAAATCGCGCCGACGCCATTCAAAGCGCCCTCATTGAAGCCGGCGTTGCACCCTACAAAATCTCCACATTTGGAAAAGGAAGCGCTGAACCTTTAAAAGTCTCTAAAGAAGGTCCCGAAATTGAAGGGTCCAACCGTCGAGTGGATTTAATTTTTAGAGGTGTTTCAAACGAAACTTTCTTTGAAGAAGATTTAAAAAAAATAAGACTCTTTAAAGACGAAAGCGAAGAGCCGCCCGAAAAAGACGACTAAATTTTGACTATCAATTTTAGTTAATGTCTTCAGCAATTAATTTAACAAAAAATTAACAAATCTTAATATCATCTTACAAAAGCCTTACATTCTAACTACAGACATAAAGGCCCTAAGTTTCGTAAAATATAGATATGCAAAGCAAAGCTTTTCCAACTCCTCGAGACAACACTCCTATAAACTGGGTCAACGTCATCTATTTACTTGGAGTTCCATTAGGAGCTCTCACGCTAGTTCCTTGGGCCATTTATCATGGTTACGCCACTCAAGGGATTTTGATCTATACAGCCATTCATTACTTCATCGACACCTTTTCAATAACAACGGGCTATCATCGGCTTGTATCTCATAAAAGTTTTGAGGCACACCCTTGGCTCAAGGCCATCCTCATGTTTACTGGCGCAGGAGCTATGCAGAATTCAGTATTAATTTGGGCTACAGATCACAGAATTCACCACAGTTTTGAAGACACCGAAAAAGATCCCTACAATATTAAAAGAGGCTTTCTTTGGGCGCATTGGGGTTGGATGTTTTATAAAGACAATCCCGATTACATTAAAAAAGTTCCACAAGATCTCGCCAACGACCCAATCGTAGCTTGGCAACACAGAGTTTATTTACCACTTGCACTTTTTGTATGTTTTGGAATTCCAACAATCGCAGGTTGGATGATGGGCAATATCATAGGCGGTTTTGTTTTTGGCGCCGTGCTTAGAGTTTTCGTGTCTTCTCACTGCACATTTCTAATCAATTCTGCATGTCACTATTTTGGAAAAACCACTTATACAAAAGAGCTCACCGCTCGTGACAATTGGTTTATCGCTCTTTTCACTTGTGGCGAAGGATTTCATAATTTTCATCACAAATTTCAAACAGATTATCGCAACGGACTTCGATGGTTTCACTGGGACCCAACAAAATGGGGAATCAATCTATTTTCCTGGTTGGGCCTAGCTACAAATTTAAGAACAGTGAGCGACGATAAAATTCTTCAAGCTCGTCTTTTAACTGAACAACAAATCCTCGCAGAAAAGGGAGCCAACACTGAACGTTTGAATTTTCTTAAAAACGCACTGATACAACTTCAAGAAGAACATAGAGCTCTTATTCTAAAGTTTAAAAACTTAGGCAAAAACAGCGATGACAATGTTATTGAGCTTAAAAACAAATTAAGAACTTGCAAAAAAAGACTCTCTCAAAGCTATAGAGAATGGAATTCAGAGCGAAAGCTTTTACTCGCAAAAGTCGCCGCTTAAGCGTAGTGAATACCGCTCTGCTCACCCATTCTTTTTAACCACGAAGAGAACTCTTTATTCTCTAAGAACAGTTTCGAATGTGGAAGATCGCGAGTGCTGAGCGTAATTCCGTAAACGGCCACATCAGTCACATCAGGCGATTCACCGCCCTGAAAAGCTTTTCCAGAGAGCCCCTTAGTCCATTCATTTATATAATTTTTAATGGCTTCCGGAGGATTAGGAATATTGTATTTTTCTTTAGATTTCTTGGCCACCATTTTCATCACAAGAGCACCTGAGTATTTTACGGTTTTCTTTTGTATCCATGAAAACTTACCTTGCTTAGTGATGTAATCAAAGGCCTTCAATGCGTTTGGAAAAGTGTCATAAATAAGGGGAGGAATTGTTTTTACATATTTTTCAGACCACTCTAGCCATTTTTTTTGCTCTTCAAGTGCTGCTGGATTTTCAGCAAAAAGTTTAGGCCCTGAGTTAAATTCAGTATCAATATGTTCTAAAATTTTATTGGAATCATTCACCTGAGATCCCTTAGAATCCATATAAACTGGAACTTTTTTATAATCTGAAAAACTCAATTCCTTTTTATTGAGTGGATGAACTTCAATTTTCTCAAAAGGAGCCTTTTTAACTCCCAAACCCACTCTAACTTTTAAACAAAAAGGGCAAACTTCATATTGATATAACTTCGCTTGATTCATGGGCCTGAAAGCTAGTCGAAGTTGAAGTTGAGTGCCAGAACGGAATTACAACGCATTGCATTGCTTATCATTTACATTGATTTGAGCTCATTAATTGCGCCTCAAGCAAAACTCACCGTATTATAGATATTATGAAAGCTCGTTTTAAGCTTTTAACTTTAAGTCTTTTATCTTTATTTTTACTTTTGAAGTGCTCATCTACGAGTGGCCCCAGAACTATTTATTCTGACGATTTACCAGGCACTTATATTTTCTTTGGTTTTAAAATGGTCAACGAAGGCACCATGGATAAAACGCCCAATGCCTGCAAACTTGAACTCGTTGAACTCGAAACGAAGAGACGCATTATAGTTAATCTTCAAAAAGATCAAAGCACGGTTTTGGTTCCGGTGGAATCTGAGCACTACAAAATTCATGAACTCAATTGTGGTTCGGGTTTTCGCTACAGAATCACCAACATCTTTGGAACTAAAGATGGAAAACTCGAAGCCCACAGCAACCGCATTAACTACATGGGATATAGTCAGTTTATTTTCTCAAAATCAGGCGAGTTACGCTTTCAATGGAAAACTAAGACCTCTGCGGATTACCTAAAGAGAATTTATCCAAAAATGAGTGATACGGCTAAAGACAAATTGGTCAACGCCTTCACCAACAACCCCATCACTGAAAAAATCTTGAACCTCACAGTTGATAAAAGAAATTTCGGTGTGACTTACACAAAAAATGAAAAAGTATCGAGCGCACTCGTTGAACAAGCTATGACTGATTTCAAAAAAAATCTCCAGCGCTGCATCGATGAAGAAGAAAACACTAATCCACTTAGAATTGGAAAGCTTTTTTATAAAGCACGATACGATGGCATGAAAATGGTGAACCTCGATGTGGTGACCGATCTCTCTACATACTCAGATAAGTATAGAGGTTGCCTACAAACAAGCTTCAAAGCCTTTGTACCGAGCTTCCAACAAGAGATTGAGTTCACTGTAGAGCTTTAAAATTAATCTAAGTGTCAAGCATGAACTTATTTTTTAAACATGACTAATGAAGACACCATTTTTCAGATGGACACTTGAGTGACTAAACCAATATCCAAAGCCACCTGACTACTTAAATAAAGATCTTTTCCCTCTAAAACTTTTTTTTGAAAATCCGAGGGTAGTATTTTATGAGAATAAACGAGTTCTTTAATTTTATTTTCCCCAACGGCAGCCAAATGAAACATAAAAAAAGCATCATCTGCCGCGAGCCTAGTTTTAGCTCTTTGAAAAATTTCAATACATGAGGAAGCGCAGATACCTCTCTTGGGGACCTTGACTTCGATGCCCGCGATTTTCATGGCCCATCCAATAATTTCTGCACTCTCCAAATTTCCCCCAACACTATTGAGTGAAAGAGTTTTGATGTCAGAGGAACAAAATTTAGAAGCCAGATCAACAGCCGCTTTCATCATAGAATTTGCACGATCTCCAAGAGTAGGATCTTCTTTCTTTAATTCTTGAACATACTCATCTTTTATATCAAACTTACACGATTCTTTTATCGGGGCGATGAGCTTGGATTTCAACCAGTCAAGAGTCCAGTTTCCGATAGCCCCGGAAATTCCGACTGTTCCATCCTGCGACCAACCAAGAGCCTCGGGGTTCATTCTTAGCGTGATATTATCTAGGCTGAAGGGTTCTTGAGATTGAGCAAAAAGAACTGCCTTATCAGTGTTTTCAATTCGATACTGTATTAGGCCTTTTGTATCCTGATTAGCGGGCTTCACGAGGCGCTCATGCGAGTAGACTTGCAGGCTCGATAGACTAAAAAGGAATACCATAAAATTCATCAGGATTTTGAAATAATGATTTAAAAACGATCTCACTTATAATCATTATAAGCCGCCTAAAACTTAACGCTCTGAGACTTATTGATAAACTTTCATTTTGATTTGATGTGTCGCGGACAATCACGTTGACAATACACACCCCCACTCAGTAACCCAAGACACTACTTATAAATGGCTGTGAGGGCCAACAGGGTTTATGAAGGCAACGAAGTTTTTAAAGGGGCGATCTAATAAAGTCCTTTTAGCTACACTTTCTATTTTGCTTTTCGGCATTTTATTTCACTACCGATACCGCATACTCTCAGAATTTCAAGCACCCCCACAAAGAGCTTTTTATTTTTGGAAAACTCAATGGGTTTCTAATCGCGTCATCGAAGAACAAATACAAAAATCTCAAGCCACAAAAATTTACATGAGATTTTTTGATGTTGAATGGGATTCATTCAAAAATCAAAGCCGCCCCGTATCTCCTATAGAATTTCTTTCTGCCCCACCCCAGAACGTTGAAATTGTTCCCGTCGTTTATATTACCAACGCCGTCTTTATTCGAAGTGAATATAAAGACGTCGAACTTCTATCAGAACGCGTATGGAACAAAGTTAAAGCAATTGCTGATTCTCAAAAAATCTCTTTCAAGCAAATTCAATTAGATTGTGATTGGTCGGGCCGTTCGCGAAGAAATTATTTTCATTTTTTAGATTTGCTCAGAAGAAAACGAGGGACTGAGGGTTATGAAATTTCCTCTACCATCAGACTTCATCAAATAAAATACGCTGAACGAACAGGAGTTCCGCCCGTTAACCGCGGAATGCTTATGTTCTACAATTTTGGCAGAATTCAAGCCGACAGTCCTCGAAGTTCTATATTCAACGTTAATGATGCCAGCCTCTACACTCCACACATTTCTCAATACAAACTCCCCCTTGATTTAGTTTTACCTATTTTTTCATGGGTGATTCATTCTAGAGACAACAAAGTGCTGGAACTTTTAGATATTGGAAATTTCAATGAATTATTAAACGTAGGATTCGAGCAAACAGCTCCCTTGAGATTCGTCGCTCGAAAATCATTTTTTTATCATGGCAAATATTTTGCCGAAGGCGATCTACTCTCTGTTGAAGAAAGCACTCCCAAAAATACAGAAGACGCCGCTCAATTAGCCTTAAAGGGCTCAGCTTGGAAAAAGTCTTTCCACACTGTAGCTTTTTTTGACCTCGATGAAAGGAATTTAAATCGTTATGGAAATAGTGAAATCGAAAAAATCTTTGAGCAATTTTAAGTTTGCACAAATTGTAGCAGCCTTAATTTTCATAAGCTCAGCACAAATCAAAGCTTCAGGCTTTGATGAAGTTTGCTTTGATATGGAATGTAACTCATTTTTTGCTCCAGAAATTATTGAACGCTCGAGTGAATTTCCCTTTTTCCGCTCCTACCACACCTTCTATAGTCATGCTCCCGATGGCGAAAAAGACCGCTTCGAAGAAATCAACACCATCAACACTAAAGAATGGTCAAATTACTTAGGAAATGTTCTAAGCTATGAGAGTCTTAGCCAACTTCTTTACAAAGTGAGCTTAGAAGATCTCACAAAACTCAGAAATGCCATCCAAGGCAAACCCACAGAACTAAGCGATGAGCTCAAAGCCATTAAAGCTTCACTCGACACTCTCAACAAGAAAAATCAAGTTGTAGTTGCCCTTAAATATCTCGACCTCGCTAAAAGAGTAGAACCGCTAACAACTCGTATGCTTGGAAAAGATGGATGGGAAGAAACTCCCGTCGAAGGAAGCGACCCTCAAAAAGATCTTGAAGACGCCAATAAACTTATCAATGAAGCGATTCCATTAGCTCAAAACAATAAAGACACTTTCTTAAAGAATCGCTATCAGCTTCAAGTCATTCGTCTTTATTACTACAGCAAGCAATATTCAAAAGCCCAGAGCTATTACAAACAAAACCTTAGCAGCATTAAAGTAGGTTCTAGCGTTAAATATCGTTTCATGGATATGGCTGCTGGTTCTCTATATAAAGATAAAAAATACGGACCTGCCAATTATATTTATTCTTTAATCTACGACCAATTCGCTCCAATGAAACGAACTTCCTATTTTTCTTTTCACCCCATGGAAGAAAGCGACTGGCAAGAAACTCTCGCCATGGCTAAAACTAAAAGAGAAAAAGAAATCTTATGGCAACTTCTTGGTGTTTATGCCGACGGCCTTTCCGCCATCAAACATATTTACGCCATCAACCCCACTTCAAATCTTTTGCCTTTACTCCTAGTTCGTGAAGTCAATAAAGCTGAAGAAGAATGGACCACAAACCAAGAGCGAATCAAAAATCCAAAGGATTTTCCCGATGGTGTTAAAACTGATCTCGAAACTGTAGGAGTTCAACGTCTAGAAACTATCAAAGTCCTCACAGATGCTGGGAAAGTCTACAAACCCTATCTCTGGCAAATATCCTTAGCTCACCTCTATACTTTGACTGGAAATTTAAAAGAGGCCTCTAAGTATATTTCCTTAGCCAAAGCGAATGCTCCAGCAAGTCCTATTGTTCAAGCTCAAATTCGCATGAGTAGTTTTTTCACTAAAATGAGATCGATGAGTGCCGTAGACAAAAGTTTAGAAGACCATCTAGCCAACGAGCTCAGCTGGTTAGCGTCTTATAAGAGCGATGAGAATTTCCGTGCTGACACTCTCTACACTTGGACTAGAAATCGCCTCAGCGATTTCTACGAAAGCGCTGGAGATCATATCCGATCTCTTATGTTAGTGGATCGCACAGACGACACACTATACAGAAACAATAGTAAAATTGATGAACTCATCACTTTTGTAAACAACTCAGCCAATTCAAAGTTTGATAGTTTCTTATCTAAAGTCGCCTATGTATACACACTTGAAGACCTCACCGAACTCAAAGCTCTCAATCTAATGTATGCAGGTAAGGCTCAAGAATCAGCTGATTTGCTCAAACAATCAGGCGTTGAAATTGCAAATCAAGAACTGAATGCCGACCCCTTCATGATCCATATTTGGGATTGTCACGACTGTGATTTTGAAGCTCCTCACGATAAATACACCAAGCTCAGCTTTGTAAATCGTATGGCCGAGCTACAAAAGAAAGCCGAAGCTTTAAGCGGACAAGAAGCCGCTGATGTGAACTTTCAATTGGCCAACGGGTTTTACAACATGTCTTGGTATGGAAACTCTCGAGTTTTCTACGACACTAAGTATGGAAACTTGAGAAAAGGTTACGATGATAAAGATCCTAAAGCCGACCAAATCATGAACATGATTATGTCTCAAAAATATTATCAAAAAGCTTTAGATCTTTCACAAGACCGAGAATTCAAAACTAAAATGGTTTACATGCTGGCAAAAACTGAAAGAAATGATTTCTATACAGGAAACCCTGTAGACTGGGAAAATCCTCCTAAGTCCGACATCCCTGTTGGAAAATACTTCAAAGTTCTTAAAGATAATTACTCCGATACAGAATACTTTAAAGAAATTCTAAATGAGTGTGGTTATTTTAAGACTTACATGCAGAAGTGATTAATTTGATTTGAGCTAGGCACTGAAGAAAAACTCTTCAGTGCCTAGACTTATTCAGATATTGTTGTGGCTTGAGCGCCTGATAAAGAGAAACTCATTCCTGTTCCAAGAGTTGTAGAATAAATTCCCAAATTATCAAAATCAGAAGAATAACTATTGAAGTAGTAATAATCTATTATTTGGCGAATTCTTGCTTTAATTGTTGAACTCACAGTGGTGTCAGCCAATTTAGCGAAGAAACTTCTATGAAGTACATAACTACGAGCACAAGTAGATGCACTTGTTGCTCCACTTAAACAATTAGCTTCTTCAAGATCTGAGGCCATATCCGCAGTGGTGCTGCTAGGCATATTGGTATAACGAACTTCACCGCTATATATGTCACCACCTGAAGTGGTCGCATTGGCTCTCACAAAAATGAAACCATCTTTGTTCATCCACATAAGTTTAAGTGCACCGCTCGACAAACTAGGATCGAGTAAATACTGGCTCTTTGTAGTGTAACGAGTGATGAACATCGTATTAGGATATTGGCTATAATAGTGTTGGTATTCTAAACGCAAAGTCGAAGTCACAGGGCTGATGGTTGGTAAAGACAAACAAAACTTAAGTGAACCTGAAGACACGCCAGTGTAAGTGAGAAAGAAAAAGTCTTGTAATTTTTGTGTCGTAAATCCGGAAAGAGATGAAGTGCATGTTGGTGTATAAATCTGATTATATTCAGGAGCTGGATAAGACACTACAGTGTCTACCGATTCCCAATCGGCATTGTTATTAGTATTTGAATCATCGAAGTTATCAGTTCTAGGGGAGCTTGTGCTTGTATTGTTGTTGTTGACTGAAGCCGACTCAGTAGTCTTAGACTTTCGCCCGCAAGCTTGTGTTCCAAGTAGGCTGAGTAGAAGCAAATAAAATAGCCCCTTGAATGCAAATCCGTTTTTCATAAATTCCCCCTACATAGAGGGATGCAAGTGCTGTGC